>NZ_JACJEK010000008.1:0-226458 GCF_014164015.1 Pseudoalteromonas sp. SR41-1
ATCTTTGATCAATTTAACGAATTAAATTGCACTATAACGTCGTTAAAAATTTTTTATTTAGAACAACTAGATACAAAAATTTTTGCCTAGTTCTAGCGTAATTTTCTTAACGTTAAATAGACCCCGTATATAAGCAGATTGGTATTATTATCGAGATAGTATTAAACCAATACATTTATTTTTTAACCTTACCCTTAAGAACATAAATTTCACCATCGAAACTGCCTTGTATCGTCAGTCCTTGGCTTGCCAACTCTTGCAAATATTCAACATGATCATCAGTGATATGCTGGCCTGGGACTAAAAGCGGAATGCCCGGTGGGTATGGAGTAACTAAACCTGCACAAATGCGGTTGTTACTTTTGCTAATAGGCACAGATTCGCGGTCGCCATAAAAAGCATCGCTTGGAATACACGCCAAGTCTATGGCTGGTAAATTTTCAGGTAAGCGAGCTCTACGCGTCGATTTCGATAGTTTTACTTTACCGCTGTCTAGCTTTTTCAATGCATT
This sequence comes from Pseudoalteromonas sp. SR41-1, assembly GCF_014164015.1. Lineage (NCBI taxonomy): Bacteria > Pseudomonadati > Pseudomonadota > Gammaproteobacteria > Alteromonadales > Pseudoalteromonadaceae > Pseudoalteromonas > Pseudoalteromonas sp. SR41-1. The sequence continues at coordinate 512 of NZ_JACJEK010000008.1, forward strand.
GTACAAACGAATTATTTTTGAGCGTGTGCCGCCAAGCGTCAGTAAAACCAAAATGGTGCTGTGTGTGTATTTTTCTATCTCTAGCCCAATTTCATCCAGTAGATATTTATGAATATCTTTTAATGAGTAAGGTAGCTCACTAATATCAATAAGGATCTTTAATGGGTCGTGGCCCATATTATCACCACTAAAATGCGGGAATATTTCCATAAAGTCTTGCTTAGCTAATACTTTAATTTGCTTAAGCGAGGCCATCTGTTGTTTAAACTCCTCAACATGATTTAGCAGCGCATTGAGCAGCTTATAGCCTTCCATCTCTAATTGCTTTTGGCACACGTCAAGCGATGCAATAAGCTGATATTTAGGCGATGTACTAGCGTAGATACTATAAATCTCTCGAAAGAAATCGGCATCAAAATCGGGGTCGTTAATATGAATATAAGACGCTTGAGAAAACGCCGATACTACTTTATGCGCCGAATGCGTAATGTAGTCAGCCCCTGCATGTATCGCAGAATAATGACGAAAGCTAGGATGAAACAAAGAGTATGCAAACCAGGCTTCATCTATAAATACCTTAATACCATATTGATGAGCATAATCTACGACTTGTTTTAGGTCGCTAAGTAAGCCATCGTAAGTACAACCGGTAAGCACTAGTAATTTAGCATCAGTATTGTTTTCAATTGCTAACTTGATGTCGGCCAACGATGGTGGCGCGAAAATGCCATATTTTGGGTTTAAGATACTCGCCAAATAAATAGGGTAACTGGCTGATTGCAAGATGCCATAGTGTACTGACTTATGGCAATTACGGTCGACAATTACTTTATCTCCCTTGCGCAGCAGTGTCTGCAAGATGATTTTATTTGAGGTGGATGAACCATTTGTAACAAAGTAGGTGTGTTTAACTTCAAACGTCGCCGCGGCTGATTCTTGGGCGCGACCAATAGTATTAGTGCTGTCTGATAATGAACCTAGCGAGTCTACCGAAACCGACAGGTCGCCAACAAATACATTGCGGCCGTAAAACTGATAAAAATCTTTAATGTAAGGTGAGTTTCTAAAGCTAGAACCCCCACTATGACCCGGTGTATGCCAAGAGTCGTTTGCTTCACCAACGTAACGACGATACGCCGTCCAAAATGGCGTTTCAGAGCGGTCGTCAAAATCGTTAATCATATAGCCTAAAATAGCTTCTGGGTCAGAAATCACTTCATCTTTAAAAAAGAATGATTCGATTTCTTCTGATTCGTTTACGATCTCCAGCCCTTTAGTGTCGTCGCCAATAACATAAACCGGTAACTCAAGGCGAATTGCCTTTAAATCCTCGATAAAGCGGCTATACATCCGCTCACCCACTTTGTTGTGCATATCCCAGCTTAGAACTACGGCTTGAATATCACCATCTTCCTCTACACATTCCAGCGCGTGTTTAAGCTCGAGGCATTCAATAATATCGATATGAATATCGTCTCGCTCAAAGTTAGGAATGGTCTTTGATAGGTTCGTTGAAAGCCCTTGTAAAGTGGCTGGGTCTTGCTCAATTATCAAGATACGAAGTAGAGGTAGCATAGAGGGTTTCGCAATATAATTTTATAATGCTCACTAGCATAACCAAAGGAGTGTAACTTGTGAAATTAATACTTTGATAATGTTCTAATAATTATTCTATTTCATTGGCTACTACAAATAAGAGGCGCAATGAAATTCATGTGTTTTCTGTTTGCATCGTAAACATAAAGATTTTGATCATTATCAACGACAATATACCTCCCTTAAAGTTTTATACCACTGCAGTATAAGATTATACTTATTCGATGGGCAGTTTTATGCCATGAGAGGACTGTCGTAACCTTAGACACTTGTTATGTTTCGAAGCGTTGGAAAATCCATTTCAATATTGAGTTTTCATATTCTTTAGTCAAGAAGTGACTAGGAATATCCTCTTTATTACTAAGAGAGATTAAACACGAAATAACGATATCCCCCCTAATCAATTCTGTTACAAAACACGCGATAGCTTGCATGAATTTATGTATATTATCAGAATCATCGAGATTACGGTCCATACCTAAAGTTGCGCTATGAATTAGTTCATTCCTTGAATCACGCGCTTTATCTAAAACCTTATGGGCGCCTAATTTGTATTCAGGGAGTGATTGGATAGCTCGATTTAAATTTTTAAACGAAGATAAATTTTGATTAAGTAATTGCTTAAATTCATTATCAGTAATTATACCTTTAAATGATACCGAAGTTTTAATTGCAGGCAACTTAGCTAAAGCCTTACAAGCACTATCAAAGCGAGATGTTAAAATCAATATTCGACCAAAAACACCATGGATTTCATCAGTAAATTCCGAACGTTCAAAGTCAGTTTGAAATGCAGTGTTCATTGCGTACCTTATAGAAATATAAAACCGCAACGGCTAGGCTGTCCAAGCCACGCAGTGGCTGATGCTGGATTGCTTTGTTATATTTCATAGTTTGAATCAATAGAAATATTACACCCCAATTCATAAGCCCAGTTTTCATGATACTTTATCATTAAATCAACATCCATGAGGTGCTCAAGTGTAATAGGCCTAAGCTCAAGTTTTGGTGCGTGCCCACCAAGATTAACATTCCAGACATAGATACGCCCAGTCTTACTACTGCGTTTTAAACTGAATGATTTCATTCCACACTTTCGTGCTATTTCAGTAAAAGGAAAAAAGCTTAACTCATATTCTGGCATATCTCGTAAATTAGCTAATGTTCCATATTGACTCTGTGAATAATCTCCACCAAATGACTCATACGAGGACTCGGAATCATTAAAAAGTTTAATTAATTCACTAGAGTTTGAAAATTTATATCTATCTGCTGTCATGGGGACCTATAACACCCGCATTTGAGGCTGGTTTGGAGCGCAGCGGAAAACCAGTCCGACAACATGCGCTTGTTAACTATTGACAGCACTATACCCGACTGATACTTTGACACTTCGATAGGCCGGATGCGGGTCAGCAGCTCTTGAGCTGTGTGAAGGTTCGATTCCTTCAAGGCCGGCCCTTGTTCTTCTGATACTTAATATCAGGTCTCAGAGAAATCAGCTCCGCCATTATTTCATCTGATACTTTCACGTAGTCTAAATTCTTTGCTCTCAGCAAAAGCTCCGAAGATAGGTGCATTGCGTTATGGAAAGATGCATGTTTTAGATTAGCGCCATCAAACTTTGCTTCTCGAACATCGCATCCATTAAAAACACTGCTTTGTAAGTCTGAATTTGTGAATTCAGCTCTTTCAAGGGACGAATTAGTAAAATCCACCCCCTTGCATATTGATTCATTAAACTTACTTTTTAATAGGTCACAGGACTGAAAAGTAGTGCTTTTAATCGTGCTTTTCTGAAAGTTTGATGATCTCATTTTCATAGATTTAAAAATAGAACCAACAATAGATCCCTCGACAATTTTTAGTCCAATAAGTCTGGAGTCCTCAGCAACCATTCCTTTTACTTTTAGCCCATTTAAAACTAGGTTTTGTACATCTATATTTTTGATATTGTGTTCATTAAGCCTTTTTATATGGCCTAATTTTTTCACGTTAATTTCGGGAAAGTCTAAAGCCGAGAAGTCTTCTAGATCTTCTCTTAATCTTTTTATTTCGCCTGACTTACTCCTTTTAGAATCAAGCCATAGAATTAATACACCAATAATAGACAGCTCGAAAACTATGCCGTGCATTTCAACTAGGAAGTTTTCCCAAAAATCCTTGTTATAAAGGCCTAGTATTGTGTTTGGCAGCACAGTGCTACTAACGCCATCCCAGAAAGCTGTTATTAAGAAAACCACAAGCACCAAAACCGCAGCAATAATTGCTAATGTTGCCACTGAGCTTTTAATAATGATTTTCACTCGATTCCTCAAAGATAGTTAACAATTTAATAGTGCCTCATCGCGCATATTTCTACCGACTTAGCGCTCATTTATCTACTTTATATAGTTTTAACAAATTACCTAAGGTATTACTATCACTAAGTTTTCTAAAATTTTTAAGTGAAATTAAATGAACCAATATGTGCTCATCGCTCAAGACTGCCTATAGTTAATCTGTTTTATCCTTAAACTCACACAAGTCTTCAATAATACAGCTGCCACACTTAGGTTTACGCGCTACGCAGGTGTAACGCCCGTGCAGTATTAGCCAATGATGCACGTCTACTTTAAATTCTTTTGGTACAACCTTTTCAAGCTTTTGTTCTACAGCTACAACATCTTTACCCATGGCAAGCTTTGTACGGTTAGATACACGAAATATGTGTGTATCTACGGCTATTACAGGCCAGCCAAAGGCGGTATTGAGTACAACATTAGCGGTTTTACGGCCAACGCCTGGTAGGGCTTCTAGGGCTTCACGATTTTCTGGCACGATGCTGTTATGTTCATCCACCAAAATTTGGCACATTTTGTAAACGTTGGCAGCTTTAGAATTAAATAAGCCGATGGTTTTTATATAATCACGCAGTGTATCGTGACCTAAGTCTAAAATGGCTTGTGGTGTATTAGCAACAGGGAACAACTTTCGAGTGGCTTTATTAACGCCTACATCAGTTGCTTGTGCTGAAAGAGTTACTGCTACTAGTAACTCAAATGGGCTTGAATATTCAAGCTCTGTAACTGGGTGCGGGTTATCGTCGCGCAGGCGCGACAGTATTTGGTGACGTTTTTCTTTATTCATGCAACTTAAAACGTATTAGTGCTAATTGTTGCTCTAATACGTTTTCCCCTTAAGTTAAGCTAGTAACACGTGCTCGAGGGCCTTTTTCAGCCTCTGGCGGTGCAATTTGCTTTGATTTTATTTGTGCGTCAATTACGTTTTTAGCAGCAATAAGTAGTCCAAGACCCAAAAAGGCACCCGGTGGTAAAATTGCCAGTAAAAATTGGTTATCAAAGTTAAATACTTCTATGCGCATGCTCTGTGCCCATGGGCCAAGTAATAAATCGGCTCCGTCAAACAGCGTACCTTGGCCAATGAGTTCACGCATAGCTCCTAACACTAACAATACAGCCATAAAGCCTAAGCCCATCATTAAGCCGTCAAATGCTGATAAATGAACAGGATTTTTAGAGGCGTATGCTTCGGCGCGGCCAATAATGGCGCAGTTAGTTACAATCAACGGGATAAAAATTCCCAATGATTGATATAAACCAAAGGTATAAGCGTTCATAAGTAATTGAACTATTGTTACAAAGCCCGCGATGATCATTACAAATACAGGTATACGAATATCTTTTGGCACCCAGTTACGCACAATTGATACGGTAACATTTGAGCCTATTAGTACGAGTAAAGTTGCTAAGCCCAAACCTAAGGCATTTGTTACAGTTGAGGTAACGGCAAGCAGTGGACATAAACCTAAAAGCTGCACAAGGGCAGGGTTATTTACCCATACACCTTCTTTGTATAATGTTTTTAACTCACTCATTTAGCTACCTCCATACATTCGGCATTAGGTGCTGCAAAAATATCATCAAAATTAGTTTGTGCGAACAATACGGCATTTTTAACAGAGCCCACAACAGCACGTGGCGTTATGGTCGCGCCTGTAAATTGATCAAACTGGCCGCCATCTTTTTTAACAGCCCAGCGAGCGTCTTCTTCGCCTTCAACCGTTAAGCTTTTAAATGTTGTGATCCAAAGTGATTTTTTAACTTCTACTTTGTCGCCCAAACCAGGGGTTTCTTCGTGTTTAGTCGTACGAACGCCAGCAATAGTGCCATCGCTCAATACAGCTGTTAATAAGTTAATATCGCCACTGTAGCCGTTTGGCGTAACATGCCTAATAACAACAGCGACTGGTTTATTGTTTTTACGAGCACGGTAAATTACTTGATTTGCGTATGGGCCTAGCTTTTCGTCAGTAATAATTACGCAATCTTGCGATAATTGATTGTCGTACGATTTTGGGTCGAGCACTTCTTGTAGTTGCGCAGTAAGTTGCAGTTGTTCTTGCTCTGCAATTTTATCGGCAGTAAGTGCATTGATAGAGGCAACTAAGCCTGTTGTTGCTAATGCAAACGCAGTTAAAATAGCCCCATTTTTAGTCATTGACGAAATGATCATTTTACTGCTCCATGGCCATAAGTACGTGGCTGTGTGTAGTAGTCTATTAGTGGCACTGCAATATTAATCAGTAATACGCTAAATGCGATGGCATCAGGAAAACCACCAAAGGTACGAATTAAATAAATTAGTAAGCCAATTAGTGCGCCATAAATTAAGCGCCCCTTGTTAGTTGTTGCTGCAGATACCGGATCGGTTGCTATAAAAAAGGCTCCCATCATAGTGGCACCACTTAATAAGTGAAATAGGGTGCCCGGCTCTGTACCTGGTGATGCGATATAACCAATAGCACTACATACAGCTAAAGTTGCGATAAAACTGACAGGAATATGCCAGTTAATTATTTTTGCTTTTAGTAAGTATAAACCACCCACTAAATAGCCTAAATTAACCCATGCCCAACCAAGGCCAGCCCATTCGTTAAATATTGGCTTTTGCATGCTCTCGGTAACGGTTAAACCGTGGGCTATGTCTGTTTTAACAGTATCTAGTGGTGTTGCCATTGTTAGGCCATCAACCCCTGCGCGTACTTGATCTAGGCTAAACCCAGAGGCCGTAAAATCGGTGAATATTAGCCTTAGCTGATCAGCAAAGCCTATTGGCGTATTTATTAAATCAGTGACAGGCAACCATGCGGTCATTTGCACCGGAAACGAAACTAATAGCAGTACATAAGCCGCCATTGCTGGATTGAATAAGTTAAACCCAAGGCCGCCATAAAGCTGTTTAACTATAACGATAGAAAATAAACAGCCAATCACGATTATCCACCAAGGGGCAAGTGGTGGAATACTCAATGCCAATAACACGGCAGTAAGCCACGCACTGCCATCACTTAATGCAGGCCAAACAGGGCGCTTTCGTATTAGCATTATTGCAGCTTCAAATACGCTTACAGCAACAAGCGATAGTACGAGTTGAATAAGCACACCTGTACCAAAAAAGAAAACTTGAGCAATTAGCCCAGGAATACACGCAGCAATAACGCTAAGCATTAATCGCGTTAACGATTTATGGCTGTGATTATGCGGCGAACTGGCCATGGTTAATTTCATGACTGATTATTTCCTTCTTTTTGTAACTTTTTAGCTTTTGCTCTCGCAATTGCAGCAGCCACGGCGGCTTTTTTCTTATCTTCGGCTGATTTAGGTTTATCTGCGTTAATAAGAACTGATGAGTCATCGGTGTTACTTTCTGCACTCTTAGGTGCTGCGCTATCAACTTGTAGCTCTTGGGGCTGAGTTTGTTCGGTATCTTCTAGTGCTTTAGCCGCTTTTTTAGCTTTAGCACGAGCTATGGCCGCCGCTACGGCTGCTTTTTTATCATCAACAGGGGCATCAATTTGTGGCTCTTCAATTGCTGTTTGCTCAGCTTCTTCTAATGCTTTAGCCGCTTTTTTAGCTTTAGCACGCGCAATGGCCGCCGCTACCGCTGCTTTTTTGTCATCAACAGGGGCCTCGCTTTGTGGCTCTTCACTTGTTGCTTGTTCAGCGTTATCTAATGCTTGTGCTGCTTTTTTAGCTTTAGCACGCGCAATGGCCGCCGCTACGGCTGCTTTTTTATCATCAACAGGGGCATCGTTTTGTGGCTCTTCACTTGCTGCTTGTTCAGCGTTATCTAATGCTTGTGCTGCCTTTTTGGCTTTAGCGCGAGCAATGGCTGCAGCTACTGCTGATTTTTTATCATCAACGGGTGTAGTCTCGGCCGATTCATCTGTTTGCGATTTTTGCTCTTTATATTTACGCGCTTGTTCTTTACGTAGTGCGCGCTCTTTTGCTACTTCGCTGTTATCTGGCTCTAGTTCTTCGCCTTGTTGCTTTTTAGCTTTAGCGCGTGCAATAGCGGCAGCAACAGCAGATTTTTCATCGCCGTTATCTGATTTATTTTTAACACGGGCTAGTGCCTCAGCTACTTTTTGTTTTTCGTCAGCAGACTTAGCAGCAGGTTTGCGTTTATGGCGGTTTTGGCGTTCTTCTTGCTCACGCTCTAAACGTTCTTTTCGGGCATCAAAACGCTCTTTTGCTCTGTCGGCTTTAATTTTGTCAGCTTGTTGTTCTTTAATTTCAACTTTGGCTATACGGTAGTACTGTACAAGAGGGATTTCGCTTGGGCACACGTATGCACAAGCACCACATTCAATACAATCAAATAAATTGTGCTCTTGTAGTTTGTCGTACTCTTTTGATTTAGCAAACCACTGCAATTGTTGTGGCAATAAAGAAGCAGGGCAGGCATCGGCACAGGCGCTACAACGTATACAGGCTTTTTCAGGGCCGGGTTCCGCTAGCTCTTTATGATCAGGCGCTAAAATACAGTTAGTGGTTTTAACTATGCCAATACGTACTGTGGGTAGCGTAAAGCCCATCATTGGGCCGCCCATCACAACACTTTGCTGCGGTACAGGAGAGAAACCTTGGCAATCTAGTAAATGCTTTATTTCAGTACCAAGCAGTGCCCATACATTTCCAGGTTTATGAATAGTGTTACCTGTTACCGTAACTATACGCTCAATTAGCGGTTTGCCTTCATAAACGGCTTGTTGTACGGCAAACAAAGTACCCGTGTTATGCACTAAAATACCAATATCGGCTGGAATACCAATGCTAGGAACTTCACGGTTAGTAAGTAATTTAATTAATTGCTTTTCACCGCCAGATGGATAAATAGTTGGCACCGTTTGAATAATAATTTTTGAGTTATGCTCAGCTGCTTGCTTCATTGCTGCAATAGCTTCAGGCTTGTTATCTTCTATACCCACAATGCACAGTGTTGGGTTTAAAAGTTGCTGCATTATTTCAATGCCTTGGATAACTTCTTTAGCGTGTTCGCGCATTAAAACGTCATCGGCAGTAATATAAGGTTCGCACTCAACAGCATTTACAATCAAAAATTCGATAGGTTGCTTGGTATCTGCTTTTACATAAGTAGGAAAACCAGCACCACCCATACCGCTAATACCGGCTTGGTGAATAATATTTATAAGCTCATCATGGCTAAGCTCAGCAGGATTTTTATTTTTATTTAGAGCTACCCATTCGTCTTTGCCGTCTGGTTCAATAATAACACTTAGTTCAGGCAGGGCCGATGGATGTGCTGATGGCATAGGTGCAATATCAGTAACTACACCAGAGCTTGGCGCATGTACAGGTACCGACCAGTTAGCAGCGGGTTCTGTTAGTGGTTGGCCTTTTAATACGTGTTGGCCTTTTTCTACAAGTAACTTACCATTTGCGCCTATGTGCTGCTTAAGCGCAACAATGAGTTTGTCGGGCAAGGGTAGGCGAGTGATACTCGCACTATTAGAGAGTGATTTTTGTTGTGGTGGGTGTATGCCGCCAGGAAATGCCCACACGGTGCCTTTTTTTATTTGTTCAAGTAACTTTTCCACTCAAACCTCTAATCTATTTGTGTAACAGGAATAGCGTCTAGCTGCCATTTCCAGTTTTGTTTAGTTTCGGCTACAGGTAGCATATCAATGCAATCTACAGGGCAAGGCTCAACACATAAATCACAGCCAGTACATTCATCAATTAACACGGTATGCATTTGACGAGTTGCGCCCAAAATAGCGTCAACTGGGCAGGCTTGAATACATTTGGTACAGCCAATACATTCATCTTCGCGAATATAAGCCACTGTTTTTATAGGTTCTGCTTGCTCGCCACCGGCAAGTGGTTTTTCATCAACCCCCATTAAGCCGGCAAGCTTTTTCATGGTAGATTCTCCGCCTGGTGGGCATTTATTTATTTCATCGCCATTAGCTATGGCTTCGGCGTAAGGGCGACAACCCGGGTAGCCACATTGTCCGCATTGAGTTTGCGGTAAAATAGTATCAATTTGCTCAACAATAGGGTTACCTTCAACGCGAAAGCGAATTGCTGCAAACCCTAAAATAAGTCCAAAAATGAGTGCTAGCGAACCAATCGCTATCAAGGCATAAAACAAGGTCATATTAAAACTTCACTAATCCAGTAAAACCCATAAACGCCATCGACATTAAGCCTGCAGTGATCATTGCAATAGAGGCGCCTTTAAAAGGCGTAGGAACGTCAGCAGCTGCTAAACGCTCTCGTAGTGCTGCAAACAATACAAGCACTAAAGAAAAACCAACCGCAGCACCAAAACCATATACCGCAGATTGTAAAAACGAATGATCTTCTTTGATATTTAATAAAGCCACACCTAATACCGCACAGTTAGTGGTGATCAGCGGTAAAAATATGCCTAATAAACGATATAGGGTAGGGCTGGTTTTACGCACAACCATTTCGGTAAATTGCACTACAACGGCAATCACTAAAATAAAGCTCATGGTGCGTAAAAAGGCGATATCCAGAGGGATTAAAATATATTGATTAACTAAATAGCTAGTTACAGAGGCAAGGGTAAGCACAAACGTGGTTGCCAAAGACATACCAATCGCCGTATCAAGCTTACCTGATACGCCCATAAACGGACATAAGCCTAAAAATTGTACTAATACAAAGTTATTAACCAGAACGGTTCCAATCAATAACAAGACATATTCTGTCATGTGTGCCTCACGCTATTAAAGTCCTGCTTATTATCCTTTTTTCTGCCCCGATAAACAACATTTGCGAGTCGTTATCAGTTAAATAAACGCAAGGACAAACATATTGATCACAAGGCTGTAAAATTAATGTGATTTTGATGTAAGGAATTAGTCAAATAGCAGAAACAAAAAAAGAGCAACGAATGCTCTTTTTTGTATTAATTGAAAACTAATTAAATGTCTTTAGGTTTTTCTATGTAATAACCTTGAACGCCATCTAAACACAACGTTTCTATAATGTGTTTCTCTTCTTGGCTCTCAACGCCTTCAGCAAATACGCTAACACCAATGCGGTGGGCTAAATCGACCATTAAGCGCATAAAGTACTGATTATTTTTATCATCTTCTAGGCCGCGAGTATAACTTGCATCCATTTTAATAAAATCAGGTTTTAAATCGCGGAAAAACTTAAATGAAGTTAAGCCAACACCAAAACGTTCAACTGTAACGCGTGCGCCAACACGGTGAACCATGTCGATAAAGCGCTTACTAGCCTTGATGTTTTGCTGTAAACCAAACTCGCTTACCTCAAATACTAGTTTAGATGCAATATGCGTATCTTTCAATAATCGGCGCTCTAGCCAAATTACAAACTGATCGTTGTGTGCACTTGAGGCTGTTACGTTTAAACCAAAAAACTTTTCAGATAAATTACGGCTTTTAACTTTTTCAAGAGAAGAGTCGATGATCAGGCGATCAATTTCTATTGCCATATCAAGTTTTTCGGCCATTGCTAAAAAAGAAGCGGTAGGCAGTACTTGATTGTCTTCTGTTTTAAATCGAACTTGTACTTCAGCGTAGGCTTTTATGCTTTTACCAAGCGGCATAATGTTTTGCATCACTAAATGCACACGCTTAGATTCAATAACTTCCTTAATAACCTTACGCCAGTTTTGATTACCAAACCCCGCACTTACGTTATTAACTAAATCGGTTTCGCGTTGTACGTGCCATGCATTAACTTGCTTTGACTGCGCCATGCTCATCGCGTTATCAACAACAGAAAGTAGTTCGCCTAACGGTTTACCTTTTTCGTAACCTACAATACCCGTATTAGCTACCGAGCTTAACTCTTGGTTTTGTTGGTACTGCGTGAAGCGCGATTGCAGGTTTTCACCAAAGCGCTCAGCTTCTTTTAAAGGAATGTGGGGGAGTACTACCGCAAAATCAGAGCTGTTTAATCTAAATACTTGGCTACCCGTGTAAGTGCCGCTTATGTGCTTAATAATATCGGCAACGCCTTTAACGTACTCGTCACCTTTTTGATAACCACGGCTTTGGTTTATAGCTTGTAGTTCGCTACAACGAACCATAGCTAAAGAGCCAAATGTACTTTGCTCAGTGTTTTCAATATTTTTTTCGTAGTACTCAACAAACATATTACGATTACCAAGCGAGGTAATTACATCTTTGTACGCTTCATGCTTGATAGTCATAGCAGCGCTTTGTATGTCTTCGTTTTTGTTTTTTAAAAAATGCGATAATCGATTAAAGCTAGATACTAAATCTTTTCCCATTTTTTTCAATCGAGTGCCATCTAATGCTGCTTCTAAATCATTATCAACTTGGTTTTGATTGATATAAATATCGATAATGTCAGCAACTGTTGTACTTATATTTTTATTTAAATGGTAAAAAATAGATTTCATTAGAATTATTGGAATAATAACTAAAATGGCAGAAATCAAAATAACAATAAAAAGGGACGTTTGTAGCTGCGACGCTAAATGCTCAATGTTAAGTACAAATTCAACTTTTATATCTGCGGCATCGTTTACAGCAAACTGTGGGCGTACAGAGTTAAAGTTAGAGAGTACAAAATCAGCAAACATTGGTAATTGAGTAGGGGGGTTAATGCTAAATACTTCAGCACCTTGGTAATCTCTTAGAGTAAAGCTTGAAAACGTATTACCATCTGCAATTGATTGTTTTAAATTTTGAGCAGAAATATCGTCTAAAGAAAGGTCATTAATATACTTAGTGACAGTTGTTTGTGCATTTTTTTGTGCATCACTTACCGCAGTATCAAAGCTTATAGATATGAAGTAGCTTCCTGCTGCAACACACAATAACCAAGAGATAATTTGTATAAAAATAAGTTTTTTAAATCCAGCCATGTTTTCAGTCTTTTAATAATCAAAAGGGAAGGAATCAAGTCCTTGATTAATAAACTAAGTACAGCGCATTAAAGAATTAAACTAATGCTTTAGTTATATAAGGAAGAGTAGTGGAAATAGCTTGGAATGTCTATGAAATTCTTAGAATTGGCTCCCCCTCCCCGACTCGAACGGGGGACCTGCGGATTAACAGTCCGTCGCTCTAACCAACTGAGCTAAGGGGGAACTAAAGTACTGATATTATTATGATGATTTGGCTCCCCCTCCCCGACTCGAACGGGGGACCTGCGGATTAACAGTCCGTCGCTCTAACCAACTGAGCTAAGGGGGAACTACATCATAAACATAAACTTGGCTCCCCCTCCCCGACTCGAACGGGGGACCTGCGGATTAACAGTCCGTCGCTCTAACCAACTGAGCTAAGGGGGAATCGTTTATGGTTGAAAAACTTGGCTCCCCCTCCCCGACTCGAACGGGGGACCTGCGGATTAACAGTCCGTCGCTCTAACCAACTGAGCTAAGGGGGAAGCGTCTTGCCTTTCAACGGGGCGAAATATTAATGACCGAGCCGCAAAGTGTCAACATATAAAAGTCATAAATTGAAAAAAGAGGTTTATTCGTTGTTTTTGTGTTCGATCTGCGTGATTTATAGCTCTATTAAAGCTGTTTTTTTAAGAATTTAAGAATACTAATGCGAGTTTTATTATTGTTGAGTCTTTAAATTGGTTAAATTAAACACGCCATTAAAGCCACTTGTAATTAAAAAACAACTCAAAAACATAAAATTTCATTTTTACTTTCGGGTATTCTTCGTATTTATTTACTTTTTTATTTTAATTTTCTAAAAATATACCTGCACGAATAGTCATAAAAGTATTTTCCCTCTTAATAGTGATCCAATTTTGATCTATAAATTGAGCATTTATTATCTTCGCTCAAAAATAGAACAATCAATAACTTAACTTTGTATTAAACGTTTTTTATTTACTAACGTATAAGTATGTTAAGAAGAAAAATCGGCAAGCTTGCGTTTTCAGTGTGAGTTTATAAAAATGCCACAATTAGCAAATCAACAATTGGTTGGACCTCAGCGAAAATTGCGAGTCTCTCAAGGCCTTTATAAATGCGGCTTTGAATGAGTTATCCACGGTTTCTGTGGATAACTCTGTTTATGAAACTTTAAGAACATCATCGGCACCAATGTTTTAGGGTGCTACAACGATTTCAAGCTTTTAAATCACTATTTTTTATTCATTGTAAAACAGTGGGTTATGTTTTGGTGGCTAATAGATGTAACTCCATGAATGAATTTTTTCGTAACGATAAACCAAGTAGTTGCTTTGTGTAAAAAAGCATCAGATAACACAGGGTGTTTGTAATAAAAGTTATAAAAATGTGTTTTAATTGTTTTTTGGCGTGTTTAGGCTCTATTTTAACAAAAAGATGTAAAAACCAAGTTTTACTATTTTTTAGAATATTTACTTACGTAATTACATCAATTGTAGTGATAAATCCGTGGCTTGAACTGTCTTGATGCTTTAAAATGATTCGTTCAGTAAAAGAGGCCTATTTATTTCATGCGCGCAATTTCAAAATCTCAGACTCGCCCAGATTTACTAAACGATCCTATCTTGCCTACATTAAAGACGATGACCATACCGATGATATTCGGCATGATCACACTAATGATGTTCAATATTGTAGACACCTTTTTTATAAGTTTACTTGGCACCGAACCATTAGCTGCCGTGAGCTTTACATTTCCAGTTACTTTTACCGTTATCAGCTTAGCAATAGGGCTGGGGATCGGTACATCAGCAGTAATAGCGAAAGCGCTCGGCAGTAATAAAATTGATGAAGCACGTTTTGATGCCAGTATTTCTTTAATGGTTGGTGTGGTTTTGGTTATTGTGTTGTCATCTGTTGGATATTTACTGATTGACCCCATATTTACTTTACTAGGAGCGGGCGCGCAAGTATTGCCGTTAATACATGAATACATGAATGTATGGTTTATCGGTAGCGTATTTTTAATAACCCCAATGATTGGTAATTCGGTACTGCGTGCCAGCGGTGATACCAAAACGCCAAGTATAGTAATGGCCGGAGCCGGGCTGATAAACGCCGTACTTGACCCAATACTGATATTTGGCTTTGGGCCGGTACCCGCGTTAGGAATTCAAGGCGCTGCCATAGCAAGTGTTGTTGCATGGTCGGTCGCTGTGGTTATTATTTTATATATATTAGCGGTTAAAAAACGTTTGTTGAGTCTCAAAGCGGGCAAGCAAACTGTAACTGGCGCTATTCGTAAAATATTAAAAATTGGTTTACCTGCTGCAGGTGCAAACATGCTTACACCCGTTGCAATGGCTGTAATGACCGCCTTAGTAGCGCATCATGGGCCAGAAGCCGTGGCCGCATTTGGAGTAGGAAGCCGGATAGAATCTATTGCAAGTATATTAGTGCTTGCGCTATCGATGACATTACCGCCATTTGTGAGTCAAAACTTTGGGGCTGGCAAATTATGCCGTGTCAAAGAAGCGTATACCGGCACACTAAAATTTGTGATGGTATGGCAATTTGCCATTTACGTATTACTAATTGCATTTTCAGGTGTTATAAGCCAATTATTTGGTAAAGAACAAGCCGTAATAGATGTAATTAAGCTCTTTATTTATACCATCCCACTAAGCTATGGCTTACAAGGGGTGATCATATTATCAAACTCATCGTTTAATGCTTTACACAAACCAATGAACGCATTGGTACTAAGCGTTATTCGTTTATTCATATTTTATGTACCATTTGCTTATATCGGCAACGAAATAGCCGGATTATTAGGGTTATTTATAGGCGCTGCCATAGGTAATTTATTTACAGCAATAGTGGCATATAAATGGTTTATGAAAAAACTAGAAGCGCTGAGCGGCGAATCGTTACAGGAGTGCAATAATTGAGCGACCATTTTCAGTTAAAATCACATTTCAAACCAGCAGGCGATCAGCCTACCGCCATTAAACAGCTATGCGAAGGGTTAGAAGCGGGGCTTGCACACCAAACGTTATTAGGTGCCACCGGTACAGGTAAAACCTTTACCATGGCCAATATTATTAGCGATTTAAACCGTCCAACAATAATAATGGCGCACAATAAAACATTGGCTGCGCAGCTATACGGCGAGATGAAAGAGTTTTTTCCTAAAAACGCGGTTGAATACTTTGTATCGTATTACGATTACTACCAGCCAGAAGCCTATGTTGTATCTAGCGACACATTTATTGAAAAAGATGCTTCGATAAATGAGCACATAGAGCAAATGCGTTTAAGTGCGACCAAAGCATTGCTTGAGCGTCGCGACACCATTATTGTGGCATCGGTATCGGCTATTTATGGTTTGGGTGACCCTAAATCGTACATGAAAATGATGCTACTTTTAAAAGTGGGCGAAAAAGTCGATCAACGCGACATGCTACGCCGCCTTGCTGAAATACAATATACCCGCAATGATATAGATTTTAGCCGAGGTACATACCGTGTACGTGGCGAAGTAGTTGACATATTCCCAGCAGAATCAGACACTTTTGCTGTACGTGTAGAAATGTTTGATGATGAAATAGAGCGCTTAAGTATTTTTGACCCGCTTACCGGTGCAATTGAAAAGCATATAGTGCGCGCTACTATTTATCCTAAAACGCACTATGTTACCCCGCGTGAAAAGATACTTGGCGCTATCGAAAAAATAAAAGAAGAACTAAAAGAGCGACGCGCCCAGTTACTCAGTGCAAACAAGTTAGTAGAAGAGCAACGTGTAGCACAGCGAACGCAATACGATATAGAAATGATGACCGAGCTTGGTTATTGCTCGGGTATAGAAAACTACAGCCGCTATTTATCTGGGCGTACGCCAGGCGATCCGCCGCCAACATTGCTTGATTACCTACCTGATGACGCATTAATGATTATTGATGAATCGCACGTAACCGTATCGCAAATTGGCGCCATGTATAAAGGCGACAGAAGCCGTAAAGAAAACCTTGTTGAGTATGGTTTTAGAATGCCCTCAGCAATGGATAATAGGCCACTGCGTTTTGAAGAGTTTGAAGCCATAGCACCACAAACTATTTATGTATCAGCAACGCCTGGCGACTTTGAGTTAGAGCGCTGCGCGGGCGAAATAGCAGAGCAAGTAATTCGCCCAACAGGGCTGCTCGACCCACTTATAGAAGTACGTCCTGTGGGCGATCAGGTTGATGATTTACTCTCAGAAATATACAAAAGTGTGGAGAAGGGCGAACGCGTACTGGTAACTACACTTACTAAACGTATGTCTGAGGATTTAACAGATTACCTAAGCGAGCATAATGTAAAAGTACGTTACTTACATTCAGACATTGATACCGTTGAGCGCGTGGAAATAATTCGTGACTTACGAGCTGGCGTGTTTGATGTGTTAGTGGGCATTAACTTACTGCGAGAAGGCCTTGATATGCCAGAAGTGGCACTTGTTGCCATACTTGATGCTGACAAAGAGGGTTTTTTACGCTCGGCTCGCTCGCTGATACAAACCATTGGCCGTGCTGCTCGTCACTTAGATGGCCGCGCTATTTTATATGGTGACAGAATTACAAAATCAATGGCAAAAGCCATGGACGAAACAGCACGCAGGCGCGAAATTCAGCATGCATATAACGTTGAGCACGGCATAGAGCCTCATGCTCTGGCTAAAAAAATACTTGATGTAATGGATGTAGGTGAAGAAGCGGCCCCTAAAGACAACCTTAAACTTATTCGTAAAGAGTCTAAAAAGGTTCTTAGTGCGAAAGAAATTGCCGTGCAAATTAAGCAGCTTGAAACCAAAATGCATGCATACGCAAGCGACCTAGAATTTGAAAAAGCGGGCTCTGTTCGCGATGAAATACATGAACTACAACAACAGTTGATTAATTAAAAATGACAGCAAACTTTACACCTCTTATTACTGCGCTTGAAGACGCGCCAATTTTAAAAAATGAACTGTGTCGTGTTTTTCATGGCCGAGGCCACAGCGTCGAAGCATTAAGCCATATTAATTTAGACTTTTACCCGCCAAGTTTATTTTTGGTTTCGTACGACGAAATTGACGAGCAAACACTAAGCGAGCTCACCAATGTTGTGTGGCAGTGGGCACAAAAAAACCAGCCTGAGCTTATTACGTCACTTGTGTACCAGCAGCGTGCTGGCGTACAAAGCCAAAACACCGTGGTTTATGGGCAATTACCTAACCCACATGTTGTAACCGAAAATGGCATTCGCTTTTTGGTTGATTTACAGAGCCGCCAAAATACCGGAATATTTCCCGATATGCGCAGCGGCCGTGAATTTGTAATGGCTAACAGCAAGCATGGCAAAGTGCTTAATTTGTTTTCGTATACATGTGGGTTTTCGCTTGCCGCCATGCAAGGCGGGGCAGATCATGTGATGAACATGGATATGAGCAAAGGCGTGCTTAAAGTCGGCAAGCAAAACCATCAGCTAAATGGTTTTGAGCGCGGGGTAAGTTTTTTACCTCACGATATTTTAAAATCGTTTGGAAAACTAAAAAAAGCAGCCCCGTTTGATTTAATAATAGTTGATCCGCCAAGCTTTCAAAAAGGCAGCTTTATATTAACTAAAGACTATCAAAAAGTGCTGCGCAGGTTGCCAGAGCTACTTTGCGATACCACACAATTACTATTGTGTGCTAATAGCCCAGAGCTTAGCGAAGATGCATTTAAAGCATTAATAAACGAGAACACCCAAGGCGCAACTGAATTTGTTGAGCGCCTAGCCCCCACCGAGCGTTTTATTGAAGTAGACAGCGACAAAAGTTTAAAAGCGCTTGTCTATAAAACGTCACAAACACCTGCTTAAATGAAGCTCAGTAAACGCCTAACTGCCATTGATAAATTAATTTCGCAGCATCACGATATTATTTGGGATTGTTGCTGCGACCATGGTTATTTAGGCATGGCGCTATTAAAACGCGCAGCTGCAAACCACGTTATTTTTGTAGATATAGTCGCCACTTTAATGAACGACCTAGAAGCGCAATTATCATCTATTAATAAATTACAAAAAACCTGTGATAAAAATCCGCAGTGGCAGGTCTTATGTCAGGATGTAGGCAAAATAGAAATTACTCAAAGTAAAAGCCAAGTAGTTGTAATAGCAGGTGTTGGCGGTGAGCTGTTGTTAAGTTTAGTACAACAAATTATTGCTAATAACGCAGTGGAGCATTTAAATAATGTTCGGTTTATTTTATGCCCAGTGCATCACACTTATAAGTTGCGAGTGGGTTTAAAACAACTCGGTTTAGGGCTTATAAGTGAACAAATAGTCTACGACAACAAACGTTTTTATGAAGTGATTGAAGTGAGCTTTAGTACCAATAATGAGATTAGCCATACCGGCAACAAAATGTGGGACTTTGCTAGTACAGAGCACGCTATGTACCAACGACAACTCATAAATCATTATAATAAAATGCTCAATAAAGATAAGCCATACTATCAAAAAGTTATAACAGACTATCAAGAACTCACCGATAGTTAAAAAAGCCCAAAAGTAGGGCGTACATGTGATCTAATTACGACATTGACGACGTAATGTGTTCATAGTTTATATCGCACTACGCGAGTTTATTTGGTTTATTTATGTCAGATAACAAGAGTCACATTAATCATTTGCTTAGCAATGAGCAAAAATGGCAACACAGTTACGAGCAACCTATTTCTTATGCACCCCTGGTGCAATTGGCTAATAGTAATTGGGTGGTGCCACAGCATTTTTTACGTTACAAGCACACGCTTCAAAGCGTAAACGAAGTACTTGAGAGTATTGAGTTTTCGGCTCACTTTAGAGTGCTCGCTGCACAAAAAGGTGAAGAGATTTATCTGCAAGTAGCAGTGCTGAGCCCTGATAACTACCAAAAAAGCGCATCTACTAATGAAGCCAAAGCTAAAAAACTATTATTTGGCAGACGCTGGATTGTAGAGGAAAACCTACCTACTTCAGAACTTATCCAAACTGCATTTTTAGCGTTAAAAGTAGCGCGAGAACATGAAGTAAGAGAGCTTTTTCAGTTAATGCAAAGCGGCGCAACAAGCACGCCATTTAACAATCACCACGACTTACCTGTAATGGCGCAAAACCCTGAACTTGTTAAAAGCGAAGCGGTTACAAGTAACGTTGATGAAGTGCTTAAACGTATTGTATTTGCAGGAAAAAGTATTGAGCTTAAAAGTCAGCAGCAAGTAGCCGAGCAACATTTATATACTGTTGAGCTGTTGTGTGAGGATTGCCAGCTTAGCGAGTTTAATAAAAAAACAATTGCGTTTTTAACAGCAGACTCATCCGCTAATAGTTTTTTACACGGCTTAATTGCGGCATTGGTGGCCACAAGTAATGACTACGTAAACGAGCAGTTTAAATACAAAGGTTTTGCCCGCTTTAGTAAGCACGTAGTGGTTGAACAAGTAGGTAATCTAAGTATCGCTATGCGCTCGCCAAGTACCGTAGGGCTTTGCTCTATGGGTAAGCAACATGCAAATCAGTTAAATTTTGAGATAGACAGTGGGCGAGCACCACAGGGCTGCGGGCAAGCTATTGGTGGGTTTTTAGCTGCTCACGGCATTGAGCAGCCAGAAAATGCGCATTTATATCCAAATTACTTATAACAACTTAAAGTTTATTAATTTCATCTTTAACGTTAAAGCTTGAATCAGTAACAATAGCCTCAAGTGTTTGTACACGCTCTTTTAATTCAAGCACTTGTGCGTTTGTTTCAGCTAGTTGTTTATGGGCATCGCTGTTGTTGTTTTGCATTTTATGCTTAAACTCAAGGTGCTTTTTATACATATCGTAAACTACTCCTGAGCCAACCGAAATTAGCACAATAAGTACAATCATCGTAGTTCCAGACATAACCTCATTCCTTATCATTTTATTATTCGTTTATGGTTAAAGTATAACCTTTAAGCGCTTTTGATAAAGCTGACAATTGTAACTTAATTTGTATACTTTATTTAATTCAGCTTTGAGCGTGTTCATCATTTATACACTTTAGATATTGTTTAATAGTCGTCTAATCTCCATATAATAAACATATTTTAAATAATACAGTGAGTTGCTATGTTAAATAATAAAATTCCACCGGTTATAGTGGTACTGTTTTTTGCAGGCATAATGGCGCTTATTGCGCATTACAGTGTTATTGATTTCACCGCCTTTATTACCTACTTAGCAGCAAGTTTGGTCATTATTGGGTGTGTTTTTTGTATTGCAGGGGTAGCGAGCTTTAAAATAGCAAACACCACAGTAAACCCAAATAAACCTGAGCAAGCATCAAAACTTATTACGAGCGGCATTTATAAAATTTCGCGTAACCCAATGTATGTGGGTTTTGCATTTATTTTAGCAGGGTGGGGTGTTTGGTTAAGTTCCTTGTGGGCGCTTTTATGTATTATCGGGTTTATTGCGTATTTAACATTTTTTCAAATAATACCCGAGGAGCGTGCGCTCACTAAATTATTTGGCGAAGAGTTTACCGCTTACAAAGCGCGCGTAAAACGCTGGCTGTAATCAATATCATTGACTTAAAACGTGACAAACAAAAAAGGCTATCGATGATAGCCTTTTTTTGTTTGCAGCAATTGTATTACTAATTAATTGCGGCTTATTCGTATTCTAACGGGTCTGTAATGTTATTTAGTGCAAATGCTTCAAGGCGTTCTTGGCACGCGCCACATTTACCACAGGCCTTTTCACGGCCGTTATAACAGGTCCACGTTTGGCTGTAATCTAAACCCATTTCAATACCGTCGGTCAAAATACCAATTTTAGTATTATTTAAATACGGGCTAAAAATTTCTACCGCGTCGTAGTTAGCAATACGACACACATCATCCATTTTTTGCACAAATTCAGGACGGCAGTCAGGGTAAATAGCATGATCCCCAGAGTGAGCGCCGTAATAAACTTGGCTAGCTTTAAGTGATACCGCGTAACCAACAGCAAGCGAGAGCAAAATCATATTACGATTAGGTACAATCGTACTTTTCATGCTTTCTTCTTCGTAATGGCCTTCAGGTACGTCAATATCATCAGTAAGTGATGAGCCACCAATAAGTTGGTTAATCGCCGAAATATCAACAATTTTATGTGGAACGTTTAATTTTTCACACACACTTGCTGCTACTTTAAGCTCTTTTACATGACGCTGACCATAGTCAAATGATAGGGCATATACATCATGGCCTTGTTGCAGGGCTTTATTTAATACGGTAAATGAGTCCATACCGCCGGAATAAATAACAACTACTTTTTGCGTCATATCTGTTTTGCTCTTAGTTTTAATAGAGGTTTATATCAGGGCGCGATATACTACACGGCCGCAGCTTAAATAACAATTTTTGCACAGCGCTTTTTGGTTTTTTAATAGTAGCAATTTGGCTGCTAGGTAGTAAGTGAGATTTCTTTTGTACAAAATTAATGAAGTGTTTGAAACCATCCAAGGTGAAGCAAGTTTTACTGGCACACCTTCAATATTTTTGCGCCTGCAAGGCTGCCCAGTAGGCTGCTCTTGGTGCGACACCAAGCAAACGTGGGATGTTGATAATGTATATAAAGTATCGCTGGACGAAACCGTAGAAAAAAAAGCCGACTCAGATCATTGGGCTAACGCCAGTGCAGAGCAAATTTTAGCGTTGTTTCAATCGCGTGGGTATACCGCAAAGCATGTAGTAATTACTGGCGGTGAGCCATGTATGTTTGACTTAAATCCAGTATGTAACTTATTACACGAACACGGCTTTAGCACACAAATAGAAACCAGCGGCACGTTTGAAATACTCGCTCCAGAGCAAACATGGGTAACGGTATCGCCAAAAATAAACATGCGCGGCGGTTACGAAGTACTAACCAGCACCATGAAGCGCGCCAACGAAATTAAACACCCCGTTGCCATGCAAAAGCATGTAGAAGAGTTAGAAGAATTATTTGCTAAAACAGGCGTTAACCCTAAGCTTGTTTATTTGCAGCCAATTAGCCAAAAAGTATCAGCAACAAAATTAGCAATCGACACCTGTATTGCCAAAAACTGGCGCCTATCAATACAAGTACATAAGTATTTAGGAATTAGTTAAAGCCAGCTTAAAGTTATATTACGTATGTTGGGTAGAGCGAAGCTAAACCCAACAAATCTCCACTTCCGCACCATTTTCTAATAACGTTTTATAATATTTAAATACGTAGGTCGGATAAGCGAAGTACCATCCGACAACCCTAAAACTCATATCTTCTTCGCTAATAGCCATAACTAGTTTACTATGCGCGACTTAAAAATATTCTACTACTTACCACTAGGCTTATATGTCCGCAAACGCGCTTTACACCGACCTTTCTGATTACTACGACTTAATGTGTGCAGATATTAATTATCAAGCCCAAAGCAATTCTATTCACAGGCTGCACCAAATTTTTGGTAATGGCGCAAACACCCATCTCGATTTAGCATGTGGCACCGGCCCGCATGTACGCCACTTTATTGATAACGGTTATAAAAGTAGTGGGCTTGATTTAAACCAGCCAATGCTAGATAAAGCAAAAACTCGCTGCCCAGAAGCGCAATTTTCGTTGCAAAACATGAGTGAATTTAAGGTAACCGAGCACTTGGATTTAATTACCTGCTTTTTGTATTCAATCCATTACTGCGACGGCATTAATAAGTTAAAAGAATGCCTTGCCAGCGTACACAGCGCATTAAACGTAGGTGGAATATTTTGTT
Organism: Pseudoalteromonas sp. SR41-1; assembly: GCF_014164015.1. NCBI lineage: Bacteria > Pseudomonadati > Pseudomonadota > Gammaproteobacteria > Alteromonadales > Pseudoalteromonadaceae > Pseudoalteromonas > Pseudoalteromonas sp. SR41-1. The sequence continues at coordinate 24,114 of NZ_JACJEK010000008.1, forward strand.
TTAACACGGTTGATAAAAACAAAATCGACAGCGATTCATTTGTAGAGCACACAGCAACAAGCGAAAATAGCTTCTTCACATTTCGTTCTGGCTGGCACTATAGTGGCAGCGGCAGTAAACAGTTATTAAAACTCAGCATAGAAAAAACCACCGCAGACAAAACACTCGTATGGCACGACGAGCACCCAATGGTCGCTTTTAGTTACACCGAGCTTAAAGAAGCCTTAAAACCGTACTTCGAAATTCACATATTTGAACATGACTACGACAAAATAATCCCATGGGCACAGCGCTCAGGCAACGCCATTTTTGTCTGCGTAAAAATTTAAGTTAAACACGTACGTTGGGTAGAGCGTAGCGAAACCCAACGAGCTCCATACCCACGGCCAATAACCCCGCATTATATATTTGAAAACGTAGGTCGGATAAGCGAAGCGCCATCCGACACAGTAGCTTGTTTAAGTTTCGGCGAATATAAACAGCTAATTAATTATGATGTATGAAGTCAAGATTTGACCCCTATGGCTGTTCTTTTTAACAAATTATCTACTCTATTGCTATTTAAGTTTTATATAGCGCAAATGTATAGACATAAAAAAAGCGTTGCCCATGAGCAACGCTTTTCTGTATTTTTTCTGACAGCTATTAAATTATTCTGCTGCAAGATAATCCAACACTACTTGATGGTGATCTTTGGTTTTAAACTTATCAAATAGGTGTTTAATTTTACCGTCTTGGCCTACTAAAAACGTTAGGCGGTGAATACCATCGTACTCTTTTCCCATAAACTTTTTGTAGCCCCATACACCGAATGCTTCAGCAATGGCGTGGTCTTCATCGGCTAATAAATCAAAATTAAGCTCTTTTTTAGTTTCAAAGTTTTTAAGGCGCTTAATTGGATCTGGGCTAATACCTACAACGCGGGTATTAAATTTAGCAAGCTGTGCTTGCTCATCGCGTAGGTTTTCGGCTTGTACAGTACAACCCGGCGTTGACGCTTTAGGGTAAAAGTACACAAGCACTTGTTGCTCTTTTAACAGCTCGCTTAATGTTACTGTTTCGTCGTTTTGGTTTTGTAGGCTAAAAGCGGGTGCAGTATCGCCAGCTTGTAATGGACTAATTGTGTTCATGTTTAGCATCCTTAACGAATTCGTTTAAAAATATAATCTACGTTTAGCGTGTGAGAAAGGCTCTCAAAACTAATTTTAAATTGATCTATATCTACATCAACAGGTATGTTGAATTCAAGTTCACAACGCATTTTAATGTTGTCTTCTTGGGAATAAGTGTCTGACTTAAGTGAGCAAATACTAATATTATTGTCGGCAAAAAAGCGCGTTACTTTGCTCAATGTGCCAGGGGTGTCTATGCCTGTGTATTCTAGTGTGTAACCTGCACAAAACTCGCTAGGAGTATGACTTGCTGTGCGCTTCATCATGGTTAGCAGGCCAAGTTCCATGGCTTTAGTGGGCAGTACGTGTTCTATGCGGCTTATTGCCGACATGTCCCCGCTAAGTAGCATTATAAAGGTAAATTCGCAGCCTAAAATAGCAATACGGCTGTCAATAATGTTGCAGTGGCAATCGCTAACCAGTTGGGTTAGTTCACTTACTATACCGGGTCTGTCTTCGCCAATCGCTGTTAAAACAATTTGATGATTTGAAAATGCAGTCATGAGTTCAAATACCTTGTTACTTGGATTATATCAACCGAGTTGGCAACACCAAAAATACACACGAGAAGTTGCACGGCGGCGAAGTTTAACACAAAAAGGGCTCTAAACTACAGCACACGCTAATTAAGCGCTTTTAAAGTGCGGTGTTTCTTGTTTTTACTGGCACGGGAAAGTACCATAGCTAAAATTTGCTTATTTGCGCTTAGTTGCTTACTAAGTTGAAGTGCTGAACTTTATTGCATTTAGGCAGCCAAATAATAAATGTAAAGTTAATATTGATTTTACACTGAACCAAATCGGTATTACCCACTCATATATTTGTTAAAACAATTAAAGGGTATGCTAAGGAGAAATATCTGTGCAGTATTGGATCCCAAAAGCACTTGCAGTAAGTGTATTGGTAAGTTTATCAGGGTGTAGTGTATTTATTAATAAGGCACATGACGAGCGTAATTATCGTACGCATGAGCCTGTAAAAGCACCAGCGTCGTTATCTCAACCAGCTCAAGACCCAGTTTATAAAATGGATGTAGGTCAATACGACAATAATCCTGAAGCTACAAATTACCGCCCACCGGCACAAGTATTAACAATTGCGAAAGGCAGTTGGGTAGAAGAGACAGATAAACAGGCGCGTATTTATTTTGATAAAAATGATGGCATTGCTGATTTAGATGAGTTTCTTTGGGATACGATTAAATCTGTCCTAGCTGATAATAATGCAGGAACTACTAAAGAAGATAAGCTACTTGGTATTATTGAAACTGATTGGTACTCAATTATTAAAACCGAAGAAGGTTTTTGGTGGTGGGGCGATGAAGTTAACGATGATTTAGAAAAATTCAGATTCACTATTGAAGAAAAATCACATCAACGCACTGCGTCTTTACGTGTAGAGCTGATTGATTTTAAAGGTGATAAAACGCTAACAGACTTACTCAAGCAGCAGCTAGAAGTACGTGCGCTTAACCAAGTAGTGAGCGAGTTTGATTACCGTTACCGTCAACTTGAAGTTGATATGCGTAAACGCCAAGGTATTATTTCTCTTGAAATGGGCTTTGATAATAAAGGTAATGCAGCACTTGTAACTGAGCAATCTTACGACGCTGTGTTTGACCGTTTCTCTGGGTTTTTAGAGCGCTTGTCGTTCTCTATTGTTGAAATTAACCCAGATACGGGCTTAATTACTGCAGATTATACTAAACCAGAAACAAGCGTTTGGGATTCAATTTGGGGTGATGACGTAGCTCAACTACCTATTGATGAAGGCCAATACCAAATTTTAGTAAGTAAAACTAAAGAAGGCGGTACTAGCTTAACGTGGATGGATGATAAAGGCGAAACGCTTGAGCCAGGTACTATGAATGGTTTACAACAAGCATTAGAAGCAGCACTCATTCAGCGCGGCATTAAAATTTAAATAATAATAAGTTTTACCACAAAAAGAGCGCTATGCTCTTTTTGTGGTTTTTATAGGTTAAACAATATGTCTCAGCTACCTGAACGTCCACACTATACGTGGCGCACTTGGTTTACTTTTTTGGTTCCTTCGTTAATTGGTGTGTTTTTATTTATGACACCCATTAGTACTTCGCAAGGGATGACCATTCCTATTGCCGTTATGGCAAAAGCGGTTCAAGCAATGATGCTTGGCTCTGCTCAAGCAATTATTACCCTCATTATTTGTATTACAGGGGTTATTTCTGTAATTACTAAAGTGTTTAAACCCGTCGCTATATGTAACTCACCTTTGTTAAAGCATTTATTTGATGTGAGCTGGACATGGCTGGTGGTACGCTTATTTGGTATGGCGTTTGGTTTAATGACGTACTTAAGCCTAGGCAGCGAGATGATTACCTCGGCCAATACTGGCGCGCTGGTATTAAATGACTTATTGCCTGTGTTGTTTTCGGTATTTATTTTAGCGGGCTTATTACTGCCGCTATTAATTAACTTTGGTCTATTAGAGCTTGCTGGTACGTTAATGACCAAAGTAATGCGCCCTGTATTTGGTGTACCAGGCAGAAGCGCGGTAGACTGTACTGCGTCGTGGTTAGGTGATGGCAGTGTGGGTATTTTGATGACTGCAAGGCAGTACGATCAAAAGCATTATACACAACGCGAAGCGGCTATTATTGGTACTACGTTTTCAGCGGTTTCAATTACATTTAGTTTAGTGGTGCTTGGGCAAGTTAAACTTGAATACCTATTTGCACCGTTTTACGCAACGGTATGTTTAGCCGGTATTGTTGCCGCTATTATTGTGCCGCGATTACCGCCACTGCGCTTTAAAAAAGACTTACTCATTGATGGCACTGAGCCAGATAGAGACGCTGAAACAATTCCGGGTCATAAAACTTTATTTGGCCATTCGTTAGATGTTGCACTAGCTAAAGCAGATAACTCAACGGGTGTTAAAGGCACTATAAAAGAGGGCGTACATAATGCGCTTGATATGGTGTTTGGTGTGTTACCTGTAGTAATGGCGGTAGGCACATTTGCACTGATCATTGCTGAGCATACGCCTATATTTCAGTATTTAGGTATGCCGTTTGTGCCATTTTTAGAGCTATTGCAAGTACCCGAAGCAGCCGCTGCGTCGCAAACTATTATGGTTGGTTTTGCTGATATGTTTATTCCGTCAATATTAGCAGCAGGGACTATTGAAAGTGATGTAACGCGCTTTATTATTGCCGCAATGAGTGTAACTCAGCTTATTTATATGTCTGAGGTAGGTGCACTTTTACTTGGCAGTAAAATACCGGTAAATATTTTAGAGCTATTTATTATATTTATTTTGCGAACGCTAATTACTTTACCTGTTATTGCGCTAATGGCGCATTGGCTAGTAGGCTAAATTAGCAAAAATATATTTAGCGAGTTGGTATTATTGAAAAAGCCCTGATTGATCAGGGCTTTTTTGTGTCTGTTGTATTTTTTATATTGGCGTTGGGCTTTATAAACTCCTGTTTTGCAGAGAGTCTAATCAGCGCAATATTACCAATGATAATGGCAAGAACAACAGCGACAATAATTACAATATGCCAAGTTTGCATCGCAGTATCACCTAAACTTTAGTACGTTTAAGTGTGACCGCTTTGCACTATAACAGCAATTGATTTACTCAAAAATACAATCAATAACGTTAAAAACGTCTCGCTACCGAAAGCGTTAAAAAGTTAAGGCCAGGGTTTGGCTCTTTAAAGCCTGCGTTTGAATAGTGAATAACGCGAAGGGCAACATTGGTGTGGCCAAAATCGGCTACAAGGCCTATGCGGTCTTCAAACTGGTAGTGAGTACTTATGTTTTTACCGGCAAACTGCGTTTCATCAATAAGAGATACACCAATGCCTGCTTCTACATAAAATGGGGTGTTGTTAAAACTATAAGCAGGAAATTGCAGTACAGGTGACATAGCAAGTACTAGGTTTGATTGTGTTTCATCGCCGTGGCGGTATTCCCACATGTTTACGCTGGTTTCAAAGTAAAAGCGTGCATCACCAATAAGGTTTTGCATACCAGGTGCATGATACTGATACGCAAGCTTAACGCCGTTTACGTTACCTTCGCCTTTGAGAAAGTCAACGGCATAACCGTGGTCCGATTGAGCAAAAGCAAGCTTGCCAAAAAGTGAAACTACTAATACAAAAGAGATAATAAGTGTTTTAAGTGACGTTTTCATAGGTGCCAAATGTTCGTTTGATTTAAGTTGATAACTAAATGATAAGGGCGGCCTGTTAACAATTACAATGAGGACAAAATGCCGGTTGTATATGAGCTGTTAATGGAGTTTTCTAACTGCTTGAATTTATTTTATTTATTTGATTGGTGCTAATTGAGCATTAATAAGTTGCTTATTTGTGCCTTTTTTATTGCGTATAGTTCGCGTAAATTACAGCCATCTTAATCACACAGACATATACAATTATGAAACTCTTTAAACTATTCGTTTTAGCCACTGCTTTTTTTAGCAGTTCGTTATTTGCACAAGCTCAGCAATCACCAGATCAGTTACTTGAATCGGTAGCCGACAAGCTTTTTGCAGATATTGGCCAAGTAAACTCAAAAGGTACAGCCAGCAAAGACGCGATGGCTGCCATTGTTGAAAAACGTTTAATGCCACATATTGACGTTAAGTTTGTGTCGTTTAAATTATTAGGTAAACACATTAAAGGTATTGAGCGCGAGCAAGCTGTTCAATTTATAGATGCAGTAGAGCATTACTTAACAGGCACTTACGCCGGTGCACTAATGAAGTACACGGGTCAAAAAGTAGTATTTGAGCGTAATAACGCAAAAAGTGACTCTGAATACGCAACAGTTAATACGCAAATTATTGAGCCAAATGCGCCTACTATCGACTTAAGCTTTAAGCTTCGTTTAGGTAAAAACAATGAGTGGAAAGTATACGATATTGTTGCTGAAGGCATTTCACTATTAAGTGCTAAACAAAAAGAGATTATTCAACGCATTTCTGATGTGGGTTTAGAGCAAGTTATTAGCGAGTTAAAAAGTAAATAGACTATTTGTCTGGCTCTGATTAAGCCCAACTCCAACCTCAAAAACGGCCAATTACTTATGTACTTGGCCGTTTTTATATTTTTGCTAAGGACAATACGAATCCACAGTAATACTTAATCATTTAGAACAACTAAATAACAAAATTTTTGCCTTGCTATTACACGGTTTTCTACCTCAAAATAAATCACTTAATTAAGCGAATTGGTATAATCCTAAAGGATTGTTGTTATTGCGTAATTTTGCGCTAGCAGCAAAACAAAGGTGTGCTAGAATATCGGCACTTTGATTAAGCGTGGTGTCAGCTTAAAACTGATATAACTTACCACCCCCAAGCCACACTGGAGTTGTGTTGTTTTAATGGAAAATGTACTGATTTGGCCAAAGGAATACCCATTACTTATTAAAGGACTGGTAGAACAAAACGGTGCCTTTATTTTAGATGCTTTGGAAGCTTGGCCTGCTTGTCGTTCTACAAATGAAGACGATGGTGTATGCACCACCGTGCTGCCACCTATTTATTATTTGGCATGGCTAACCCCGCTGGAGCCATTTGAAGAATGTTACTTTCAACATATCTCTGAATATGACGAAGACGCACAAGCGTATATTAGTGCGGTTAAAAGCCATTACTACGATAATGAATACACCCCTGAAAGCTTAGTGCTTATGCTGTGCCAGCGCCTTGAAAAATACGCAAGCGTGGCTGCACAAAATACCATAGATACGCCACTGTCTTTAGTTGATTTATTTTTTAGTAAACGCTACTTCACCTTAATTGAGCATGCGTTAAATAATAAAAGTAAACTCTCGGCAAAGGACACATTAGCGCTTTGGAAAGAAGTTGATTTTAGAGAGCGCCTAAGTGCGTTTATTCCAGAGTCTATTGCTGATTTAGATACTCTCTCTGAACTTGCCAGCGAAAAAGTAGCTGCGGGTAAAGACTATTTTACGCTGCTTACGCAGGTTTCTCCTGATGTTGACTCTGTTGTACTGCTAGAAAAAGCTTTGCTTACTCATTTACGTAAAAAAACAGCCAAGCAAACAATGGCTATGCGTTTTATTGAGCAAGGCGCTACAGGTGTACTTGCTGATGAAAACAATAAAACAGCCTTTATGTGGGCGGCCGAAAAAGGCTTTGTAAATGTGGTTGAAACGCTACTTGCAAAGCAAGACAAAAAAGCGACAGATAACTTTGGTAATACTGCACTTCATTATGCTGTGTTTGCTAAAAATGAGTCGTTAATGGTGCTGCTTATTAAAGCCGGATACGATTTTAGGGCACGTAATAAAGAAGGTTTAAGCTGTTATCGTTTGGCGGTGAGTATTAAAGCTAATAACTTAGTTAAATGTTTAGAGCGTGACTTTGGTATTAAAGAACTTTCGCCAGAAGGGCAGTTCGATCGCATTAAAAAAGTGCATGTGCTACATGCTATTGTGACTATATTGCTGCCTTTACAGTTGTTTTTCTTTTTTGATGAAACCCTCTCAATTAAAAGTGAGCTGACGCTGGGTTTAACTATGACTGCAGTGATTTGTTTTTTCTTTGCGACCACATTAAAGCGCTGTGCGCTATATCCACATATTAAACACCCTTGGGGTTTATTTGTGCTTAGAGGCTTTTCGTTTATTAGCTTAATTGCTCAAATAGGGTTGGCGAGTATTGTGGTGCTAGCTGCCTTGAGCGATTTAGTTTAGCTAGTTTTAAACAATTAATAAAAAACGCGCTTAAAGTAATTTAAGCGCGTTTTTTTGTATATAGCGTTTATGGTTAAGCCTTATTTACCGTGCTCATTTGCTGCTTTTTCTTCAGCTAATTCTTCTTTAAGCTTACGGATTTTTAAACCTTGTTCTTGTCCGCGGTGTCTTGCGTAGTAAGTACAGCCAATAAACATTGAAGAGGCAAACACAAGCTCTAACAACACCCAAATTAATTCATCTGGTGCTGCCCACAGCATGGTAAGCCCGTGGATAAAATAAAGCATTACAATAAAGTTAGCCCACGCATAGGTGTATGTGTTGTCTTGAATTATGCCTCTTAGCGGCAGCAGTAAAGGAATGATAGGAAAAAACAATGACACCCAACTAGTATTACCGTCTAGAGGGGGTACAAAATACATCCACAAAGGAATCAGAATAAGTAAACCAACATAGCCAAATAGTGCTGCACGTTGAAATTTTACCGTAATCGGCTTTTTAGCTGGATTGTCAGCTGTAGTCATTTAAGTTTTCTCGCAATGTGAGTAAGGCGTTTACCAACGCTTTGGCATATTTTAATTTCGTCTTTGCTTAGCTGTGCACTATTAGCGCTGCCAGCGACGTGTGTTGCACCGTATGGTGTTCCACCAGTTTGTGTTGCAAGTAGTTCGGGCACATCGTATGGCACACCCATAAGCATCATACCGTGGTGTAATAGTGGCAAAGATAAGTTAAGTAAGGTTGCTTCATTTCCACCATGCATACTACTTGATGACGAAAATACACACGCTGGCTTATCGATTAATTGGCCTTTTAGCCACAAGTCGCTGGTGGTTTCCCAAAAGCTTTTTGCTTGAGAGGCCATCATGCCAAATCGAGTTGGTGTACCAAATGCTAAACCATCGCAATTTATTAAATCATCTTTGGTGATCACAATATCGTGCGCGTTTTTAGCCACAAAGGTGCGAAGTAGTGCACTAGCACCTTGTTGCTCTATCGACTCTGCTATCTCGTGAGCCATTGCTTCAACTGAGCCATGGCTTGAGTGATAAAGCACCACTATGGTTGCACTCATTATAAAACGCTTAGTACGTTTTCTGGTGGACGACCAATCGCTGCTTTATTGTTATTAACTACGATAGGGCGTTCAATCAATTTTGGGTATTTAACCATAGCGTTAATAAGTGCGTCCTCATTTGTTTCATCTTTCAAATTAAGCGCTTTGTAGTCATCTTCTTTTGTGCGCATCATTTCACGTACGGATGAAAAACCAAGTTGGATTACAAGCGTTGAGATTTGCTCGTGAGTAAGAGGGGTTTTTAAATACTCTACAACACTTGGCTCTATCGCTTTACTTTGCAGTAGCGCTAGCGTTTCGCGTGATTTAGAACAACGTGGGTTGTGGTAAATAGTAACAGACATAAAATGATTCCAAAGTGTGAATTGCGTCTATTTTAGGGTAAGCGCTTGCAGACTTAAAGTCTTGCAAGCTCTTTTTGTAAAAGTCGATACTGGGTAAGTAGTGCTTTTAAACGTTGTTGCTTTACAAGTTCGGTTGGCTCTACGAAGTTAAGTGCTTTTTGTACTTCGTCTGCGGCTTTTAAATAAGCACCGTATTGAGCCAATACATCGGCGTTCGCTTCGTGATATGAGGCTAATTTATCTTGTTTTTTATACGCATCAGCCAGAAGTTGCTTACCTAGGTTATGATCTGGCTTTTCGAGTAAAAAACTCTTCAAAATATTTTCGGCTAGTTCATATTGCTCAGCTTCAAGTGCTGCGTTGGCATAGTTGAGCGTAATTACCTGATTATTAGGGCGATACTGATTTAAATCGGCTAAAAATTTTACGGCTTCATCTGCCTTTTTTTGCGCGATGAGTAAATCGGTATGGGTATCTATATAAAATAGGTTTTTAGGATCGTTTTTTAAAAGCTCATCTAGTATTGGGGCTGCTTCATCAAGCTTTTTTTGATCAAGTAAGCTAATAGCTAAACCGTACTTTAAAGCGGTGTTATCGTAGCTATTTTCGCGAAGTCGTTTTCTAAATAGGTCTTCGGCGTTTTCTGGTTTGTTGTCGTAGCGCGCAAGCACGCGGCTTTTAGCTAAATTAAACTCAAGACTGGCACTCATATGACGCACAGGAAATTGCTCTGCACGCAAACGTACGTCTGATACTCGGCTCTCTGGTAATGGGTGAGTAAGTAAAAACGCAGGTGGTTTATATTTATAACGAATTTGCGCGGCAAGTTTAGTTAAAAATTCGCTCGATGCACGGGCATCAAAGCCTGCATTGTTAAGCGTTTGCATGCCTATGCGGTCAGCTTCTTGCTCGGCTGAGCGACTATGCGTTAACTGACTAAAAGCAGATTGTGTTTGGCTGGCAGATATAATGGCAATACCCGCATCTGGTGCAACAACGGTTGCTAATATTCCGGCTATCATACCGGCAATAGTCAGCGCGCTGTTATCTTGTTGTTGTTGTATTCTTCGTGCTAAGTGGCGCTGTGTTACGTGAGCAATTTCGTGACCAAGCACTGAGGCAAACTGGCTCTCGTTATCGGCTTGAGCTATTAACCCTGTATGCACGCCTACATGGCCGCCATAAAAGGCGAAGGCATTTATTTCTGAGTTATTTATCCAAAAAAACGAAAACGGAAAGCGCACGTCATTAGCATTAGCAACGAGTTTACGGCCAATAGTTGTGAGGTATTCATCAAGCACTGGGTCATTTATTACTGGTGATGAGCCTCGTATTTGCATCATCATTACTTCGCCAATGGCTTGTTCTTTTTCGAGTGGCAGTGCTTGTAATGCAGATGTTCCTAAATCAGGAAGCGTAAAGTTAGTTTGCGCTTTTAAAGGTTCGCTTATTAATAAGCTAAACGTAAGCGCAGCACTGCATAAAGTGATAAATGCTGATTTTAGCTGCATTTTATTCCTTGTTAATTTGTTCGCCAATTGCAATTTTGGCTATGTCTATTTCGTCACTGCTTGCACGGCTGTCTTTTTCGCACAATTGGTACAGTTCTTTTATTGTGACTCCATCAAGCTTTACAACGTTCAATTCTCGCTGCAAAAAAGTAATAATTTTATGTACTACTTTGTGTGCATGTAAAATAATGGCTTTATCTGCTTTGTCGCCTCGTTCAAAATAAAAGCCAATAAACTTATGTAACTGACTTATTCTGATCAAGTTTTTCATTGAATGTGGGTCCCACACTCTAAACTCCATAAAGCGATTGTTTTTTATATATTGATCAACAATAACATCTTTAGCATAAGGCTGTGCCCATAGCTCAAAGCCTCTGTCGGTAAATACTTGGTGCAGCGCAATACGTGGCTTATGTTTGGTATGTATTTCACCTAAGTTATCTTCATAGCCTTCTAATAAATCTAAGTTCCAATTGCGTTTATCTAAAAGTTGTTTAACTGCATTGTCGAACCCATGATCTAAAATTCCTTCTGATTCGCTTATTGATGAGGCAACAAGGTGATAAAAAGGAGGTAGTTCGCCCCAATTAATCTGCTTTTTAAACCAATTAATCTCTTTGAGTGTTGGATTACTTGGTAGTTGCGCTTTATTATGCGTGCCAGGCATTAACTTATCCTTACTGCTAGTTATGTTATAAGGATAAACTATTGCAGGAATTGTTTTAACAAAAAGTTACAATGGTTTGAGTATATAAATACGTAGACCGTAAATATGCGACTTATTATTCATTTACTATACGGATAAAGTAGTTATGGTAGAGCGCGATTTAAAAGAGTTTAAGTGTCCTCAGCAATTTGTGCAGTTCAAGCTTGCGCTACGAAGTGCACAGTCATCAAAACAACGTATCACTTTTGGTCTTAATAAAGGTGAGAGTGCGAACGACATTGAACGTTTTTTGCAAAAAAATGCTTATAGTTACAATTTTGATAAACAACGTGGGTTGTTATTAGTGGAGCCATTACATGTTTGAATACGTAAAAACATGGTACGAAAGGAAGTTCTCGGATCCTCATTCGTCTACCTTATTATTTTTATTATTGGTATCAGTTGCCTTACTTTACTTTTTTGGCGCGTTAATTGTTCCTGTGCTTGTTGCACTGGTTATCGCTTATTTACTAGATTGGCCGGTTGTTCATTTAGAGCGTGTTGGCTTAAAACGTTTTACTGCAACAATTATTGTAATGTTGATATTTATTAGCATTATGCTCACCCTTATTTTAGTTATTGGCCCAGTGCTTTGGAAGCAAACCAGTAACTTAGTGCAAGAAACACCGCATATGCTAGAGCAGGGGAAGTCTTATTTAATGGCTTTACCTGAACAATACCCAAGTTTAATTAATATAGAACAAGTACAAGCAATTGTTGCAACCGTAGAAGCTAAAATTATTGAGTTTGGTCAAGCGGTATTATCGTTTTCACTTACGTCTTTAAAAGATGTTGTTGCTTGGCTTATATATTTGGTGCTTGTGCCGTTACTGGTGTTTTTTATGCTTAAAGATAAGCTGGAGCTGACAGGGAGTATAGCTAAACTGATCCCGCAGCAACGGCGCTTGATTTTACAAGTGTGGAACGAAATGAACCAACAAATTATGAATTACATTCGCGGTAAAGTATTCGAAATTTTAATTGTTGGTGGTGTGTCTTTCATTGCATTTACTGTTTTAGATTTGCGCTATGCAGCTTTACTTGGTGTACTTGTTGGCTTTTCGGTATTAATTCCATTTATTGGCGCGGCACTCGTCACTATTCCGGTAGCGGCAGTTGCACTGTTTCAGTTTGGATTAGAAACGCAGTTTTGGACCATTTTAATTATTTATGGAATTATTCAAGCGCTTGATGGCAATGTACTTGTACCGCTGTTGTTTTCTGAGGCAGTTGATTTAAATCCGGTATTTATAATTGTCGCGGTATTATTTTTTGGTGGTTTATGGGGGTTTTGGGGCGTATTTTTTGCCATCCCACTGGCCTCATTAGTAAAAGCGCTAATAACAGCTTGGTCGTCAACGCACGAAGAGATCAGCAAAGAGCTCAGTGAATAGTTAAGCAAACAGACTTTTAGTTTAAAAAAGCATAGTAAACGCACCTCTAGTGCTAATTGATTATTACTCATTACCTGTAAATTTATGTACTATTGGTAATAAGATATATTTTTTAGTAATAAGGTGCGTTTTTTAATGTCTGAGTTTTTATTGCACGATGAGCCAGTAAAACAAGTTTACCTTGATGCAAATGCAACGACCCCTGTGTTGCCTTGTATTGCTGATGTTGTTTCTCATACCATGCAAATATGTTTTGGTAATCCTTCAAGCCCGCATATCACAGGTATTCAAGCCAAGCATTTATTAGAACAAACACGTCTAAAGGCACGCACGGTTATTGGCGCAACTAATGGCGATATCCTATTTACCTCTGGTGCAACGGAGGGTATTCAAACTGCGGTGGTTTCTACATTAATTAATGCTAAAAAGCAGTCTATTAAAAACCCTGTATTATTATATGGCGCAACTGAGCATAAAGCGGTGCCAAATACACTTAAACATTGGAATAGCGTACTTGACGTTAATGCTGAGGTGCTTGCTATTCCGGTTGATAGTAACGGTATTTTAGATTTAGATTTTATCGCAGAGCATATTAATAACGCTTTGATGATTTGCACCATGGCCGTTAATAACGAAACCGGTGTATATCAAGATTTACACGCTATAGAGCAGGTGATCCGTAGCCGTAACAAAAATGTATCGTGGATGGTGGATTGCGTACAGGCACTCGGTAAACAAGCGCTCGCACTGAGTAATACGACTATTGATTACGCTCCTTTTTCGGGGCATAAGCTTTACGCACCTAAAGGTATTGGCTTTTTATATATTCGTAGTGGCAGTGCGTATACACCTTTTATAGCGGGTGGCGGTCAAGAAAGTGGAATGCGTTCAGGCACCGAAAATCTACCCGGTATTGCAGGGTTAAACAAACTATTTAGTATGTTGCTTGATAAATCAGACGATACATTTAAACCAATTAGCACACTAAACTCTTATCGAAGCCAGTTACAAAGCGCGATAAAAGACACCTTTGGCGATATTACATTCAATCATGATTTTGCTTATAGCGTGCCTACCACACTTAACTTTGCGGTAAACGATTTAACGAGCAAAGAAGTGATTGATTTATTTGATGCTGCGGGCATTCGCGTAAGTGGTGGCTCGGCTTGTAGTACGGGCGCATCAACAAGTTTTGTTTTAGATGCAATGGGTGCAAGTAAGTGGCAAAGTGAAAATGCGATTAGGCTATCGTTTGGACCTGCGGCAACACAACACGATATTGATGATGCTTGTGTGCGTATTCGCGCTCTTAAAGCAATACTACAGGCTAACTGTTTAATTGTATCTGATAGCACTACACCACAACAAGAAGTGTGCGCACTTGGCCTTACTCAGTTTAGGCACCAAGGAGCATGTAGTTGGCTTTATGTAAGCGATGATAAATACGCAGTTATAATAGACCCGATTGTTGAGCTTATTCCGCGCTTTGAAAAAATAGCTAATACACAAAACTTAACTATATCAGCGGTGCTTAATACTCATCTGCATCAAGAGCGAGAGTCAGCGACTAATTTATTAACCAGTGTTCTGGCATCAAGAGTTGTAAAAGGTGAGGTTGATGCTTTAGGTTGGCCACTAAATGCAGAAAGTATTAGCTTAGCAAATGACGTACTTGAAAAAGTAGCGACACCTGGGCACAGCAAAGATAGCGTATGTTATTTATTAAAAAATAGTAATGGCGAAACGCGTTATTGTTTTTGTGGTGATTTAATTTTGCCTGCAGGGCTTGGCAATACATCGCTTATAGGTGGGGATGCAAGAGCAATGGCACGCTCTATTTTAGCAATAAGCGAGCAACTTAATAGCACCAGCATTATTTGCTCAGGGCACGACTACCAACAATGTTTTGCCATGAACTGGGCTGTACAACAAAACCAAACGCCATTACTTAATGCGTTAGTAAGCGGCAGTATTTCAGTTGATGAATTTACAATACAAAAGCAGCAGTACGACGCTTCAAAGCAAGTAAATAACACGCAATTATGTGGTTATGTAAATGCATTGCCTGAGATTGATACACAGCAATTAAATTTTGATGACGCTAAAGCAATGTTAAACACCAGCGATGCATATTTAATAGATACTCGGGAGCCGTATGAACATGGAGCAAATAATGTTGCTCAGTTATTTAATACACTTGATGAAAAAACATTAAATATACCGCTTAGCAGAATGGCAAATGCGGTATTTGAAGGGCAGTTAAGTAAAAATAACAAATATATTTTATTATGCCGCAGTGGTAACCGCTCAAAGATTGCTGCGAGCAATTTAATGCAGCTAGGATACAAAACTGTTTATAACCTATGTGGTGGGCTAGCGCTTAGTAATTAAGCAAAAATTGTAATTTATACAAAATCGGCTTTAGAGCCGATTTTTTGTTTTTAAGGTTTATTTGTTTGCAAGGCAAACAATTACAGTAATTAGTGAATAACTATGAAAAGTAATTAGCAGCGCTTATAAAAATTCATTAATATTTCATTTTGATTGATTAAGCTATGCCGTTGCCTTTAAAATTACAGGTAAATTAATTTATAAAATTTTTATGATACCGGTGTCAAAAGCTAAAAATTGCGTTATCATCTGCACATAAAATTATAAAAACAGCACTTTTTTTGCATTTTTAGTTATACTATTTGCGCTTTAATTTAGTGTGAATAAGTAGTATTAAGAGTTTTTCTTTTATAAAAAACATTTTTAAATCAATTGATTGAAAAAAATAGAGGATATTTCCATGTCTAACCGAACGCAACTAGCAAGTTGGCAAGCACTAGAACAAAGTGCAGCTAAGATGAAACAAACACATCTAAAAATGTTATTTGCACAAGATGACACGCGCTTTTCTCAGTTTTCTACTCAAGTACCAGGCGTATTATTCGACTATTCTAAGCAACTTATTGATAACGATGTTTTTGCTAAATTAATGTCGCTTGCTAAAGAATGCGATATTGCATCGTGGCGCGATAAAATGTTTAGCGGTGAAAAAATAAATATCACTGAGGACCGCTCAGTTTTGCATACGGCACTTCGTAATCGTGCTCACACTCCATTAATTGTTGATGGCGAAAACGTGACACAAGCCGTAGACAACGAATTAGCTAAAATTAAAGTGTTTGTAGAAAAAGTTCGTAGCGGTAAATGGTTAGGCTATACCGGCAAAGCGGTAAAAGATGTTGTAAGTATTGGTGTTGGTGGCTCTAATCTTGGTCCACAAATGGCAACTGAGGCATTAAAAGCACTTGCTGATGATACGTTAAATGTTCACTACGTATCTAATGCTGACGGTGTACAAATTTCGTCTATATTAAAAGCCATTGACCCTGAAACGACATTATTTGTTATTTCGTCAAAAACATTTACTACGTCAGAAACCATGACAAACGCTAAAACTGCGGTTGACTGGTTTTTACAAACAACAAAAGATGAAAGTACAATTGCAAAGCATTTTGTTGCAGTAAGTACAAATTTAGAAAAAACGGCAGCCTTTGGTATCAGCGACGAAAACGTATTCACTATGTGGGATTGGGTTGGCGGTCGCTTTTCACTTTGGAGTGCGATAGGCTTACCAATTGCTTTATATTTAGGCTACGACGCCTTTGAAGCAATTTTAGAAGGTGCGTTTGAAATAGACGAGCACTTTAAATCTGCGCCGTTTGAGCAAAATATACCATTAATTATGGCATTGCTTAGTGTATGGAATACGAGCTTTTTAGGTTATACAGCGCAAGCTATATTACCGTACGATCAAGCACTGCATATGTTGCCTGCGTATTTACAGCAAGGCGAAATGGAAAGTAACGGTAAACACGTTAACTTTGCAGGCGAAACGGTACCTTATACTACAGTTCCAATTATTTGGGGCATGACGGGTATTAATGGTCAGCATGCCTTTTATCAGTGTTTACACCAAGGTAATGTAATTGTACCTGCAGATTTTATTGCATCAGTTAAGCCACAAGTGAATGTTGATAAGCATCACGATATTTTATTATCGAACTTCTTTGCACAAACAGAAGCGATGATGAGTGGTGTAGATGCAGCGCAAGTTACAGTTGATTTAACCGCTAAGGGTAAATCGCAAGCAGAGATTGATGAGTTATTAAATCATAAAATTCATCAAGGCAATCGTCCTACAACGTCTATGCTATTAGATACAGTAGATGCTAAAACAGTGGGCCGTTTAATTGCACTGTATGAGCATAAGATATTTTGCCAAGGCATTATTTTAGAAATATGTTCGTTTGACCAATGGGGTGTAGAGCTGGGTAAAGGTTTAGCATCTAAAATTGAGAGTGAACTCACTGATGATAGCGTGAAACACGCTCATGATAGTTCTACAAACGGCTTAATGGCATACTACAAACAAAACCGTACGCAGTAAAAAATTCGCTTACGCAAGTAAGTAAACCGAGTACCTTTGAACGGGTAGCGCTGGAGTGCTTAGGGTCTGTATTTTTGTGAGAGGAGATACAGGGCCCCTAAGGCTCATTTAATTAGCGCAATGATAAACAATAATAATAAATCATCGATACAGAACAATTCAGCAGGCTTTTATTTAAATACAGCTATAAAAGCCATCTAATCTAGCAATAAATAGGCATACCCGCGCATTTATTAAAATGTACTGGGTATCACAACGTAGAGAGTAACTATGCTTAATCCTTTTGATATTATAATTTTTGGGGGCGGTGGTGATCTTGCGTTACGCAAATTGCTACCTGCAATGTACAGAGCATATCAAGAAGGTAACTTACCTGAAGGCTCACGTATCCTACCAACAGTGCGCGAAGAATCGAAACGTGCTGAATACATAGAAACAGCGCATAAAGCATTACAAGAATTTTTAAGCAAAGGTGAGTTTAACGCTAAAGATTGGAAAGCGTTTTCTACTTTTTTAGTGCCAGTGGTAAGTAATGTTACAGAAGCAGACGACAACTGGGATGTGCTAAAAGGCATTTTAGATGAGCACGAAAGCACTAAGTCTCGCGTGTTTTACTTATCGCTTCCGCCTGCTGTTTACGGCACATGTTGTGAAATATTATCGACTAAAGGTTTAATTACACCTACATCACGCGTTGTTGTTGAAAAGCCAATTGGTTATTGCGGTGATTCTGCTGAAGCAATTAATGGAAAAATTGCAGAGTTTTTTAATGAAGAACAAATCTTCCGTATTGACCATTACTTAGGTAAAGAAACAGTACAAAACTTAATGGCGCTGCGTTTTTCAAACTCATTGTTTGAAAATATGTGGGATGCTAAATCTATTGATAATATTCAAATTAGCTTGTCAGAAACGGTTGGTCTTGAAAGCCGCGCTGGTTTTTATGATAAAGCCGGTGCACTTCGTGACATGGTTCAAAACCACTTATTACAACTACTTTGCTTAGTTGCAATGGAGTCGCCTAATAAGCTAAACGCTAACAGCATTCGTAACGAAAAACTAAAAGTATTAGAAGCACTTCGCCCGCTTGTAGATGGTGATGTTGATGAAAATATTGTTCGTGGTCAATACGTACCAGGTGACTTAAACGGTAAAATTGTACCGGGTTACTTAGAAGAGCTAAATGAAGGTTCTAGTAAAACAGAAACGTTTGTAGCTATTCGCGCGCATATTGATAACTGGCGCTGGGCAGGTGTTCCATTTTACCTTCGTACGGGTAAACGTATGGCTAAGCGCTGTGCAGAAATTGTGGTTGAATACAAAAAAGTATCTCACAATATCTACGAAGATAACGTGGGCAATATCGAGCCGAATCGCCTTGTTATTCGTTTGCAGCCAGAGGAAACAATTCAACTAACGCTTATGTCTAAGCGCCTTGATAATCTTCAAATGCAACTTGAGCCAGTAACAATGAATATTGAGCTTTCACAAGCTTACAGCAATGGTTTCCATTCAGATGCGTACAAGCGTTTAATGCTTGATGCTGCTGCAAATAACCCATCGTTATTTATTCACCGTGATGAAGTGCGCCAAGCGTGGAAGTGGATTGATCCAATTATTGATAGATGGCAAGGCAAAGGCAAACCTGCGCTTTACCGTTCTGGTAGTTGGGGACCTGATGATGCTGATGAATTATTAGCAGAAAACAACCACGTATGGTTTAACACAGGCGATAAGGTATAAGCATGGCAACATTAGTTGAAAAGTTTTTTGACGATAAAGACGCGTTAACAGCTGAGCTTTCTGCAACGCTTGAGCAATCATTACGTGATGGCATTAAAAACGATGGCCGTGCTGTATTAATGGTGTCGGGCGGCTCGTCTCCTGCGCCCGCTTATAAGCATTTATCAACGCTTGATTTAGATTGGCAACATGTTGATGTTGCTATGGTTGATGAGCGTTGGGTAGATCCAAACCATGAAAAAAGTAACGAAGCTTTTATTAAAAGTACGTTATTACAAAACTACGGTAGCGCAGCTAACTTTATTACCATGAAAAACGAAGCGGCAACCGCACAGCAAGGCTGGCGAGTATGTGACGCAGCATACAGTGCGTTAAAAACGCCATATGATGTGACTATTTTAGGAATGGGTCCAGATGGCCACACTGCATCGTTATTCCCAAATGCAGAAGGTTTAGAGTACGGGTTAACAACTGCTTACACAGTATGTGCAATTAACGCGATACAAAGTGAAGTAACCGGTAGTATTACCGAGAGAATGACACTTACTTTAAATGCCATTGCGCAATCTAAAGTCGTTAAGCTTTTAATTAGTGGTGAAGAGAAACTGGCTGTTTATAAGCAAGCAAAAGCGGGAGGCGATGTTAATGACATGCCACTGCGCGCTGTGCTTAATCACCCAAGTATCAATATTGAAGTATATTGGGCGCCTTAATTTAGATGCCAATTTAACTTTTAAAGGCCGCTTATATAAGCGGCCTTTTTTATTTGCTTAAATTTAAGCCTAAACACTGCAAAAAAATAGCTTTGAACTGTTAACCAATGTTAATGAATAACTTTGGTTTGTATTAAAATTAACCATGAGGTGTGTTGTTTTTGAACAAAATTTATGAGTTTGAGCTGTATGTTTTTTAGCAACGTTCAGATTTAGTTAAATTTTATTTTTTCATGGTTGTTGTCATAAAAGTTTCCCTTCCTTTTTTAGCTCAAAAGCATTAGCCTAAAGGCATTAACAATGAAACATATAAATTAAAATAAACGGAGCAGTAACATGGCGGAGCAACAAGTACAGCCTTTACACAACGAAAAACATGCCAACACTAAAATTCAAAACGGCATCAATGTAGAATTCATGAAAACTCAACACTTAGTGCCAGTAGTTGCACATGAGTTTGCACGTGTAGCAAACGAGTTTCCAATGTCATTCGTTAAAAATAACGAAACCGGAACTTTTCAAGCAGTTGCTATGTTTGGCTTAGAGCCAGGCGAAAACCTTTTTGTAGAAGATGGTAAATGGACTGCAGCATTTGCACCTATGGCATCTACTCGTTACCCACTGGGTTTAGTTAAACACCCAGATCAAGATCAATACGGTATCGTAATTGACGAAGCAAGTGCGCTTGTTGGTGAAGACGAAGGTAATGCATTATTTGAAAACGGCGAAGAAACAGATTACCTAAAACGTCGTAAAGAAGCGCTAGTATCATTTATTGAGTTTTCTCAAGTAACTGAAGCGTTCACTAAATTCCTTGCTGATAAAGAGCTACTAATTGCGCAAACGCTAACAGTAGACATTAAAGGCGAGAAAAAAGACATCAACGGTATTTACCTTATCGATGAGAAAAAACTAAATGAGTTAAGCGATGCTGATTTCTTAGAGCTTCGTAAACGTGGTTACTTAGCACCAATTTACTCTTTCTTAACGTCTACTCACCAAGTAGCACGTTTAGCGCGTTTAAAAGCTAAACAAGCTTAATTACAAGCACGTAAAATTTTAAAAAGCGCCTTAAGGCGCTTTTTTATGCCATTAAACTCACTTTAGTTGAAATTAAGTCCGTAACCATTCACATTAGTTTATAACTTCCCCATAAAAGAACTCATTATGAAAACACCATTATTAGCCATTTTTGCGAGCAGCCTTGTTGCTTTAAGCAATAGTGCATTAGCTGCAGAGACTCCTTTTGCCATTGCGATTCATGGTGGGGCAGGGACAATTGAAAAAGCACGATTTACACCCGCTCAAGAAAAAGAGTATCGGGCAAAATTAACGCAAGCAGTAGAGACAGGTTATAAAGTATTACACCAAGGCGGTGAAAGTTTAGATGCGGTGACTGCAGCAATTGCAGTATTAGAGCAATCCCCTTATTTTAATGCAGGGCGTGGAGCGGTATACACCTACGATGGCGGGCATGAGCTTGATGCATCCATAATGGATGGTCGAAACCGTGAAGCAGGCGCAGTTGCGGGTGTAAAGCATATTGAGAGCCCAATTAACTTAGCGCGTTTGGTAATGGATAACTCTGTACACGTAATGCTTAGTGGGCAAGGCGCTGAAGAGTTTGCTAAAGAGCAAGGTGTTGAGCTTGTCGAAAATAACTTATTTGATACCGAGCCTCGTTACAAAGCGCTTTTAAAAGCAAAACAAAAATTAGATAAAGCCAAAGCAACCAGTAAAGAGTACCAAGCCGCGCACAAAGCATTACCTAACTCTTACAAAATGGGCACGGTTGGGGCAGTGGCGCTTGATAAAAATGGTAATTTAGCGGCAGGTACATCAACAGGTGGTATGACCGCAAAACGTTATGGTCGTGTGGGGGATGCGCCGGTAATTGGGGCCGGAACATTTGCTGAAAATGAATCGTGCGCGGTATCGGCAACAGGGCATGGTGAATACTTTATTCGCTATAACGTAGCAAGCGATATATGTGCGCGAGTTAAGTACCAAGGTAAAACCATTGCTGAGGCAGGGGATGAAGTTATAAACGGTGTGCTTAAGCCTATTGGTGGCACTGGCGGCGTAATTATTATTGATACAAAGGGTAATATTAGCTTACCGTTTAATACCTCTGGCATGTATCGGGCAAGTAAATCGAATACGCAAGCGACCTACGTGGGCATTTTTAGTGACGAATAAGCCAACGTCATTTAATTTATTCAATGTAGTTAGCCCTGAAAATAATTGTTTAAAATAAATTTATTATTCATAGTTTAGTTCAATAGCAGCGTTTATATAACAAACAACCCCGCGTTATGCATTTTGTAGGATTAACCCCAGCCGTTTAATTTGATACAATTACGGCTCTTTAACTAATTTTATAAGGTATGCGGGTGGTAAACCTAGGTCAGTTGTTTGGCGAGCTAAAAACGTGCTTAAAAAAAGATCAATTCATTTTCAAAAAACGCTTACATGGCGTAAAAAAAATAACGGATGAAAACAAGCATGCCAACGCGCTTGAAAAAATAGCGGCTGATATAACCCGTAGCCAAGAATTACGCGATAAGCGCTTAGCTGGCCTCCCTAAAGTGACTTACCCTGAGCAATTGCCGGTAAGTCAAAAAAAGGAATTAATTAAAGACGCCATTGCGAATAACCAAGTGGTGATTATTGCCGGTGAGACGGGCTCAGGTAAAACAACGCAAATACCTAAAATGTGTTTAGAGCTTGGTCGTGGCGTTGATGGTTTAATTGGTCATACGCAACCACGCCGATTAGCAGCGCGAACGGTAGCTAACCGTATTGCTGAAGAAATGAAGTGTGAACTTGGCCAGCAAGTTGGCTTTAAAATTCGTTTTAGCGATCAGGTATCTAATAATACGTATATTAAATTAATGACTGACGGTATTTTGCTGGCTGAAATTCAGCAAGACCGTTTTTTAAATCAATACGACACGATTATTATTGATGAAGCGCATGAGCGTAGTTTAAATATTGATTTTATTTTAGGTTACTTAAAAAACCTGCTTCCAAAACGCCCTGATTTAAAAATAATAATTACCTCAGCGACTATTGATCCTGAGCGCTTTTCAAAGCACTTTGATGATGCGCCCATTATAGAAGTATCGGGTCGTACTTTCCCTGTTGATGTGCGCTACAACCCTATTACTGATATTAATAAAGATGATATGGAAGCGGAAGGCGATCAGCTACAAGGTATTTTTGATGCCGTTGATGAGCTGTGTGCTGAAGGCCCTGGCGATATTCTCATATTTTTAAATGGTGAGCGTGAAATACGCGATACCGCAGATGCACTTAGCAAGCGTAATTTAAAACACACCGATGTATTGCCACTTTACTCGCGTTTATCCAACGCAGAGCAAAACCGTATATTTGCGCCGCATTCTCGTCGTCATATTATTTTATCGACTAACGTAGCCGAAACGTCACTCACCGTGCCAGGTATTCGTTATGTAATAGACCCAGGTACTGCGCGTATAAGTCGCTACAGCTACCGTACAAAAGTACAGCGCTTACCAATAGAGCCTATATCACAAGCAAGTGCTAATCAGCGTATGGGTCGTTGTGGACGTGTTGAAGCGGGTATTTGTATCAGGTTGTACTCTGAGGATGATTTTTTATCACGTCCAGAGTTTACCGACCCTGAAATACTGCGTACTAACCTTGCATCTGTTATTTTACAAATGTTGGCGCTAGGGCTTGGGGATATGGCGCAATTTCCGTTTGTACAAGCGCCAGATAGCCGCAATATTAATGATGGCCTAACATTGCTTGAAGAACTACAAGCGGTAAAACCAGCTAAACGCGATAGTAAAACCAGCCTAACTCAATCGGGCAGGGAGCTTAGTCGATTACCCGTTGACCCACGTTTAGCAAAAATGGTGCTAACAGCCCATAAACTTGGCGCATTGCGTGAAGTGATTATTATTGTGGCGGCGTTGTCTATTCAAGACCCACGTGAACGTCCACAAGAAAAACGTGCTGCTGCCAATGAAAAACACGGTCGTTTTGACGATCCAGATTCTGATTTTATCGCTTTTTTAAACTTATGGAATTACTTAGAAGAGCAGCAAAGCGAGCTGACTAATAGCCAATTTAGAAAGCTGTGTCAAAAAGACTTCTTAGCCTATATGCGCCTGCGTGAATGGCAAGATATTGTTTATCAAATAAGTACTGTGTGTAACGAAATGGGCATGAAAGCCACCAGCCAAGCGGCTGATGGCGAACTTGTTCACAAAGCGTTGTTAAGCGGGATGCTAAGCCATATTGGCTTTAAAGATGAAAAACAAATATACAAAGGGGCACGTAATAGTCAGTTTCATATTTTTCCAGGTTCAGGTTTATTTAAAAAGAGCCCCAAATGGATCATGTCGGCGGAGTTGGTAGAGACAAGTAAGTTATATGCCCGCACAAATGCAAAAATAGACATTAACTGGGTAGAGCCATTAGCACAGCACTTAGTAAAACGTAGTTACACAGAACCTCATTGGGAGAAAAAACCAGGTGCGGTAATCGCGTTTGAGCAGCAAACTTTATATGGCTTACTTATTGTAAATAAACGCCGCTGTGTTTATAGCAACATAGACCCTAAAGTGAGTCGAGAGCTTTTTGTACGCACTGCATTAGTTGAGCAAGAACTGGGCTTAAACGAGGGCTTTTTAGCGTTTAACCGTGAGCTAATAGAAGATATTCAAGTTCTGGAAAATAAGTCACGTCGTCGTGATATTTTAGTTGATGAGCAAACGTTATTTGAGTTTTACGATAAAAAAATACCCAAAGAAATTAATAACCGCGCTGCATTTTTAAAATGGTATAAAACACAAAAACAACAAAATAAGCATTACCTACACATGACTCGTGAAGAGCTAATGCAGCATGGTGCAAGTAATATCACTGAGTTTGACTACCCTGACACATGGCAGCAAGACAATATTATATTGCCGCTTGCTTATCATTTCGATCCAGGCCAAGCAGTTGATGGCGTTGCGGTACAAATACCGGTCGCGCTGTTGAATCAAGTGCAAGAAAGTGGTTTTGACTGGCACATACCAGCATTTAGGCATGAGCTAATAAGTGGGCTTATAAAGTCATTGCCTAAATCGCTTCGTCGTAATTTTGTGCCAGCACCAAACTATGCTGATGCAGTGCTGGCAGCTATTGAGCCAATGCAAGGGAGCTTAATTGATGCTTTAGCCACGCGTTTATTAAGAATGACAGGTGTAAAAGTTGATCCAGAGGCATGGGATTTAACCGCGCTTGCACCGCATTTACGATTACAGTTTGAAGTACGTGATGAGAGCGATAAGTTACTTGCACGAGGACTTGATTTAGCCAAGATCAAAGCAGAGCTGCAAGGTGAAGTAACCGAAACACTGTCTAAAGTAGCCGATAAAGGCATTGAAAAGTCAGACCTAACACAATGGGACTTTGGTGAGTTACCCGCTTCATACGTTAAAAAACAAGGTCAATATGAGATAAAAGCATACCCTGCGCTGGTGGATAAAAAATCAGCCGCTGCAGTGGAGCTTTTTGATAGCGAAGCAAAAGCGCAGCAAGCACATCAACAAGGTTTGCGCCGTTTAGTACTATTAAATGTGCCATCGCCAATTAAGTACTTACAACAAAACTTACCGAATAAGGCAAAGCTGGGTTTGTACTTTAACCCATTTGGTAAAATAGCTGATTTAATTGATGACTGTATTGCCGCAGGTGTTGATAGCTTATTAGTAAAACACGGTGATATACGCGACGAAAAAGCATTTGAAACAGTAAAAGAGCAAATACGCGGTGAGCTGGGCGATGCCGTTGTATCGATTGCAACGCAAGTTGAGCAAGTATTAAGTATTGCTCATGCCCTGCATAAAAAAATGAAAGGGCGCGTTGATTTAACCATGATAACTGCGCACGGCGATATTAAGTCACAGCTTGAGTCACTTATATTTAAAGGTTTTGTGAGCGCGCATGGCGCAGATAAAATAGCGGATTTAATTCGTTATTTAAAAGCGATTCAAAAACGTTTAGAAAAGCTGCCTGTGGATCCAAATCGTGATAGGTTATGCGTACTAGAGCTAGATAAAGTTGCGCAAGAGTATAAAAAAGTAGTTAATAAAACGCCTAAAGGGTTACCTATACCACAAGAGGTAACCGCTATTTTCTGGATGCAACAGGAGCTTAGAGTGTCGCTATTTGCTCAAACACTAGGAACGCCTTACCCAATTTCAGCCAAGCGGGTACTTAATGCGATAAAAGAGATAGAATAAAACTTGCATTTTCTATTAAGCTTAGTACCTTAATAGAAGGATTTATTTTTGTTTTGAAAAGGAAGCGACATAGTTATGTCCTCATCGATTGAACATAAAACAAAGCGACTTTTAGTGGTAGATGACGAGTATTTTAATTTTGAAATGCTCAAAGCCGCACTAGCGTCGAAATTTGATGTTAGTTACGCAGATTCAGGGCAAAGCTGCCTTGCGTCAGCAATTGCGAGTCCGCCAGATATAATTTTGCTTGATGTTTGTATGCCTGGTCTTGATGGTTATGATACATGCCGAATGCTAAAGCACACACCTGAAACAAAAAATATTCCTGTTGTTATGGTATCGGGCCTAGAGTCCCCATCTGAAAAACAAGCAGGGTTTGATGCTGGTTGTAACGCGTATGTTGTAAAGCCATTTTCAGTGGGTGCTTTGTTGGAAGAAATTAACACGGTTGTTTAGAGGTAACATATGTTTACTGATGATAAGCGAAATTTTAGACGCATGCAGATTAACACTCCTGCAAATTTGACAACGATAGAACCAATAGCGGGTTTAAGTTTTGCCGCAGAGTGCGTGGATTTAAGTGCAACAGGTTTATCAATTCATTTAGATGAATTGCTTGAACCTAATACCTTACTGACGGTGAACATTGATTCGACTCATCCAAGTATTGCGCCTTTAAATGCAACTGCAAAAGTAATACGTGCCAGCAAAGAAGATGATGGCACGGTAACAGCAGGTCTTGAAATCATTGAGTTTAACTAAATCGAATTCAGTTAAACTCAATAGTAGATATTAAAAAACCTTACAGATTAAGCCTTTTAAGTAAAAGCCTTCAGGGTAGCTGCCAGCAATTGGATGATCAGCTGCCTGGTTTAATCGCTCCATTATCATTAGGTCTTTACCTGCATCAAGTGCTGCATCGGCTACTACTTTTTGAAACAGGTTTTGTTCCATTAAACCAGAGCATGAGAATGTTAATAGTGTTCCGCCTGGTTTTAGTATTTGCAT
This sequence comes from Pseudoalteromonas sp. SR41-1, assembly GCF_014164015.1. NCBI lineage: Bacteria > Pseudomonadati > Pseudomonadota > Gammaproteobacteria > Alteromonadales > Pseudoalteromonadaceae > Pseudoalteromonas > Pseudoalteromonas sp. SR41-1. The sequence continues at coordinate 51,221 of NZ_JACJEK010000008.1, forward strand.
GGCAATCATGTTGATATCTTTATAGCCACGACACGCGCCCGTTAGCTGCGCTTTATTATCAGCAAATTTTGGTGGGTCCATTACGATGGTATCAAACTGTCTACCTTCGTCGCGGTATTGGCGTAATAATTTAAATACATCCTGCTTAACAAAGCTCACTTTGTTTAAATCTAAGTTATTATGCTCAACATTACGTTTTGCTGTATCTAAAGCGGGTTGCGATACATCTACGTTAGTTACATGCTCACATCCACCACGCAGGGCATACAACGAGAATGTACCTGTGTAACTAAAGCAGTTAAGGACAGTTTTACCTTTTGAGAAGCGCTCAAGTGCAGCACGGCTGTCACGCTGATCTAAGTAAAATCCTGTTTTGTGACCTTCAATTATATCAACTTCGATTTTTAAGCCGTTTTCTTCAATAAGCACAGGCTCTTTTGGTTCATTCCCCCAAAGTGCGCCTTTAATTGGTTCTAAGCCTTCTTTGGTACGTACATCTACGTCAGAACGCTCATATATGCTAGAGCCGGGGAAAATAGACATCAATGCGCCTACAATCTCGCCTTTATGGCGCTCGGCACCGGCGCTTAATAGCTGGCACACTAATACGTTGTCAAACTTATCTATTGTAACGCCTGGTAAGTAATCAGACTCAGCAGCACATAAGCGAAACCCTGTTAATCCGCCTTCTTCAATAACTTGGCTACGGGCTTCTAATGAGCGACGTAAACGGCGTTCAAAAAAGTGTTGATCGATGACTTCTTTTTCGTCAAAGCTCCAAACACGTGCACGAATTTGTGAGTGAGGGCTATACGCAGCAGTTGCTAAAAACTTACCTTCGCTGTCGTGAATCGTTACTGTGTCGCCTAATCCAGGTTTACCTTTAATTTTTTTGATGGCTTTTGAAAATAACCAAGGGTGTTTTCTTTTTAATGATTTATCGCGACCAGCTTGTAGGTAAACGGCAGATGACATAAGGCTTCTCAGTAGTAATAAATAAGCGCTGTATTTTAGTCAAGCAAGGAGCAACATACAATGAATGTTTTGCAAGGGGGGCATAAAGCACGGTAAAGTACGGATAATTCATTGATTAATTAGCTTTTTGGAACCTAACTTTGTCTGACGTCGCTTTAAGCCCTGATTTAGAAATACTTAACTCACAATGTAGAGGGTTTATCGCCTCTTTAGTGCATGCTGATGTTGCTCATGACATTACTCATATAGAGCGAGTGGTGCGTGTTGCAATACAGTTATGTAATGCGGAGCAGGCAAACATGTCAGTAGTATTACCTGCAGCGTGGATGCACGACTGTGTGGCGGTGGCTAAAAACCACCCTGATCGTGCAAAAGCCTCTACTATGGCAGCTGATAAGGCATTGGAGTTTTTAAAATCGATTAATTATGACGAGTCACTTTTTGATGAGATTCATCATGCAATTGCAGCGCATAGCTTCAGCGCAAATATAAAAATTAAAACAGTTGAAGCGCAAATAGTACAAGACGCCGACAGAATGGATGCGTTGGGCGCTATTGGCGTTAGCCGATGCATGAAAGTTGGTGGCTCAATTTCTCGGTTATTATATAACCCAAATGACCCTTTTTGTGTTGAACGCGAGGCTGATGATAAAACATACACGCTTGATCATTTTTTCATAAAGTTATTACATATTGCCGATAGTATGAATACCCCATCAGCTAAAGCAGAGGCGAATAGACGAACAAGGTATATGCATGAGTTTTTAGAGCAATTAAAGTCAGAAATTGGTGAGAAACGTGAATAATACAAGCATACCGAAATTATCAGGCATTGATCATTGCCATTTAAATGTTGATAACTTAGCTAATGCCGTTAAGTGGTATGAACAGGTTTTAGGTTTTAGCGTAGTGCCAGAGCTTGCCTTTTGGAATGAGCATGGGCGAGGCCCTTTAACGCTTAAAGATGCTTGTTCAACCACTCGTTTAGCATTGTTTGAAGGAGAGGGGCGCAGTAAAGGGATTGCATTTTTAGCCTCAGGGGATCAATTTATTCAATGGCGTATTCATCTTGAGAGTTTAAATATAAAAGTAGTTTTAGCAGATCATGGTGTAACGTTTTCTATGTACTTTAAAGATGAAAGTGGCAATAGCCATGAAATTACGTCACATGACTATCGTTATATAAAATCTTGTTACCCAAATGTTGAGCTTGGCTCTCACAGTGCTAAAAAGAATTAGCTTTCTTGATTTGCATTTTTTATAGCAATAATATCGTCTAAGTTTTTTACTAATAGCTCGATTAGAGCGGGATCGAAATGAGTTCCTGCTTGCTCTTGCATATGCAAAACTGTTTTCTCTACGCTCCAAGCCTCTTTGTAAGGGCGTTTTGAGGTAAGTGCATCAAATACGTCAGCTATAGCAACAATTCTACCTTCAACTGATATTTCTTCGCCTTTGATCCCGTTAGGATAGCCTGAGCCATCCCATTTTTCGTGGTGTTCAATTGCAAGTGTATGCGCAAGTTGTAGTAAAGGAGATGATGAGTTTGCTAAAATTTGCGCGCCAATGGTGGCGTGTTCTTTCATATGATCAAACTCTTCAGAGGTTAACTTTCCAGGTTTGAGTAGGATAGCGTCAGGGATACCTATTTTTCCTACATCGTGCATTGGGGCGGCTTGACGTAAAAGTTCTGCTCGTTGTTCATCCATACCTAGTGCTAACGCTAATACTTTACTGTATTGGCTCATGCGCACTATATGTTCACCCGTGTCGGTGTCTTTATATTCCGCTGCACGGCCTAGACGTTCTACTAAATCTACATGAGCTTGCTTTAATTGCTCTGCTTGTACTAGCGACAAGTGAGTATTAACCCTTGCTCTTACAATGGCAGGGCTTATTGGTTTAGTAATATAATCTACTGCGCCTAACTCAAAACCTTTGTATTCATCGCTTTCATCGCCAAGCGCAGTTACAAAAATAATTGGGATGTGTGATGTTTTAGGATTTCTCTTAACTATTTGGCACACTTCAAAGCCATTCATATCTGGCATCATTATGTCGAGCAAAATTAGCTTAGGTAGCTCTTTTTCAAGTAGTGCTAGTGCGGCATCACCCGATTTAGCAAACGACATACGATATTGATTACCTAACACTTCGCGCATTACTTTTAGATTTGCAGGCTCATCGTCAACAATTAATACCCGTGGCCTATCTGTCGTAAAATCCATTAATTAATACTCATTGTTTGTTAGTTTTTCAATTAAGGTTTCTAGTATTACGTGTGCTTTATCAAAATCAAATTCATCAAAGGCTTCGGCTATATCATCAACTTCATTTTGAAAGGTAGAAGGTGCGCCGCGTTGCAACTTTGCGAGTAGTTCATCATTTAATTCTGCGTTTTGCGCATCTTGATGAAGTGTTTCACACAATTGCTTAATCTCATCTATTGATAGAGTGTCTGAGCTATTATCCTCAGGCTTGCTATTTGGCTCATCGCAAGTATTTGATGACAGCAGTTGCGTTATAATAAGTAGTTCGTTTTTGATATCGTCTAAAAGACTAATAACTTTAGCATCACTTTGCTTGTGCTCTAAATCGGTTAATAACTTCATTAACGTTGTTAGCCCTAAGTTACCAGCAACACCTTTGAGTGTGTGAATGAGGCTATCGACATCTTTTATGTTTGATAATTTATCATTAAATAATCTCTCAAACCGCTTATCACTATCACTAACAAACTTAGTAATCTCTGTAAGTTGCTTACACTTAGAACCCCAAAGTGCTAATCCTTTTTCAAAATCTATATGCTGCGCTTTAGGATCGCTTTGCGATATAACCATTTCTTTTGCAATACCAAGCCCCAGCACTTGCGCTATTTCTTGGTTAAGCTGATTTATATCGACGGGTTTATTGGCAAAGCCATTCATGCCTGCTTTTTTAGCCGTAAGCTTATCTTGCTGTAATACGCTTGCTGTGAGCGCGATAATTGGCGTGTACTTAAGCTGCCTTTGGTTTTCTATTGCTCTTATTTTTTGTGCTGCTTGTATGCCATCACACAATGGCATATGTATATCCATTAAGATGACATCAAAGTATTGCTCTTCAAATACTTTAATCGCTTCAAGTCCGTTTGACGCTTTGGTAACTGAATGCTGATCGCGTGACAGAAGCAAAGACAGTAGTTCTGTATTTTGCTCTATATCATCAACTACTAGCACTCTAAGTGCAGGCAGTTGGGTGTGTAGACCATCAAAATAATCAATTTTAGATTCGTCACCTAAAGTAAGCGGCAATGAAAAGTAAAAACAGGTGCCTTTACCTAGCTCACTTACTAAGTTTATTGTTCCGCCCATAAGCTCTACAAGTTGTTTACTTATAGTTGTACCAAGGCCTGTACCACCAAAGCGGCGGGTAGTAGTGCCATCGGCTTGTTCAAAAGGTTGAAATACAGCTTGAATACGATCTTTTGCAATACCAATTCCGGTATCTTGCACTTCAAAAAACAGATGCTGATTTTGTGTCATGCCAACGGTGACCGTAACAGAGCCTTCTTCGGTGAATTTAATCGCGTTACCAATTAGATTAGTGAGTACTTGTCTGAGTCGATCTGGGTCACCGTAGTACGTAGAACTTACTGATTCTTTAATATGGAGTTTAAGTTCTAAATCTTTCTTTTTAGCCTCTAACCAAAAAGTAGAAATAATACTGTCTATCACTGGTTTTAAGCTAAAGTGGGCTGGCTCAATGGTGAGCTTACCGCGTTCTAGTTTTGCAGAATCGAGAATTTCATTTAACAATCTTAGCAATGAACGCGCTGCATTATTTACGGTAACCAAGTGCTTTTGTTGTTCTTGATCAAGTGGGGTATCCATTAATAGATCGCTAAAACCTATTATAGAATTCATTGGGGTGCGTATTTCATGGCTCATATTAGCCATAAAAGATTGCTTTGCATGAGCAGCTTCTTCAGCTTTAAATTTAGCTTGCTCTAGTTTTTCTTCATATTCTTTGCGTTCAGTAATATCGACTAAAACACCATCAATCCACTTTGGGTTGCCTTGAGCATCAAAGTCGATACTCCCTTTATCTAACAACCACAAAATTTTGCCATTTCTATGTCTAATTCGGTATTCAATAGAATATTGAGACTTTGCATCAACAGCTTTAGTGACTTCATCAACTATTTGTTTTTGGTCTGATTTCAAGACCAAGTCATTAAACTCGATACAATGCTCTGTAAACTCATTTGGGTTATACCCTGTAAGCTCAATTATATTTGGACTAATAAATAACATAGTCCAGTTGTCATCAAACTTGCATCTAAACGCGACTCCGGGCATGTTATCGATAAGAGAGCGGTATTTTTGTTCTTTCTCTTCTAAACTTTGTTGCAAAGCGCGTTGTTCGGTCAAGTCGGTAATAAAGCCAACATATAAAGGGTTATGGCCCGGCTGATTTACTTCGCCTATACCTAAGCGAATAGGAAAAACATGTCCGTTCATGTGTTTTGCATATACATCACGGTTTATGCCTATTATTTTACCTAGATCAACATTGTGAGCGTTTAAGAGGTATTCGTCGTGGTGCTTGGCAATGTTATCGTCCATCAGCATTTTTACGTTTTTGCCTTGAACTTGGTTTTCTTGCCAGCCAAAAATTTTACTTGCAGCTTCATTAAAACTTAAAATAATACCAGTATGGTCAATGGTAACAATGCCATCTATAGCGGTGCCTAAAATAGCATTTAGACGGGATTCTTTTGCCGACTTCTCCTCAAGTAGCATGCGATAGCGAACCATACCATTTATTACACCAACCACGCTTGTAATCGCGATAGTTGCTGTGGCGACTGCAATGGCGATAAAAGTTAGTCCTGCGGTTGCATTAGCATCATCATAGATTAGTGGCGATGTAGCTACAAAACGTGTAGCGGCCATACCCATGTAGTGCATACCAGCAACAGCACACCCTAAAATAACAGCGCTAATTGAGTTATTTTGAAGAGGTGATAAAGAGGGTAAAAAACGCTCAAGATTAAAGCGACTGTAAAGGGCTATAAAGGAGAGGGCTACAGCAACAATGATTGATAACGCAAAAATCAATGGATCATATCTAAGTAAAGGAGCAAGGTCCATTGCAGCCATGCCGCTATAATGCATAGTGCCAATGCCGGCTCCTAGTAACACAGAGCAAATCGACAATACTTTTAGATTCCCTTTACTATTTACTAGCATTGATACAGCGTACTGACATGCTATAAATGCTGGTATAAAAGAAAGGAGAGTGATTGTTGGATCATAATCAATATTAGTACACAGTGAAAAGGCAAGCATACCAATAAAGTGCATACTCCAAATACCAGCCGAAAAAACAGTAGCAGCGGTCACATTTGCTAAACGTTGGTAGCTGGGAAATTGAGTTTCTTTTGCGAGATCTATAAGTCGAATGGTGAAAAAGGCTGCAAAAATAGCAATCAGCAATGACATTGAAACTAATAGAGGATCGTAAACGCCATTAATGATTAAGCTAGGATCTTGGTCTGTGATAAAAAAAGCTGATAACATAATGGCTCAAAATATAATCTTTATTTATCAAGTTTAATCTAATTAATTAATAAATAAACCGTTAATTCAATGAAGTGAATAAAATAACGAATTTATTACTTTTAGTTTTCTTTTATTTATCAGGGATTAGTTTTTTAGTTGGTGTTTTTTATTCTAATGTATTGCCTGACACAGGACTAAGTTAGATTTATATGGTCATATTTAAGTTTCTATCGAGTAACCTTAAGAAAATAATGAATTGGCTTAACTAAGCGAAAATTACACTTTATTTGGTTTTATTAGTTGCTGGTGAATTTTCTCGTAGCAATATCATTAATGAGTATGAAAGTGTTTGAATATCAGTTAAAGAAAAGTATAAAACGTAAAACGGTTGCCATTAAAGTACATAACAAGAAGGTGACTGTATATGCCCCTCAGTTTGTTAGTAATAAACACATTCAAGAATGGCTTTTTGATAAGCAGGTGTGGGTAAATGCTCAATTAACTAAACAGCACAATATTGCTGATAACAGACAGAACCCGCTCAAAGACAAACAAATTTTAATCTTTGATAGCATTGAAAACATAGAATTTAAGCAAGGTACTAAGTCCGAAGTAATAAACAGTAACGACAGCTTGCTTATTACGCACTCTTCGCGCGTTAAAAATACTTCGCAAAAATATCAGCAACTTCTTGAAGAATATTTAAAAGAGCAACTAACTGCATATATAGAAATGCGTTTAGCGTACTTCTGCGCACAAATGGGTGAAGAGTTACCTACGAGTCTAAAAGTAGCTATTTATAAGCGAAAATGGGGAAGTTGTAACAGTAAGCGAGAGCTAACATTTAATTTGCATTTAATTGGAGCGCCTTATCATGCTATTGATTATGTGATTGTCCACGAGTTAGCGCATTTACGTCACTTAAACCACAGTAAAGCTTTTTGGCAACACGTTGAGCGTTTTTTTCCTAATTATAAAGCATCATCAACATGGCTAAAGAAAAACAGCATGAGTTTACAATGGGTATTTTGAAGTTAACCTGAATAATGGAATATAGGAATATAGGAAGATAGGAATATAGGAATAAAGGAATAAAAAAAGAAGTGGTGGAGGGAGCTGGATTCGAACCAGCGAAGGCTGAGCCGTCAGATTTACAGTCTGATCCCTTTGGCCGCTCGGGAACCCCTCCACACTATTTTTGTTACATTTGGCCCCACTTAACTTAGCGGTAAGAAAAGTGGTGGAGGGAGCTGGATTCGAACCAGCGAAGGCTGAGCCGTCAGATTTACAGTCTGATCCCTTTGGCCGCTCGGGAACCCCTCCAATGCAACGGCGCTGATAATAGCAAATTGCGTATTTAAGTAAAGAAAAAAGCTAAAGAAAATTGAAATAAAGCCGATAAATATCTATCAGTTACCACAATCGACTAAAGACTATGCAAATAGATGATTTGTTAATCACAGAGAGTCAGTTAAACAGTAGGCTCAATAATAGTGTGCATGAAAATCGCCGTGGCGAATTTTCTCTATTATTAGCGATGCTGTCACATGACGCACTCGACTTTAGCCAATTTCATTTACCAAAAACTGAAATAGATAATTTAGTTATAGAAGAAGAGGCATTAAGAAAGCAATTTGGCGCAGGTCCAAAGCAACTTTTAGCCCCTGATGAATACAATATGTTGGTTGGACAGTTTAATGCATCATTAATATCTCAAGAAGGGGAGCGCTGCGGTATGACAAGTATTAAGCTAAGACAGTGCTTAAGCCCTGAACCACTTGCGATTAGAAATGATGATAAGCATATTCCACTTAATATAATAGATAACTGTGAGCTTGCTGTCAGAAGAAGAATTAAAAGCGAACAAACACAACTAGCGAATCCCCCTATAAATGCAGCTGCTTTTTACGACAGCCTTAATAGTGATGCAATACATCAACCACTTCAGCTTATTGCGGTGTGATATATGATTGTAATAATCATCAGTTAATATATGCTTTATAACGGGTCTGCTTTATATATTTGCTAATAATTGATTTAATGAAAAAAAAGCATCCAAAAATTAAATGCAATTGCTATAATGGCGTCAAATGGTATGACATGAAATGCCATTATCATTAAACCAAGGTAATTAGGAACGTAATGAAGAAAACATTCACGCTAAATCACGAGAAAATCAAATACCCTCGTATGGTTGATGCTGCAAAGCACGAAGTGAAAAAATATTTGAAAAGAGAGCGTAATAAAACGCTACCTGAAGATGCTGACTATTGGGCATTTGACTGTAAGTTTGGTAACACAGCTGAAGATGCGCAAGTTGTGCACGTTGCTGAATTAAGTAACCAAATTGGCGAAATTGAAAAGCAAGGTTTGACCTCTTTCTATGTAGAGATTTTAGCTCGACCTGCTCAACGTCAGCAATTAGATTTAGATGATGACGAATAATACTTAACTAAATTAAGTATTCAAAGTTATAAAATGAGCCCAAGTGGCTCATTTTTTGTTTTTATGCAATAAAGATTTACTAAAAAGCATTTTTATTAATAACCAATAAGTAGAATCCCTCTTAATTAACATTTGCATAACAAAATGTGATGCTATAGGCTGTTTTTAATTAAAAAAACAAAACATTTTTACTATGCCAATAAATTACTCTGACCATCAATTAAAACTAAGTTTAAAGAATTCTAAAGTACTTATAGTTGACGATCAGTTATTAAGCTTAATCGTATTAAAAAAAATATTATCTGAGCATTTTAATGTGACAACAGCTGGAAGTGGTGAAGAAGCAATTGAAATTTGTAATGTAAATGTACCCGATATAGTCCTACTCGATATTAGTATGGGTGGAATGAGTGGTATTGATACATGTTTAAAATTAAAAAATAATACTGAAACACAGGATATCCCAGTTATTTTTGTTACATCCTTTGAAAACGAAGAAGAAGAGTGTTGGGAAGCCGGAGCTGTTGATTTTATTAAAAAGCCGATTGTAAAAGAAACACTATTTAGAAGGGTTCGTGCCCATATAACGTTAAAATTACAACACGACTTACTCAATCAAAAAGTATTTTTAGATGATTTAACTAAAGTATTCAATCGCCGTTATTTTGATGCACATTTTTCTAAAATGGAACGAAGCGCCTTACGAGAAAAAGTTGACTATGCATTATTACTCATCGATATAGATTATTTTAAGCAATACAATGATATCTATGGTCATGTGCAGGGGGATACGGTGTTAAACCTAGTAGCACAAACTATTACTAATAGTTTGCAAAGGCCAACCGATTTTGTTGCGCGTTATGGCGGCGAAGAGTTTGTAGTTGTTCTACCGCATACAAGCACTGAAGGTGCAATTTGTGTTGCTGATAAAATTAAACAGAATGTGGCCGATTTAGGAATATTACACAAATATTCAGAATATGATTTTGTGACTATTAGTATTGGCGGTGCAACCCTACAACCATACGTAAATAACAAAAACACGTTGCAGATCGCAGATGAAAAAATGTATGAGTCTAAAATGCAAGGGCGTAACAAAGTGTGTTTTTAAGTTTAGTTAGCTAATAAATCACTCTGCCACTTAAAAACACCTTTTAGGTGATAAATATTAAATAAGATTATTTATTACATGCTATGACATTTTTTGTACTTTTTATTGCTACCGCATGGGCAGTTATCATTTCTGCCTACTTTAATATCTTCAACAGGATATATAGTGCCATCTAAATAACGCCATTGAGTGTTTTCTTTAATAAACTGCGATTTTTCATGAAGCTCACAAAATAAGTTTTGATAAAAATATTGGGCTTTAAATTCTACAGTTCCAGTATCGCCATCATGGCTTGAGTCAATTAAATCAAGATTTATAAATCGACAGCTGTTAGCAAAATCATTGATTTCTTTAACCGGATTCTCAGCTTGTTTTTCTTTTGCGTAGGTTTGATAAACATATTTTGCATTTTTAATAACATAAGCGCTGAATCGTGAGCGCATAAGTTGTTCAGGAGTGTCAGCTTGCTTTACAGATAAGTGAAGCGGCTCGCAGCAATCGGCATAATTGTGCCCACTGCTGCAAAAACATAATGTGGTATTGAGTGAAGTCATAATAATAATACAGAATCTAAAACATTAGTTTAACAAGCTTATTGAGCGAGTGGTATCTCTGTTGTTTGAGCGTTTTTAGTAAAACAGTATAGTTTTGTATTCGTTTTACTTAAATCGAACGATAGATTTGTAAGTAGTTGGTTATTAACTATATCGGTCCAGGTAATTACCGCTGCAAAGTTTCCATTATGTAACGCAGAATTTAATACATACTCTAAATTTACTAGGTGCTTCTGTCTAATAACAAGTAATTTGCTTGTATCAATAGAGCATGAGTCAAGTAAAGCTTTGCTAGGTACATGATCTGGCGCAATTAGTAACGTCCATGCATTAGAGCTATTGTATTGGTGTAATACTTTTAAAAGCTCAAAGGTCGCTGAAATTTCATCTTCAATTTGGATCAAATTTACGCAATCGCTTTGCTCGTCTTGTTGGTAACTTTTAACTGTTCTTACGGTAATAGGCTGTAACATAATTTCACTCACTGGGTTTTTATACAGTATTCATATACAGTAGTTTATACAGTGCTTTCGTGCAAGCATTTTATGCTATTTATTTGTACAGTTATTCAGCCTTTGATCATTGTTTTTTATTTTTAAATCTATAATTCTTTATTAATCAACTTGTTATAGGTTTGTTTTTGAGAAAGTATTTCAAAAATAAATTTTTGAGTAATGTTTTAATTTGTGGGTTTTATACTGAGTAGGAGTATCTTTGTAACTATATACAGTATTTTTCAACACTGTATACAGTACTTATAACTTAGTTGGTTTATGTGTCTTCACTCGTGCGAGGGATCATATGAGAAAACTGGAGTTGGTGAATTTGTTCGTACAAACTTGCTGCATAACATTGAGCATCTTTAAATCGCTTAGTTTCGATATGTTTGCGTATATCTGTAACCGCTGCAGTGGCAGGTGCGTATCCTTGGCTACTCGCTAAGCTCAACCAAGCTACAGCATGAAATACACTTTGTGGCACGCCTTCACCTTTTACAAAAAATAAACCTAAATAAAACTGTGCTCTATGGTTTCCTGCCATTGCAGCAAGGCGCATCCATTTTGCAGCCAATGGAGCTTGATTATTTTTTAAATAATATAGGGCTTTATTAATAGTACTTTGCTCATCTTTTTTATTATCAATGGGCGCGGGGCTGCTTTCTGGTTGAGTAACAAAACCTAAAATGTTGTCTAGCTGTTGCTCTAAGTCTTGCTCACAAGGTGTTGTTTTAAGCATATTGGTTCATTTATTATTTTAACTACTTTAACAGTTTAGTATATAGCAAGGTAAAATGTCCTGTAAAAGATAATTTTTATGTTAAAATCTCGTCACTTTTTACTATCACAAGTTTATTATGTTTGAAGCCTTATTTAAACTCAGCGAAAATAACTCAACGGTTAAACGCGAATGCGTTGCTGGCCTAACGACCTTTATCACTATGGTATACATTGTATTTGTAAACCCGGCTATGCTTGCTGAGGCAGGGATGGACCAAGGGGCTGCATTTGTAGCTACCTGTATAGCAGCTGCGATAGGCTGTTTTATAATGGGTTTGTGGGCTAATTATCCATTAGCATTAGCGCCTGGCATGGGACTAAATGCCTTTTTTACGTATGGCGTCGTATTAGGAATGGGTTATACCTGGCAAGCCGCATTAGGGGCTGTTTTTATGTCGGGTTGTATATTTTTATTTTTAAGCTTATTTAAAGTCAGAGAATGGATTATTAATGCCATACCTCTGGTGCTCAAGCGAGCTATCGCAACAGGTATAGGTGCTTTTTTAGCCTTAATTGCCCTTAAAAATGCAGGTATTATTGTCTCAAGCCCAGCAACACTAGTGCAATTGGGCGACATTACTTCCCCAGGCCCATTATTAGCTATATTAAGCTTTTTTGTAATTGCAGCGCTTTTATACCGCGATTTTAAAAGCGGTGTACTTATTAGTATTTTATTAGTGACAGGCATTGCACTAAGTTTAGGGCTAGTTGAATATCACGGTGTTATGGCTATGCCACCATCAATAATGCCTACTTTTATGCAATTAGATTTTGCCGCCGCTTTTGATATATCAATGATGAGTGTTATTTTTGCATTCTTGTTTGTCGATCTTTTTGATACTTCGGGTACATTAGTTGCAGTCACTCAAAAAGCTGGTTTAGCTGATGAAAAAGGTAACATGCCTCGTTTAGGACGCGCACTAAGTGCTGACAGCTCAGCAACAATTGCAGGTGCGATGCTAGGCACGTCTACGACTACATCGTATATAGAATCGGTTGCTGGTGTATCTGTTGGCGGACGTACTGGCTTAACGGCTGTAGTTGTAGGTATTTGCTTTTTACTAATGATGTTTTTTGCACCGCTTGCACAAATGGTACCGGCTTATGCTACGGCAGGTGCTATTTTATATGTCGCTGTACTGATGCTACAAAATTTAAAGTTTGTAAATTGGGATGATATGACCGATGCAATTCCTGTTACTGTAGTATTACTAATGACACCATTAACGTTTTCGATTGCGCACGGTATTGCACTTGGTTTTATATCTTATACGGCGGTTAAAGTTTTGTGTGGTAAGCAAGATCAAATCAGTATTAGTGTTTGGATATTGACAGCCTTGTTTGTTTTCAAGTTTGCATTTTTGTCTTAATGACTAACAAATAGACAAAAAAGCCTGCATAAATTTAATTTGTGCAGGCTTTTTTAATGCTTTTATAAAAGAATTACCATTTCTTTTTAGGAGCAAACAATATATCTAAGTCGTCTTGCTCTTCTTCTGTTTTCTTTTTAAGTGCGCTTGCATTAGAAGCTCTTAGTTCAACACTAATTGCTTCTAAGTAACCTTCAACTTCTTGGCGTTTTGTTGTTACATATTCATCGGTGTATGTAACTGCATTGAGCGTTGCCTGTGCTTTTTCAAAATACTGTCTTGCAGAGCCAACCATACTTGCTGAGCGGGCAGATAAGCCACGTTTTATTTGGCTTTCAATATTAATACGCAGTTGTAGTTTTTCAAGACGTTTATCTTCTAAAACAAAAACTTGGCTGTCAATACGACCTTTACTGTGTTCAGAGCGTAAAATTGAGCGTAATTTTTTAATGCCCTGAATTAAGCCTACAAGTTGCTTGTCATTACTCGGTAGCGTTAAAGCTTCACTGCTATTATCTTGAACGGGATTAGATAAGTGCGTTTTCGCTTCACTTAAGCGGCTTTTAAGTGCTTTAGATGTTTGCGAGTTATTAACCATTGTATTTAATGCTTCGTAAATACGGCGTTGCAATACACGGATTATATTTTCAGAAAGAGGTATATTGGCACTATTCATTAGTGCTTCTTCTGTTTCTTCTATTATAGCTTTTTGTTTTGTTAGCTCTTTGCGGCGTTCCGCTTCTTGTTTTTCTTTGTGTTGTTGTACAGCACTTACCCAAAGTGCAATCACAATCAATGCAACTATAAGCACTATTATAATAGAAACGATCATGGTGTAATTCTCGGACATATAACCTAATTATTTAATCTTACATTAAATATACGTTAACAGGGTAGCTTTGCGCCGATTAACTTAAAAAATACACCAAAAAATTGATAGGTTGAGCTCTTTATAAACCGTAGTCACCCTAAGGGCTTATAAACTAAAGCTGAATAAACATCGCTACCTCAAGCATATTTATTATGCTAGCCTTGAGCTCTAATCAGATAATTGCACACCTAAAGACCTAAAGTGATATTTTACGTAAATAACACTTGGTTTTAAGCGGTATTGCCTTTATAAATAATATGAATAATAACGTTAAAATTTGCAGCCATGAAATTACAACAACTCAGATACATCGTAGAAGTACAAAATCATAAATTAAATGTTTCAGCGACTGCTGAGAGTTTATTTACCTCGCAGCCAGGAATTTCTAAACAAGTACGCATGTTAGAAGATGAGTTGGGTGTACAAATTTTTGGTCGCAGTGGTAAACATTTAACGCATGTAACCGGTGCTGGCGAAGATATAATTAATATTTCTCGTGAAATACTCTCCAAAGTAGAAGGTATTAAAGCCGTTGCTAATGAGCATACGTTACCTGATCAAGGTAAGTTAAATATTGCCACAACACATACCCAAGCCCGTTATGCTTTGCCTAACGTTATTCAAGGGTTTATGAAAAAATACCCTGCGGTATCGCTTCATATGCACCAAGGTACTCCACAGCAAATATCGGATGCTGCAGCACGCGGTGATGCCGACTTTGCTATTGCAACAGAAGCACTGCATTTGTATTCAGATTTAGTTATGTTGCCTTGTTATCATTGGAATCGCAGTATTGTTGTTGCTAAAGACCATCCGCTCGCTAAAAAGGCAAATAGTTTAACTGTTGCTGACATTGCCCAATATCCACTCATTACATATGTATTTGGTTTTACGGGCCGCTCAGAGTTAGATAAAGCATTTAGCGCACACGGACTTGAGCCACACATTGTATTTACTGCAACCGATGCTGATGTTATAAAAACATACGTACGACTGGGTTTAGGAGTTGGTGTTGTCGCTTCAATGGCGATAGATCAAGTGAGCGATACCGATTTAGTGTGTATTGATGCAAGCCACTTATTTGAAGCAAGCACGACCAAAATTGGTTTTAGAAAGGGCAGCTTTTTACGTACTTACATGTATGATTTTATTGAACGTTTTGCACCGCACTTAACTAAAGAGCGCGTAGAGCGAGCAAGCTTGTTACGTAACCAAGATGACGTAGATAAGTTATTTGCAGATATAGAGTTACCCGTTAAATAAGGTGATTGCATTGAACGAACAATAAAAAAGCTGCCTATTTTAAAATAGGCAGCTTTTTCTCTTTATAGCGAGCTGATTAACATTCGATAATATTAACTGCTAATCCACCGCGAGCGGTTTCTTTGTATTTGGTTTTCATATCGTTGCCGGTTTCAAGCATGGTTTTAATCACTTTATCAAGTGATACCTTTTGCTCGCCACTACCACGAATAGCTAAACGTGAGGCATTAATTGCTTTAATCGCGCCCATTGCATTACGTTCAATACACGGTACTTGTACTAAGCCACCAACAGGGTCGCACGTGAGGCCTAAATTATGTTCCATACCAATTTCTGCTGCGTTCTCTACTTGCACAACATTGCCACCAACAATTTCTGTTAATGCGCCTGCAGCCATAGAGCACGCAACGCCAACTTCACCTTGGCAACCTACTTCAGCACCCGATATAGAGGCATTCTTTTTATATAAAATACCAATAGCAGCAGCCGTTAATAAATAACGTGTGGCTATATCGCGGTCTACTTCTTTCACAAATGTGTGATAGTACATAAGCACAGCCGGTAAAATACCCGCAGCACCATTAGTTGGTGCGGTAACTACACGGCCACCTGCCGCATTTTCTTCGTTTACGGCAAGGGCAAATAAATCAACCCAGTCCATTGCACGAAGTGGGTCGTTACTGACCTCTATATTTAGTTTTAAGTATAAGCTAGGCGCTCGGCGCTTTACTTTTAAGCCGCCAGGTAGGATACCTTCGGTACGCATACCACGGTCAATACAGGCCATCATTACTTTCCAGATATGAAACAGCGTGTCTTTTATTTCATCTTCAGTGCGTAGTGTTTTTTCGTTCTTCATCATTAAGCTTGAAACACTAAGCCCTGACTCTTTACACATCTCTAGTAGCTCTTTTGCGCTACTGAAAGGAAAAGGAGCTGGGTTTTCTTCTCTAATATCAAGGGCTGCTTGTTTTTCGTTTTCAAACTCTTCATCAGTAACAATAAAGCCACCGCCAATAGAGTAATATACTTTGCTGTAAACTTTTTCGCCGTTGTTTGAGGCGATAATTTCCATTGCATTAGAGTGCTTAGGCAGCGTTTTGCGACGATGAAAAACAATAGCGCCTTGTTTTGGAAACTTAGCTTTGTGTGTTTTGTTTAGATAAATAACCTGATCTTGTTCGATGGTCGCTAAAATGTCGTCGACTAAATCGGCATCTATAGTTTCAGGGTCATAACCGGCTAAACCAAGAATTACGGCTTTACCCGAGCCATGGCCAACACCTGTTTGACCCAAAGAGCCATAAAGCTCTACTTTAATATCGGTCACATTTGCTAATAATTGTTGTTCTTGTAGGTCATTAACAAATAAGCGTGATGCGCGCATTGGGCCAACGGTGTGTGATGACGAAGGGCCAATACCAATGCTAAACATATCAAATGCACTGATCATAATGTGTGTGTCTCTACTTTGTTTTATCAGCACGAAGCTGCTCTTTGAACGGTCGAGCATGATAACGTGGAATTGTGATTGTGTAACTACTAATAACGAAGATTTAAACTGGTAAGGCGAGTTGTTTTGTAAAGTTTTTTATAATGCTTGCAGTCGCACCCCAAAGTAAACCATGTGGCGTTTTAAAACCTTGCAAAATAACCGTTTTCCCAAATCGTTGAAAAGGTAAGGGTTGCCAATTAGCTTCGTTATTTAACTCAGTGACCGAGAGTAAAAAGCTCGCTTGTACTTCATTATAGTCATTTTCCCAGGTGGTGCCTTTATTAAGTAAACCCACATAGGGGCTAATACTAAAACCCGTTAATGTTGAATACTCAGGTAAGTGACCTAATACATTAACGTTGTTTTGGGCAATATTTAGCTCTTCTTTTAGTTCGCGAAGGGCTGTGGCGCGAAGGGTAATGTCGCTTACTTCAAACTTACCTCCGGGCAAACAAATCTCCCCAGGGTGATGGTGTAAATAAGTAGGGCGTTTACACAGTAAGATATGTGCATGATTATCTATATCAATAATTGGCAGCATAACAGCGCTAGCACGTTTTTTACGCGTGTCTTTTAACTGGTTTGGCGCAGCTGTAGGGCTTAACAGAAACCGCGCCATAATGTGTTCACTATTCAAAGCGACCTACTGTTTTAATAAAGGGAGGATTTTATTTACTTTATCGTAAGTTTCTTGATATTCCAATTCGACTTTAGAATCAGCTACTATTCCGCCGCCTGCCCAGCAGTAAATTTGCGCTTTGTGGCACACCAAGGTACGAATAGTGATACTCGTATCCATATTTCCACATGCACTTAAATAACCAATTGAACCACAATAAATGCTGCGGCGATGTGGTTCTAGTTCTTCAATTATTTCCATCGCTCTAATTTTGGGCGCACCGGTGATTGAGCCACCCGGAAAAGCCGCTTTTAACTGATCGACCGCTGTTTTGCCTTCATCAAGTTCTGAGGTTACCGTGCTTACTAAATGATGCACTGCCGGAAAGCTTTCAATAGCAAAAAGGGAAGGGACGTGGACGCTGCCAGGTTTTGCCACTTTGCCTAAGTCGTTACGCAGTAAATCAACAATCATTACGTTTTCAGCGCGATCTTTAGCTGATGCTGCGAGTATTTGGGCTTGGCGTTGATCCTCCAGCGCATCCGCTTTTCGCGGCAGAGTGCCTTTAATAGGTTTGGTTTCTACAACGTTATTATTTACAGATATAAAGCGCTCAGGGGAAATTGATAAAATTGCCCCTTGAGGGTGATTTATAAAGCTCGAAAATGGCGCTTTATTTGCCTCACGCAATTTAATATAAGCCGCCCAAGGGGAGCCTTCAAACTGAGCGTTAAAGCGCTGCGCTAAATTAATTTGGTAACAATCGCCACTTTTTAGATACTCCTCAATTTGGGCAAACTTTGCAGCGTATTGCGTTTCGCTCATATTTGATTGCCAGTCGCTGTTTAGGGCAAAGGACTGCGTATTAACTTGGGAGTTAGCGTGTGTATTTAAGTATTGCTCATAAAGCGCTAATCGATCGGTGTTTGGCTGCGATACATAAAACCAGCTTTGTTGCTGCTTGTCGTAAATAAGGGCATCTAAGTAAAGGCCAATAGCCATTTGGGGAAGATTAATATCTTCAATAGCACGAGTGGGGATGTTTTCAATTGTACGCCCTAAGTCGTAGCCAAAGTAGCCAAGCCAGCCGCCGTTAAAGGGTAAATCGTAATCGGCTTTTGTTTTAGCAAGATGCGAAAGCTCATTATTCATAATTTCAAAGCAGTTATCACTACTTTCTATATTATTTAAAAAGCTTTTATTATTTTTTACTTCAAGGGTACTTTGCGGCTCAATAGCAACAATATCAAAACGGCTGTTTATATGATTACTATTTGCAGAATCTAATAGAATTGCATAAGGCAAATGTGAAAAATGCGCAAAAACGTCAATGCAGTTTTGTGTTATGCCTAATTTAATACAATTTTTTTTATTGTTTAGCATTTACTGCCCCTTTAAGAACTGGCTCGAAACGGGCTGGGAGGGTATCATAAGTCAAATTTTTTGGCAGCACTAAGCTGCAAAAAACAGTGCAAACCACCGTCACCGGTTTGATTTAGATTACGCGACAACGCGTAACGGTAACTTAAGGAACCACTATGAGTACAATTTGTCAGCAAGACTTTATTGATAGCATTGAAGATGCATTGCAATATATTTCGTTCTATCACCCACTTGATTTTGTTCAAGCACTCGAAAAAGCGTACAACAAAGAACAAAGTAAAGCGGCTAAAGACGCCATTGCACAAATTTTAATTAACTCACGCATGTCGGCTGAAGGCAAGCGTCCACTTTGCCAAGACACCGGTATTATTACCTGTTTTGTTAAAGTAGGTATGGATGTTAAGTGGGATAAAACAGATTTAACCGTTCAACAAATGGTTGATGAAGGTACTCGTCGTGCATATTTGAATCCAGATAACCCTTTACGTGCATCTATTGTTGCAGACCCTGCTGGTACGCGTAAAAATACTAAAGATAATACGCCTTCGGTTGTGCATATTGATTTAGTAGCGGGTGGAAAAGTAGAAGTAATGGTTGCGGCTAAAGGCGGCGGCTCTGAAAACAAAAGTAAAATGGTTATGTTAAACCCGTCAGATGATGTTGCTGCATGGGTAGAAAAAACACTACCAACAATGGGTGCTGGTTGGTGTCCGCCAGGCATGCTAGGTATAGGTATTGGTGGTACGGCTGAAAAAGCAGCAGTAATGGCTAAAGAGTCGTTAATGGATCCGGTTGATATTCACGAGTTAATAGAACGCGGCGCAGAAACAACTGAAGAAAAACTGCGTTTAGAAATTTTTGACCGTGCTAATAAATTAGGTATTGGTGCACAAGGTTTAGGCGGTTTAACAACGGTTGTTGATGTTAAAATTAAAACAGCACCAACGCATGCAGCTTCAAAACCTGTAGTAATGATCCCAAATTGTGCGGCAACTCGCCATGTACATTTTACGCTTGACGGTTCTGGCCCTGCTAATTTAAAAGCACCTAAACTAGAAGATTGGCCACAAGTAACATTTGAAGTGGGCGAAGGCACACGTCGTGTTGATTTAAATACACTGACTAAAAAAGATGTTCAAGAATGGAAAATGGGTGAAACCGTTTTACTTTCGGGCACTATTTTAACAGGTCGTGATGCAGCGCATAAACGTTTGCAAGATATGATCAACTCAGGTGAAGGTTTACCTGAGGGCGTAGACTTTGATAATAAATTTATTTATTACGTGGGCCCTGTGGATGCGGTACGCGATGAAGCAGTAGGTCCTGCTGGCCCTACAACAGCCACTCGCATGGATAAATTTACCGATATGATGCTAGAAAAAACAGGCATTGTAGGCATGATTGGCAAAGCTGAACGTGGCCCTGCAACGGTTGAGTCTATTAAAGAGCATAAATCTGTTTATTTGATGGCTGTAGGCGGCGCAGCTTACTTAGTATCTAAAGCGATTAAAAAAGCGCGTGTTGTAGCTTTTGAAGATTTAGGTATGGAAGCTATTTACGAATTTGAAGTAGAAGATATGCCAGTGACTGTTGCAGTAGACAGTGTAGGCGCCAATGCGCATACACAAGGCCCTGCTATCTGGAAAGCTAAAATTGAAGAGCTTGATAGCAAGCTAAAATAACGTACGTTTTGTATTTTTAAAAAGCGAGCCTAGTGCTCGCTTTTTTGTTTTTTAAATAGAGTTATTAGCAAGTTTACAGCTCTGACCAGTTTGCGAAAAAGCTTACTTTTTACTGGAAACCTATAGGCAGCGGTACGTAGCGGCCAGGTAGCACTTGTATATTAAACTTTACATGCAACAATTGTATTACGTTCACGTAAACGTAAGTCGGTGTGGTTCTTATATTTATAGTATTTAAAACTTAAAAATGACGGTTTTGTAAATTTTTTATCTATATAAAAGTTTTAATTAGGTTATTTAATTTAAGCTTAATGTTTTCATTGGTTTTATCATCTGTGAGTATAGCGAACACGTATATGAAGTGATAAAGTCTCGGCAATTTCCAGCGCGCATACCCTCTCACGGGTTAACTATTTCGGAGTATTTTAAGTGGCTGTGTTTAATCGAGTTGAATTTGATAACCATGAACAAGTGGTTTTTTGTTCTGATGAAGAGTCGGGTTTAAAAGCAATTATTGCTGTACATAATACCAACCTAGGTCCTGCAGTTGGCGGATGTAGAATGTGGGATTATGCAAACGACGAAGATGCTGTTTATGACGTGCTACGTTTATCAAAGGGCATGACTTATAAAAATGCAGTTGCGCGCTTACCCTTTGGTGGCGGTAAATCTGTAATTATAGGTAATGCGAAAGAAATTAAATCTGAGCAATTATTCCGTGCATTTGGTCGTCAATTAGAGCGATTAAATGGCAGCTATTACTCAGCAGAAGATGTAAACATCACATGTGCTGATGTAGCTATTATGAATAAAGAAACTAATTACGTACTGGGTCTTGAAGGTAAAAGCGGTAACCCATCGCCATTTACAGCATACGGTACTTTTTTAGGAATTAAAGCAGCGCTACAGCATCAACGTGGCCATCAAAATTTTGCAGGTGTGAAAGTGGCTGTTCAAGGTCTAGGTGCTGTTGCTTATGGTTTATGTAAACATTTACATGATGCGGGCGCTGAGTTGTTTGTAACTGATATTAACCAAGCTGCCATTGATCGTGTAGTAAGTGATTTTGGCGCAACTGCGGTTGGCATTGATGACATTTACGACTTAGATGTTGATGTTTATGCACCGTGTGCACTAGGCGCAACTATTAACGATTTAACTATACCGCGTTTAAAAGCGACTATTATTGCAGGCTGTGCTAATAATCAGCTGGCAGAATCTCGCCATGGTGAAGTTATTCGTGAAAAAGGCATTTTATATGCACCAGATTACGTAATTAACGCCGGTGGTATTATTAATGTTTATTACGAAACAGCGCCAGATGGTTACAGTGCAGCAGCGTCTAATAAACATGTTGAAGGTATTTTTAATACGTTAACTGAAATCTTTGCCCGTAGCGAAAAAGAGCAAAAATCAACGCATGTAATTGCTGACGAATTAGCGCAAGAGATCATTAAAAACGGTCTGTGATCTAAGTTCTAATTTATATAAGGGTGTGCAATTGCACACCTTTTGTTTATCTGTAAGTTAATGCAATTGTTACTGAACAGCGGTACACTTTATTTTTAATTTTGTGCGGCAAATTATGACTCCCTCAACTTCTCTCATGCAGCCTATCGATTTAGATAATTGGCCTAGAAAGCAACACTTTGAATTATTTAAACACTTTTCTCAGCCTTATTTTAATGTGTGTGTGCGTTTAGATGCTCAAGCACTTTACGACTATTGCAAAACCAATCAATTTTCTTTTTTTCAAGCATATGTATATTGCACCTTAAAAGCGTGCCATGAGTACGATTCAATAATGCTACGTATAATAGATAGTAAGCCATGGCTACTTAACAGTGTTCGCGCAAGTGTGGTTGAGTTGTCTGAAAACGATACGTTTGTTTTTAGTTATTTTAATAGCGCAAGCGATTTTAAAGAGTTTGCAAATCATGCAAGTGACGTAAGCAAAAAAGCGAAACAACAGCCGTTATTTTCTGATGCATTTGCCCAAACAGAAGGGCAGGCCGACTTAATTCATATATCTGTTTTGCCGTGGCTGAATTTTAGTGCGTTTTCGCATGCATTTAGTGAAGGGGAGAGTTTAGGCATTCCTAAATTTGTATTTGGTCAGTTTGATAAACACACAGGTACAATGCCTTTAGCTATCGATGTACACCACTCATTAATGGATGGTTTGCACGTAGCGAAATTTATAAACACATTGCAGGGTACATTTGACTCCTTTTGCAAAGGTTAACTTTAAACACGTCATTTAACGGCAGTGCAAGCAGTAATTAACCTGAACTCTGGATAATAAATCTATCTCAAGCAGCTATTTTTAGCGCTAACTGCGTTGAATTTACTTGCAATAGGCCCGCTATTGACGCGTAAATTCACCTTGTTTTCACTAAAAATCTCTGGCTAGAGAAAATAAATTTAAATATCACCATGATCCAATACATTAGTAAATCTCTTAACCAAAGTTCAGGTTAAGTAATCTATAAGCAATGCGATGTGAATTACTTTATATTCAAATACATAACCTTATATGCTTGAAAAGCACGTGTGCTGGACATATTTATATAGCATACCTTAGCTCAGGAAATCCCCATGATAAATGGACTGTTAATTGTTGTTTTAATTCTTTTTGTGGTGATTTTCTGGCGTTGGCCATCAATTCAAAACCGATTATGGCGCAGTAAATATAAAGACTTTGCTTTAAATTCACAGCAAAAAGATATTTTACTGCGTTGCATGCCCATCTATAAAAAAATGACCGACGCTGACAGAGAAAAGTTAGAGCGACATATTACGTGGTTTTTAAACGAAAAACGCTTTGTCGGTTGTGATGGCTTAAGGCTAACGTCTGCAATGAAGTTAATTGTAGCCGCCGATGCGTGTGTATTAGTGCTTAATAAACCGTGGCCGTTATATAGAAATGTAAAAGAAATTTTATTATACCCAAGTGCTTATTATGCTCCGCAATCAACTCGCGATAGTGCAGGACTTGTGAGTTACCACAATACGGTAAGACTAGGCGAGTCATGGCCTGGCGGCACACTTGTACTCAGTTGGCATGACGTGCTTGAGGGTAACCGCTTGCCAAGTGATGGACATAATTTAGTTTTTCATGAGTTTGCGCATCAACTCGATCAAGAAACAGGTAAAACAACGGGCACACCCATTTTAAAAAGCTCAGCAGATTACAAAGAGTGGGGCCGAGTATTTAGCCGTGCTTTCACCCAGTTAAAAAGTCACGTTGCTTATAGCATGCCGCATGTTATTCACAGCTATGGTGCGACTAACGAAGCTGAGTTTTTTGCTGTACTCACCGAAACCTTCCTCGAAAAACCCGCAGAGCTTCGCCGATACGATCCTGAAATTTACAGTATGTTAGTTAATTACTATCAATTTGACCCTATTGTTTGGCATTAAACCTACATAAACCGCGCTTTATCATATAACGCTGGCAAGTTGCGTTTGTTTTTGTTGCAATCATGTGAAATAGTTTTTACTGCAACAATAACAAGCGAGAAACGCATGAAAAAAATGCTTCATACAGTATTAGCATTGTCGGTGTCATTAGCGATAGGGCAGGTAAATGCCGCCGAAAAAGACGAACAAAAATGGCAAGTAGATTCACCTAAGGGGCAATTTGTTGACGCTGCAATTAGCGTTGAGCAAGGCACATGGATGAATATAGATGTTAGCCCTGATGGTAAAACCGTGGTGTTTGACTTACTTGGCGATATTTACACTATGCCAATGAGTGGTGGTACAGCTACAAAGCTCACCTCTGATATTGCATGGCAAATGCAACCTCGTTTTAGTCCTAGCGGCAAAAGTATTGCGTTTACCTCCGATCAAGGTGGTGGCGATAACATTTGGATAATGGACTTAAATGGCGAAAACCAACACGCTGTTACCGATGAAACCTTTAGATTACTAAATAGCCCTGCATGGAGTCCTGATGGCGACTACTTAGTTGCGCGTAAACACTTTACAGCTAGCCGCTCATTGGGAGCAGGTGAAGTGTGGTTGTATCACAAAGCGGGTGGCAAGGGCGTACAGCTTACAAAACGCGAGAACGATCAAAAAGATTTAGGTGAGCCAATGTTTTCACCTGATGGTCGTTATGTATACTTTTCGCATGATGCAACACCCGGTAAAACCTTTCATTATTCAAAGGATTCTGTAGCGGGCATTTATAAAATTAAGCGCTACGACCGTGAAACGGGTGAAATTGAAACCATAATCGATACGATGGGCGGTGCTATTAGGCCTACACCGTCACCTGATGGAAAAAAACTGGCTTATATAAAGCGTGATGATTTTCAAACTAGTCTTTATTTATATGACTTAACCAGCGGTGAGCACACTAAGCTTTACGATAAGCTTGAGCGAGATATGCAAGAAACATGGGCTATTCATGGTGTATACCCAACCATTGCATGGACACCAGATAACGAAGAACTGGTATTTTGGGCTGGTGGCACAATTCACAAGCTAGATGTTGCAGAGAAATCTGTTAAAACCATTCCTTTTAAAGTGCAAACAAGTAAAAAAATTCAAAAAGCGGTGCGCTTTACACAAAACTTAGATACTGATGAGTTTGATGTAAAAATGCTGCGTAATGTGCAAGTAAGCCCAGATGGCGAAACGGCAATTTTTGAAGCGCTTGGACATATTTATAAACGTGATTTAGAGTCGGGTAAAATTAAGCGTTTAACAAAGCAAACTGATCATTACGAATTATTTCCACAGTACTCTCGCGATGGTAAAAAAATAGTTTACACCACATGGGATGATAACAAACAAGGGTCAGTGAGAGTTGTGTCTGCGCGCAGTGGTCGTGGTGATACAGTTACTAAAGAGCCTGGCAAGTACGTAGAGCCAACGTTTAGCCCAGATGGTAAAACGGTTGTTTATCGAAAAGCCACTGGCGGCAGTATTTTAAACCCTAAGTGGTCACTTAATCCGGGGGTTTATAGCGTAAGCGAAAAAGGCGGTAAAAGTGAGCTTATTTCAAAAAGTGGTTATCAACCACAATTTGGAGATGCAAACGATCGCGTTTTTATAATGAGTCCTTGGCCAAAACCAACGCTTAGCGTAGTTGAGCTTGAAAGTAAAAAAGTTCGCAAACTGTACGAGTCAGAACATGCGACAGAATTTAGAGTATCACCAGATGGGCAATACCTCGCTTTTGCTGAGCGATTTAAAGTATTTGTAACGCCGTTTGTTCAAAGTGGTAAAACAATTAATATTGGGCCTAAAGACAGTCAATTTCCAATAGAGCAGTTATCGGTACGTGCTGGTGAAAACATTAGCTGGAGTGCTAAGAGCAACAAACTTTATTGGACATTAGGGCCTGAGCTTTATCATGCAAGCCTTGAGGGGATGTTTGCCATTAACAAAGCCGAAGATGCCGACTTTAAAGTGAAAAGTGGCGATAATATCGGTTTCAGTAAAAAAATGGCAGAGCCTAAAGGCATGATTGCGCTCACTGGTGCAAAAATTATTACTATGGACGGCGAAAAGGTTATTGAAAATGGTGTTATTATCACCGATGGCAAGCATATCAAAGCAATTGGTACAGCCAGCGAGATAAGCATCCCTAAAGGTGCTGAGGTTATTGATGTAACAGGCAAAACAATTATGCCTGGTATTGTTGATGCTCATGCACATGGCTCGCAAGCAAGTGACGAAATTATACCTGAGCAAAACTGGAAAAACTTTGCAGGTTTAGCGCTAGGTGTAACTACAATTCACGATCCATCAAACGATACCTCTGAAATATTTACCGCAAGCGAAATGCAAAAGGCAGGCATGATTGTCGGCCCGCGTATTTTCTCAACGGGTACTATTTTATATGGCGCAAATATGCCAGGTTATACGTCGCATATTGACTCGTTAGACGATGCTAAATTTCATTTAGAGCGCCTTAAAAAAGTAGGGGCGTTTAGTGTTAAATCGTATAACCAGCCACGCCGAGAGCAGCGCCAACAAGTTATTGAAGCAGGCCGTGAACTTGAAATGATGGTTGTCCCTGAAGGTGGCTCATTATTACAACATAACTTAAGTATGATTGTAGATGGACACACAGGTATTGAGCATTCAATCCCTGTAGAGAACATATACGACGATATAAAGCAGTTATGGTCGCAAAGTGATGTTGGTTACACACCAACACTTGTAGTGGCTTATGGTGGCATTTGGGGTGAGAACTACTGGTACGATAAAACTGATGTGTGGAATCACCCGCGTTTAAGTAAATTTGTGCCTAAAAATCAATTATTACCACGCTCTATGCGCCGCATTAAAGCGCCCGATCATCACTATAATCACTTTAATAACGCACGCGTTGCTGCTGAGCTGCAAGACCTAGGTGTATTAGTTAACTTAGGTGCGCACGGTCAGCGTGAAGGCTTAGGTGCACACTGGGAGATGTGGATGTTTGCACAAGGCGGAATGACACCGCTTGAGGCAATACGTGCATCGACACTCGATCCGGCTAAGTATTTAGGGCTTGATAAAAACGTAGGCTCGCTTGAAGTGGGTAAACTGGCTGATTTAATGGTTATAGATGGTGATCCGCTTAAAAATATTCGAGATTCGGATAAAGTAGATTACACCATGATCAATGGTCGATTATTTAATGCAGAGACAATGAATGAAGTGGGTAAAAAAGAGCGCGAACCACTTTATTTTGAAAAACTGTAATTTATTTTAAACTTTTTAAAGCGGCTACATAGCCGCTTTTTTTAGCCTTACACAACTTATAAAGCTTTATGTTTTTGGCAAATAACGGATATAAAAAAACCGCTTAACGCGGTTTCTTTTAAAAATCATAAATGTTGATTAAACAACACCGCGCGGTAAGCGACAGTCATGATCTTTACGAGCTAAAATTACAATCCAAAGTTCTTCCGCTGTGTAACCTTCTTCATTTTCGGTAACAACAGTGAATGGCGCTTTTTTCTGTGCTTTAACAGGAGCAGCTGCTTTTGGTTTTTTCGTTTTAGTTGTTTTACCAGAGTTTAATTTTTTAGTAAGCTCTGCTACGTCAGCTAGGCGTAAATTTTTACCGCCATCAATGCTGTACCAACCAGGTTTGGTTGTGATTTGAGGTTTTTTACCATTGGCAGTTTCGTACGCTGCTTCAAAGGCAGATAACACTTCTGTTTTGTCTAGTTTGCTCATCAGAGACCCTATACGTTGTGAACACAGATAAAGAAGAGGTATTTATACCTATTTTAAAACAGTTTTTCAATTTTTTGCGATTTTCCTTCCATTTTAGGCCTATAAACGCCAAAATTTGCACAAAATTCAGTGCTAAGTAAGGTAAGTTGTATGCAACGTAGAGAATTTAACCAACTCCTAAATGACATTTTGAAACCTCATTTAATAAAAGATTTTTGCCCAAATGGCTTACAGGTCGAAGGTAAAAACGAAATTAAAAAAATTGTGACGGGTGTAACCGCAAGTCAAGCTTTAATAGAAGCTGCCATTGAGCAACAAGCAGATGCTATTTTGGTTCATCATGGTTTTTTTTGGAAAGGGGAATCCCAACCAATAACGGGTATGAAAAAGCGTCGCATAGGCGCACTACTAGCAAACGATATTAATTTATTCGGCTATCACTTACCACTCGATATTCATCCAGCAGTTGGCAATAACGCACAACTTGCAAAGTTATTAGATATTGATATTGAAACAGGGCTAGAGCCAACTTCAAATAGCGTAGCAATGAAAGGGCGTTTAAAAACACCATTAAGTGGTGAAGATTTTGCAGATAAAATTGCAAAAGTGCTTAATCGAACCCCGCTCACAAGCTTAGTACGTTCAGCTAAAATAGAAACCATTGCACTGTGTACTGGTGGCGGGCAAGGATATATTGATTTAGCAGCAGATCAAGGCATTGATGCTTATTTAACGGGTGAAGCATCGGAGCAGACAATTCATAGTTCTCGTGAGCAAAACATTGATTTTTTTGCAGCTGGGCATCATGCAACAGAGCGCTATGGTGTAAAAGCACTAGGTGAGTTACTTGCTCAAGAGCATGGTTTTGATGTCACATTTATAGACATAGATAACCCAGTTTAATTAGGCTATATAAGTTACAGCGCCTCTGGATCTATCCAGCGGCGCAAACTTATCCATATATTTCCTACTACTTCGTGACTGTATTGCGTAACCACAAGTAAAGCATGAGCATTGGGAATAAACTGCTTGCTCCATGGAAGTGCAGCAAAATTATGATAATCAGTGGCTGCGGTTATGACTTCAATACCTTGAGCATTGAATAAGTCTTTGGCACGGGGCATGTGCAGTACAGATGTTACTAGTGCAACTTTAAAGTCGACTAATTTTGATGCCAGTAATTTAGCTTCTTCACCTGTATCCATTGCTTTTGGATTTTGGAAAATACGGCTCTTATTAACGCCTAAACTAATTGCCGTTTGATACATAAGCCCGCTATTAGTGGTATTTTTATAACCCCCGCCTGAAACTATAAGCTCTGCATTAGGGTAGTGTTTCGCCAGTTTTACACCTTCTACCAAGCGCGTTAGCGCACAATTACCTAATTGATTATTTGAACTTAAAGCCGAATTTGGGTTTATATCGCAACCTAGTACAACTATTTTGTCTATTTTTGGATGCTTTAGAGTATTAAATGCAAGCGACGCAGGTTCATTATTTTGGATAATTAAATTGGCGATAAAGGGTGTGCTCAATGCAAGTAATACAATTAAGCTTAAAGTAGATAAGAAGAGAGCTGATTTGCGGCCTTTAAATGCCAGTAGGAGCATCAGGCACGCAAATAAACCAAATAGAGGCAGTGGCATAAGTAAACCACCAATCATTTTTTTAATAACAAACATAAGAGTTAAACGCTGTAGAGTTAATTACAGCGATATTACTTATTATATTGATGATTATCGACCGTTATTTAGCTTACATGTATTTAAAAAGTGACGATAAACAGGGTTATCTTTCATGTCTTTTTTCATCGCTAAATACATAGGACGAGTAAGGCCAAGAGCGCCCAGAGGAATTGATTTAATTAAGCCTTGGCTTTCATAAGGTGTAACTAGCCAATCAGGTAAAGCGGCAACGCCCATGCCGGCACTTACTAGTTGAAAAATAAGTAATCCTTGGTCAACCGTTTTTAATGTACCGTCAAAACGTGCATTTTGAATGAAATGCTTAAATATATCTTGGCGTTCTCGCGGGATAGGGTATGAAATAATAGTTTCGTTTTTTAAATCAAGCGCTGTTACATACGCTTTTTTAGCAAGTTCATGATCCGGTGCCACAATAAGCTTCAATTTAAAATCAAATAAGTGCGCGTATTCTAATGTGTCGGGTTCGCGTATGTCAGACGTTAAAACTAAATCGAGCTCATCGCTTAGTAAGTCAGGAATAGCGTCGTAACTAAAGCCACGTTCATAATCAATTTTTATATCAGGCCAAAAGTTATTAAATTCTTTAATAGTAGGTAATAACCAATGAAAACATGCATGGCATTCCACGCTCAAACGTAGTTGAGAAATAGGCTGGTTTAAGCTTTCTTTTAAACGACATTTAGTCGCTTCCATTTTTGGCAATATTTCGTGAGCTAATTCAAGTAATAGCATTCCCTGAGGGGTAAAGCGGACTGGTTGAGTTTTACGCTCAAATAATTGGCAATCCAATTTATTCTCTAAATCTTTGATTTGATGAGATAAAGCAGACTGTGTCAAAAATAACTCTCGTGCTGTATTAACCAAAGATCCTGTTTCTTTTAGGGTTGCTATGGTTTTTAAATGTTTAATACCAATCATCTTTAAAAATTCTCATGGGAAAAGTGAGTTCAGCTCAGATTAATTACATACTACGCCTATATAAAAAACGTTTCAACGTCTAGATGGCTAAAGTTATGCGTTTTATTGCAGTTTATCGCTATGAATCGTGAAAATATTAGAGTTAGTAATGATAAAAGTCATTTGAAAACTGGTTTGATGAGTTTTAGATGAGTTTGCTTCATGTTGTATTTTAAATATAACGATTGCTGTGCGTTTTAGCTCAGCGTGAGTTTTAACCATGCTGATAACGGTATGAGGTGAGGTTTGTTGAATGCTTACTTTAGATTGTGCTTTAAAAAATAGAGTCGTTTTGCCTTATAGCTTAAGTTTAGCTCAATGGGAGAGTATATGCGTAATACCTAAGCCAGCGACCTACTCGCTGGCTCTTTTTATAAGGGTTTATTAATTAGTAATATGGCTTCTTTGGCAGTGACAGGTTTTGATTTTAAAAAACCTTGACCATAGTCGCACGCGGTGGATTGCAAAATAGTTAATTGCTCAACTGTTTCTATTCCTTCAGCTACAACTTCAAGTTTTAATGATTGCGCAAGTGATAAAATGGCTTCAACAAGTGGGTTAGTAGAATCCTGTAGATGGTCAATAAAGCTTTTATCTATTTTTAAAATATGAATAGGCAGTTGGTGCAAGTAGCCTAGTGCTGAATAACCTGTTCCAAAATCATCAAGACATAATTTTACTTTTAAAGGTGAAAGACCTTCAATTATTTGAGTGGCGAGTTCTAGATTTTCTATTAAGCCAGATTCGGTAATTTCTAAGCATAAAGAACCAAGAGGTAATTGGTACTTATTATAAATGGAATGTATTTGCGCTACAAAATCGAGGCATGCAAAGTGTCGTGACGATACATTAACGGTGACTTTTAAAAAGCGATGGCCTTGTTGGTGCCAATTTGAAATATGCTGGGCCGCCAAATCAAGTAAATGTAAATCAAGATTTATAATTTGCCCTGTAGTTTCAGCTATCGGTATAAAGTCATTAGGGGGTACAAACCCTTTTGTAGGGTGATGCCAACGAACAAGTGCTTCAAAGCCGATAACTTCACTGGTAGTAATGGTGAAAATTGGTTGAAAATAAAGTTCAAACTCGTTGTGTTCAATACCGTGTTGTAAGTCGTTTTCTATATCGGCATGGGTTTTAAGTTTTTTACGCATCGTGTTATTAAAAAACTTTACCTGACCACGTCCGGTTGACTTAGCTTCATACATAGCGGCATCGGCTTGTTGCAGTAATATATAAGCTTCGTCGTTTACGTTATCTGTATAGGCAACCCCAATACTCGTTGATGCTTGGAGTAAGTGGTTATCTATATTTAAAGGTTTTGATAATGCGTTTTTAATGCGGTTTAAAGCTTCATTAACTTGGTTTTTATGCGTGATGTTTTCCATAAAAATTGCAAATTCATCGCCGCCTAAACGTGCAAATGTATCCGTACTTCGTACTGTACCTTTAATCAAGTCGCATATTTTTATAAGGAAGTGGTCCCCAACTTCATGCCCGAGCGAATCATTAATACTTTTAAAACGGTCAAAGTCTAGATACAACAGGGCATGGCTAGTACTCTTTTTAGCACGCGTTAAACGTAAAATAGCATGTTTTATACGTTCAATAAGTAGTGAGCGGTTAGCTAGGCCTGTAAGCTCGTCATGTAATGCTTTGTGCTCAAGTTCTTGGCGGGCTAATTGCCTATCAATTGCCATACTTATTTGGCGACTTACATACGTTAGAAGAGCACTATCGTGTTCGTTGTAATGCAGTGTTTTATCGTAGCTTTGTACAACGATAACCCCGCTTATACGATCACTTGTTTGAAATGGAACACCTAACCAAGACTCAGATTGCCGACCTACCATTTTAAAATCACCGTTATTAATATGACTTTGAAAGGCATCTTTGTTAAGTAATAGGGTTTGCTCTGTTTTTAGAAGGTAATATGAAGCGGTATCTTTAAGTTGTTCTTTAGATATTTTTTGATGAGTTTTAGTGTTTATGCCTTCTTCGACTATGTAAACGAGGTCAAGTATATCTACTTTTTTGTCGTATAGAGCGATAAAAAAGTTATCGGCTCGAAGTAAGTTATTTATGATTGAATGCAAGGCTTTAAAAAATGTATCTAGGTCATTCGCTTTGTAAGTTAGGTTAGCTATTTGTAATAAGCTGTTTTCTAATTTTTGTGCATTGTTGAGTTGCTCAACTGTTTTTTGTAAGTTGTTTACTGTATTAACCTGGTTAATCTTGGCACTGAGTAAGTGAGCAACTGTTGTAAGAATTTCAAGGTGTGCATTGGTAAAATAACCTTTGATTGGGTGCTCACAATCAATAACACCTAAAACTTGTTCTTTATATATAAGGGGAACACATAGTTCTGATTGAGCAGGGCGTTCATCAGCGATATAACGGCTGTCTTTCGTTACATCGTTAATAATTACCGCTTTTCCGGTCGTTGCAACTGCGCCCGTTATACCTTCACTAAAACGTATTATTTTACGTTCCGCTTGATATTTGTCCCGCGCGTGTGCAATACCCATTGATGCAACTTGGTTTAATGTATTTGCATTATTGTCAGCTAGATATATGACACAATCAACAAACCCTAAGCGATTTACAACGTGCGTTGTAACATACTCAAACAATTCTTCTAATGTATCGAGTTGCAATAGGCTAGATGAAAATTGATTAATGATACTTAGTTGATCAGTTTTTATCTCAAGCGCTCTAGTAGCATCGGTTTTATAAGACATAGGCAATTTATATTGTTCTTTTTATTTTTAAATTCGCAGTTAAGTTAACCTAATCTTGGGTTTTTGTACAAATTAAAGCGATGAGTGGTTTCAATACACTGTAAAGTTTTAATATAGCGAGTTTTAATTAATCATAAATCATTACAATAAGCTAATAACATTGAATTTGCTCATTGTGCTTTAAATAGTACCTCAGTAATTTTATCCATATAAAAACTTTATTTTTAATAAAATCTTTACTCGAAAACATCATATGCCTATGATCGGATAAATTCAGCCGTGGAACAAAGTAATGACAAGTAATAATACAAACTCTGTAACAACCCTTACTATCACTCGCCCTGATGACTGGCATGTACATTTACGTGATGGTGACCAGTTAAAAGACACTGTACGCGATATTAGCAGATACATGGGCCGCGCTATTGTTATGCCAAACCTTGTTCCGCCAGCAACGTGCACAGATACGGCATTGTCGTACAGAGAACGCATTATGTCTGCAAATCCACAAGGCAACTTTGAGCCATTAATGGTTTTGTATCTCACGGATAAAACTACACCAGATGAAATAATAAAAGCTAAAGCGACAGGTAAAATAGTAGCAGCTAAGCTTTACCCTGCTGGCGCTACCACTAATTCTGACTCGGGTGTTACATCAGTAAAAAATATTTATCCAGCTTTAAAGGCAATGCAAGAAGTAGGCATGTTGCTGTTAGTGCATGGGGAAGTGACAGATTCGTCGATTGATATTTTTGACCGTGAAAAAGTATTTCTGGATACAATTTTAGGAGATGTAGTAAATGACTTTCCTGAGCTTAAAATTGTACTCGAGCATATTACGACTAAAGATGCAGTAGAGTTTGTAGTTAATGCACCTAGCAATGTAGCGGCAACAATTACAGCGCATCACTTGCTTTATAACCGCAATCATATGTTAGCGGGTGGAATTCGCCCACATTATTACTGTTTGCCAATTCTCAAGCGTAACATTCACCAGCAAGCATTAATGGCTGCAGCAATAAGTGGAAATAAAAAATTCTTCTTAGGAACTGACTCTGCACCACATTATAAAGATAAAAAAGAAGCAGCTTGTGGGTGTGCTGGTGCATACACGGCTCATGCCGC
The DNA here is from genome assembly GCF_014164015.1 of Pseudoalteromonas sp. SR41-1. Taxonomy (NCBI): domain Bacteria; kingdom Pseudomonadati; phylum Pseudomonadota; class Gammaproteobacteria; order Alteromonadales; family Pseudoalteromonadaceae; genus Pseudoalteromonas; species Pseudoalteromonas sp. SR41-1. The sequence goes on from NZ_JACJEK010000008.1 coordinate 85,529, forward strand.
TATTGAATTATATGCTGAAGCATTTGAGGATGCAGGAGCTTTGGACATGCTTGAAGGGTTTGCAAGCCACTTTGGCCCTGATTTTTACGAATTGCCGCGTAATACAGATACAATTACATTACAAAGAAAGCCGTGGAAAGTACCTGCAAGTTATACATTGGGCGACTCTGAAGTTGTGCCTATAAAGGCTGAAAATACAATGGATTGGTCTGTCGAATAACCAATAATATATTTAAATCTAAAGCCGCTTAATTTTTAATGCGGCTTTTTTGTTTGTGCTTTTGATATTATTGAAGCGTAATTCGACGACAGGGTGGTTGTAGGTGGCTTTTGATCTCGCTTACAGCAATAAATATTACAATAATACTTATAGCTTTTTGCTTGTAAATTAGTCAGTTAAAGGCGATTTAAAACAAATTTATATTTTTAAGAAATAATTCCTAATTAATAGAGCGAAAAAAAATATAATGTGTTAATCTTACCTTGCTTTGAGTTTTTATGTATTGAATTTACGGATATTGTGCTGCGTTTAAGGTTACCGGTTAGGTTATTACTTGTTCCTGTACTGTACCTCCATATTTTTGAGCATTGACTCAGGGAGGATATTGCCATAATAATATGGCTGAATTTTAATTATTGACTTACAGGAAAATTTAGTATGTCGGTTACTGGTAAAGTAAAGTTTTTCAACGAAGCTAAAGGCTTTGGTTTCATTGAACAAGAAAATGGTCCTGACGTGTTTGTACATTTCAGCGCAATCACTGGTTCTGGTTTTCGCACTCTTAGCGAAGGTCAAGCAGTGACATTCAGCATCAAACAAGGTCAAAAAGGCCCTGAAGCTGAGAACGTAGAAGCAGCATAATTTATTATGTGAACTCTAGTTCATCTTGGTGAAGCAGGTTTCTGTTTCACCATAATTCCCCTTCCTTAAATCTATTTATTTCATACCTCAAATTCTCCTTTTTTTAAACTTAAAAAACTACTCAAACATTCTATCTTTGCAAAGCTAAACAACTAATAATCTAACGGACAAAACAATCCTCTAATACTTTTAAAAACCATTCATAAGAATTTATTCAATGGGCCCGATACCAGCTTAAATAAAATCGATGCTCAATATCAATCCATGCAAATTCTGTTTCAAGCTTACTCTGTGTGACGAAGGCTACTCATTGAGAAGGGCTTCTAGGTGCTTCTATTACTTTATTATGTGAACGTAAAGCTTCATTTATAGTGTATTACTAATAAAGTAGGGTAACTCTTCATGATTAACTTAGTTACTGAATTAACCTTAACGTTAAAATAGTATTAAAGAATACTTTAAAGCGGTAAATACAACCTGTTTAATTATCAAAAGCTTTTATGCTGATAAAAGAAATGCATTGTTGAGTTTATTATTACTATTTATGGAAAAACACGTTTTAAAATAGCTTTAAAAGTAACGTGTATAAAGCGTGAGTATCCGATATTAAATATTATCCAGTGTTGTTTTTTTGTGCGACAAATGGTTTGTTTTTTCAGATGAAGTGTAACTGAGGTGATAAAACACGATAAAATCGTGTAAAAAATAACTTTTGTTATATCAATTTATATTTTTTTTAGTTTTTTTTCAGTGCGAATTCAGCTTTAGCTAAATGTTGCAATAATGTTGTTTTATGTCAGTGCAATGCGAATAAATACACCCCTTAAAAGGCTTTAATAGAAATATTAAGAAAAAGCTTCGTTGCAATAATGTTAACTGTTGTGGGCTGGTACTTTCGTTTAAGCATTAACTTAGCTATTTATTTACTGAGATTAGTAAACATCAAGTTGACAGCGCTAATTGCATTTAGCATTATTGGAAGGTTGATATCTATTAAAAGATATCAGGGTTGTTCTCCTCGGAGGATAATTAAATTATAAAAGTAACATTACTTAATTGGTTGGGAACTATGTCTGTTAAAATCAGAAAGAGTCTTGTAGCAACTGCGTTGGTTGGCGCATTTGCATTTGCAAGCAGCAATGTGATTGCAGATCCTTTGAATGACGTGCAAAAAGCAGGTCAACAAATTCAAAAGGCTGCGGTTAAGTCTCAAACTAAAATTGACAATGTATATGGTCAAACTCAGGAGCTAATCGCTGAGTACCGTAGCGTTGTTGATGAGACTGAACTTATGAAAGTGTATAACGATCACGTGTCGCGCTTGGTTGATAGCCAAAACGCTTCAATTGAATCGTTTGATCGTCAAATCGCGACTATTGATAACACTAAACAAAACGTTGTGCCTTTGATGTATCGCATGATCGATACGCTTGAGCAATTCATCAAAGCGGACGTTCCATTTAATCTTGAAACGCGTTTAGGACGTGTTGAAAGACTACGTGAGATCATGGTTTCTGCGTCTGTAACGACGTCTGAAAAATTCCGTCAAGTACTTGAAGCTTACACTATTGAAACAGCATACAGCTCTCTTGTATCTGCTTCACAAGGTACTCTAGAAGTTGATGGTAAAAGCATTAACGTTGATATCGGTCAGTTAGGTCGTATCACTTACGTTGCTCAGTCTTTTGACTTGAAACATGCTTGGGTGTGGGATAACAACACTAAACAGTGGAAAGCATTAGGCGAAGAATACCTAAAACCTGTTAAAGAAGTTATTCGTATGGCGCGTAAGCAAGCGACATTAGAACTTGTTAAACTACCTATCTTTGGCGCGGAGTAATCAATAATGAAGAAACTATTTAAAGGTTTTGCTGTTGCAGCAGTACTAACTGTTTCTGCAGGTACCGCGCTTAATGCACATGCAAATACTGGAGCTCTAGATAAAATTCTTGAGCAAGTAAAGCAAGAGCGTATCTCTGAAGGTAAAATCAATAAGCAACGTGAGCAAGAGTTCTTATCAGAACGTGCTGACAAGCAAGCATTACTTAACAAAGCTAAAAGCCAACTTGCTTCTGAGAAGTCTCGTGGTGAAAGCTTAGCTAAGCAATATGCACAAAACGAAAATACGCTAGCTGAAAAAGAAGCAGCTCTTCAAAGTGCCCAAGGTACTTTAGGTGAGATGTTTGGTGTTGTACGTCGTGCAGCTCAAGATGCTATCGGTTCTATCGAAGCATCACTAGTAAGTGCTGAAAAACCAGGTCGTGCTGAAATCTTACGTTCGTTAGCAGCTGCTAAAGAACTTCCTACAGTTCGCGAACTTGAAGAACTTTGGATTTCACTTCAAACTGAAATGACAGAATCAGCTAAAGTTTCAACTTTTGAAACTGAAGTTGCTGGTCTTGACGGTAACCCGTCAATGAAAAAAGTAACACGTATCGGTAACTTTAACTTAGTTACAGACGATGGTTACTTAATTTATTCACCAGAGACTAAGTCTATCCAGCCTCTAGGTAAGCAACCAGACGGTTATATCTTAGACGGTATCACGGCTCTAGAAAATACATCACCAGATAACTACGCTGGTGTTTACATAGATCCGACTCGTGGTGCTATCTTACGTATCAACACTCAAAAAGCGACCCTTATGGAATACTTCCATCAAGGTGGCGTAGTTGGTTATATCATCACGGCTTTACTTGGCCTAGGTATGCTAATTACTCTAATCCGCTTTGTTGACCTTACACTTACTACTAGTAAGATTAAGAGCCAGCTTAAAAATGTTGCTACACCGAATACAAATAACCCACTGGGTCGTATTCTTAAAGTGTACCATGACAACAAGAACCAAGATGTTGAAAACCTTGAGCTTAAACTTGATGAAGCGATTCTACGTGAAACGCCACGCATTGAAGCTGGTATCAATATAATTAAGATTCTTGCTGCAATCGCACCGTTACTAGGTCTACTAGGTACAGTAATCGGTATGATCTTAACGTTCCAAACAATCACATTGTTCGGTACGGGTGATCCGAAGATCATGGCAGGTAACATCTCTCTAGCACTTGTAACTACAGCGCTAGGTCTAATTGCTGCATTACCACTAATTCTACTTCATGCTCTTGTAGCTGGTCGTAGTAAGTCGGTATTACACATCCTTGATGAGCAAAGCGCGGGTATCGTTGCTACTCACGCGGAGAAGGAGAAAGCCTAATGCTAGTCCTGATGGAGATATGGGAATCTATCAGGGATTTTGTTGGCACAGGCGGCCAGGTTTTATACGTGGTCGCGATAGCACTCTTTCTTATGTGGGTTTTAATGATTGAGCGCTATTGGTTCCTACTTGCAGAATTTCCTCGCACAGCGAAAGAAATTGTAGCAAAGTGGGATGCCCGCCAAGACACTACGTCTTGGTACGCACACAGAATCCGTGAAGCATGGATTTCTGAAGCGTCTGAAAAATTAGATCAGCGTATGTTGTTGATTAAGACATTAGTAGCTGTTTGTCCTTTAATAGGCTTACTTGGTACTGTTACTGGTATGATCTCGGTTTTTGAAACCATGGCCAACCAGGGTACGGGTAACGCACGTTTAATGGCATCAGGTATTTCAATGGCAACAATCCCAACAATGGCTGGAATGGTTGCGGCACTATCTGGAGTATTTTTTAGCTCACGTCTTGAGACAAAAGCTAAAATGGTGAAAGCCAAACTTATTGATAGTATGCCTCATCACTAGAGAGAGAATTAAATATGGCACGTAAACAACGTTTTCGTGAAGAAGAAGAAGCAGCGGTTGATATGACGCCAATGCTTGACATCGTATTTATCATGCTTATTTTCTTTATCGTAACTACATCGTTCGTTAAAGAGGCTGGTATCGAGGTCAATAAACCTAAAGCGGCTCAAGCTACTAAGCAAAAAAATGCTAACATTTTTATTGCTATTCGTAGTAACGGCGAGATCTGGATTGATAAACAGCAGGTTGATGTTGAACGTATTTCAGCAAAAATCGAAAGTTTATTAGCAGAACAACCTACTGAAGTTGTAATTTTGCAAGCTGATAAAGAAGCAAAACACGGCGTAGTGGTTAAAGTTATGGACCAGATTAAAGCGACGGGTGATAACCTGAGAATTTCAATAGCTGGAGATCAGTAATGATTCGTTTTCTGTTTTCACTGATTGCAGGTGGGGCAGTTACTTTCGGCTTGTTCTACTTCATGGCATTCCTCATCTCTGGTGGGGCTGACCGTAATACGGAACAAAAAGAGCAGATCATAGTCGAAATAATGACGAATCCGCCTGAATCTAAGGTGCAGGAGAGGAAGCGTGTACCGCCTCCTCCTCCGCCACCGCCAAAGCAGCCGCCTAAACCGCAGCCGCCACAGCCGGAAAATAATAATCCAAATCCTGGTGCTATGTCATTTAATATGGGAAGCATTGATGTTGGTAGTTCGGCAGGTGGACTAAGTGGTCCTGGTGCATTTGGACGAGATGGTGATGCGACACCTATCGTTCGTATAGAACCAAAATATCCAACGCAAGCAGCACGTGATGGTAAAGAAGGTTGGGTTCAACTTTCATTCACAATTGATGAGCTAGGTGGAGTAACTGACGTTGAAGTAATTGACGCAGAACCGAAACGTATCTTTGACCGTGAAGCTAAACGTGCACTGCGTAAGTGGAAGTACCGTCCTAAGATCATTGACGGAAAACCACAGAAACAACCAGGTTTACAAGTTCAATTAGACTTTAAACTTAACCAAGGCAACTAAGGAGGCGAGTAATGAGAAATTTTTCTAAAGTAACTGCTCTTGCAATTCTTATGTCTGTGTCGGGTGCTACTTTAAGTGCATCTGTTTTAGCAGCGCCGGATTACGCAAAGATTGAAGAGCGTAAAAAAGCAAAAACTAAAATCATGGGCGAGCGTACTGGTAAAAAAGTAATTAAAGCATTTGATTTGTACAACGAAGAAAAAGTTGATGAAGCAATTGTTTTGCTTAGAGAAATCGAGCCTTCGAATGACTTTGATAAAGCGACCGTAAATCGTTACTTAGGTAGCATGTACGCTCAAAAAGAAAAGTATGACGAAGCGATCAAGTACTCTAAGCAAGCCGTTGCACCTGATGTTTTAAACTTTGCTGATCAAGAACAAACTCTTAAGTTGTTAGGTGACTTATACGCTGGTACAGAAAAGTTCCAAGAAGCTAAAAAAGCATATGTAGCTTGGATGGACTTTACCGGTGAAGAGGACCCTACGGTTTATACACGTATTGCTCAAGCTAACTATCAGTTAGAGCAATACCGTGATGTTTTTGAACCAGCAGATAAGGCAATAAAACTTCAAAAAGAGCCTAACAAAGGCCCTTACCAATTAAAACTTGGCGCATACTTTGAGCTTAAAGATTATGCAAACATGGTTAAAATTGGCGAAGAAATTGTTCGTGTATGGCCTGATGATAAAAAAGCTTGGGTTAGCTTAGGTAAGTATTACCTACAAACTGAAGATTATTCTAAAGGTTTAGCAACTATGGAAGTTGCATACAAGAATGGTTACTTTGAAAATGAAGTTGAGTATAAAGTCTTATCTAACTTTTACTCTCTAAATGAGATCCCTTATAAAGCAGCTGTAACGCTAGAAAAGGCCATTAAGAGTGAAAAAGTAGAACGTACAAAGCAGAATGTTAGCGCGATTGCGAGTAATTACCATCGTTCTAAAGATTTAGAAAAAGCTGCTAAGTACTACGAAGATGCTGCTAAATTTGATGACGACGCTGAGCTTTACCGCAAAGCAGGTTCATTACTTTTACAATCTGAAAAATTCAGTGCTGCTATTGTTCGCTTGAACAAAGCATTAGAGCTTGGCTCTGACAAAAAAGGCACAATTTATTCAGATTTAGCTGAAGCGTATTACTACCAAGGTAAGTATAAGCAAGCATATGCTGCAATTACTAAAGCTATGGATGACCCTCGCACACGTAAGTTTGCAAAAGGTTGGTCTACATATATTAAAGATAAAGCCGCTCGCAACGGTGTTAAAATTTAATTTTAATTAGCTTAAGCAACTTATAAAAAGCCCCTCTGGGGCTTTTTTTATTGGAACTACTATGTATAAAAAGCTCTTTTTATCATCACTACTGTGCCTATTTTTAGCTGCATGTTCAAAGCAGCCTCAACCTTATGAGTCGTTTGAGGACGCACAAGTCGCTTTAAAAGCTTTAAACATGGCGCTTGTACAAACAGGTGCTACTAAAGGCAATAACATTGAAAAAGATCAATTGGTTTTCTCTGATGCTTACTTAACAAAACGCCATACTATTTATCAGAGCCTAATGGGTATGGAGCTTAATCTAAATCAAATTGCGCAAGTAAACTATTTGGTAATTGCAGAGCGTTTCCCTGAACGCTACTTTAATTGGCCAGCCCAAGTAAATGTTTTAGAAAACATGCTCGCTTTTGAAGGCTCAAAAAACACACCGGATAATGTTATTACTTGGCTCAAGTTAACCCAAGATACCCTAGACAGTGCTCAACAAAGCAATTTAAAGCTGAACAAGGTTGAACTTACATTGTTACAAAGCTATGTATTAAGTGCGATAGCAAGTAACGATGTTCAACCAGCGCTTAAAAGCCATATAAGAGCTTTTAGCGATTATTTAGCTAGTTATAAGCCAAGAGGAAGTGTGGGTCTAAGAGGTCTGCCAAATGGCACTCAGTGGTATCAGAGCAAACTTAATTACTTTAGTGGCGAAGTACATTCACCGTTAGAATGGGTTACTCTTTTAAACGAAAAAATAAAAGTATTAGATCGTGTTGCATTAGACAGTAAGCTGCCAACTTCTCACCAAAAATCGTTTTTAGTTCAGTATTTATCTGATGAAAAGTTAATAGAAGGCTTAGATTGGCAGGCTAACTATCAAGACTTACCTGCAATGGCGAGCGCTATGGATATGTCTCATAAAGATAAAACATTGATGCTTGCGATGATGGAATCAGATATAGGTATTCACTACCATGCGTGGACTTTGCCTCAAGCAAAGGTAAACCTTATAAAGCGCCTACAAATGAGTCCAGAAGAGGCCCAGTACTTGGTTGAAGATATAATTCTCTACCCAGGGCAATCATTTAGCTTTATACAACACATTATATAATGATTTGAAAGTGCGCTTATTGTGCGCACTTTGTACACCGTTGAGTTGCGGGGTCTAGTTCAAGTGACTTAGCTGATATTTTTTCTTCACAATCACAGCAGTAGCCATACTGGCCAATTTCTATTTGACTTAGTGCGGCTTCTAGTTTGGTCATGCGACTGATTAAAAGTGTATACTCAGGGCCTAACTTCTCTGCTGCGCAGTCTAACCATTCATTATTTGCTGTATCAGCTAAAATTTGTATTAAATGGTGATGTGCAGGGTAAGCTGATTTAGAAAGCATGGTTAATATATTTAATTTAACTTGTGCTATTTCATCGTTAAGTCTTTTTTGATGATGCATTATCAGTACAACCTTATTAAATGGGCTTTACGTTATTCTGATATTATCTAGAGTCTTTAAGTTAGTCGTTATGATTTGAATCAAGTTGAGGTGCTTTGGCATATTTATTTAATACGCTCGCCACATCTTCTTTACTTTTTAAACGTCTGATTTCATCAAACAAATCGATAGCTTGCGGGTACTGGCGTTTTAGATAACCAAGCCACTGTTTAGTACGTGAAGCAAAGTATTTTTCATCCTTCGCGGGGTCTTGATGAATAGCTGAGTGAATTAAGTGATAAATAATATGCTCCCACTCAAGGCTATCATATTGCTCATTATTTACATGAGCTTTAATTTTTTTTGCTAAATCAGGGTGCGAAAGGGCGCCACGACCAAGCATTAAATCAGTGCACCCACTTCGTTTTTGACAAAGCATTGCGTCCTCTACTTGCCAAATTTCACCATTGGCAACAACTACAATATTCTTACCTTTTATTATTGGTGGAATTTTTTCCCAATAAGCTGGCGGGTTATAACCATCTCGTTTGGTTCTGGCGTGAATAGCTACACTATTTGCACCTGCACTTACCACAGCATCAACAATTTCTTGGCTGTTACTGTCATCATCAAAGCCTAAGCGAATTTTTGCACTTACTTCATGTTTATCATCTACAGCATCTCGGACTGCTTTAATAATCGTATACATATGGTCAGGGTCTTTAAGCAGTACAGCCCCCCCTCGGCTACGATTAACTGTTTTTGCTGGGCAACCAAAATTTAGGTCGACCCCATGGGACCCTAATGCGATTGCTCTTATTGCATTTTCGGCTAATGGATTTGCTTCTTGACCGAGTAATTGAACACGCACAGGAGTACCTGCTCGTGTAAATCCATTATTATGTAGTTCAGGGCAAAATCGATGAAAAACTTTGTCAGGTAAGCATGTTTCAACCACTCTTACAAACTCTGTAACGCACAAATCGAACCCACCAATGTCTGTGAGTAATTGGCGCATTTTAAAATCAACGACACCTTCCATAGGTGCTAAAACAAGTTTCATAAAGAGATTAATTTTGATAAAAAACTGGAGGCATAGTCTACCTGTAAATCACACATTGATAAATCTGTAATTACCGCCCATATTTGATGTATAAATTGCAAAAGTAAATATTATGAAAATAAATGAAAGTTTTTATTTTTGTACGGGTCTACTTAAGCATACAAGCAATTTAAAAATACATTTTTATTGCTGAGATTTACAATCCTTGATTAAAGAGAGTCATAAAATGAATACAGTTAAAAAAAATACAATCGCGTTAACTTTAGGTGCAGTAGTAGTTGGCTCTGCAAGTTTTGTATCTGCAGATGTACAAGCTAACCCATTTGAGTTTCAACAACTAGTAACAGGTTACCAATTAGATGCTGCAGAAGGTAAGTGCGGTGAAGGCAAATGTGGTGGCGACGCAAAAGATAAAAAAGAAGGCAAATGCGGCGAAGGCAAATGTGGCGGCGATGCAAAAGGTAAAAAAGAAGGTAAATGCGGCGAAGGCAAATGTGGTGGCGACGCAAAAGATAAAAAAGAAGGTAAATGCGGCGAAGGTAAGTGTGGCGGCGATGCAAAAGACGCAAAAGCTAAAACAGAAGGCAAATGTGGTGAAGGTAAATGTGGCGGCGACGCTAAAAAAACTAAAAAAGAAGGTAAGTGCGGCGAAGGTAAATGTGGTGGCCGTTAATATCTTATTCTAAATAAGTTATGCTAAAAGGGCCCTAAGGCCCTTTTTTGTTAAGTTAGAGGTAGTTATGATACAAACTCAAAGTAAAGATTTTGGGATGGTGGGCCTTGGCCTACGACGAGAAATGCTTGATGAGCTGCTTGAGCATGTACCTAATCAAGTAGACTTTTTAGAAGTTGCGCCAGAGAACTGGTTAAAACTGGGTGGACGCTTTAAAAAGCAATTTAAAACATTAACCGATGCTAATAATTTTGTGTGTCATGGATTATCACTGTCTATCGGTTCTCCCGAACCTCTTGATGTTGAATTTGTTAAGTCTTTAAAAGTGTTTTTTGAAGAGCACAATATAAAAATTTTTAGTGAGCACTTAAGTTACTGCTCCGGTACAGGGCATATGTATGACTTAATGCCCATTCCATTTACACAAGATGCCATAGCACATGTTGTACCTCGCATTAAACAAGTTCAAGACATACTAGAGCAGCAAATTGCGATAGAAAATGTTTCCTATTATGGTGCTCCTGGACAGCAATTATCAGAGCTTGAATTTACGAATATTATTTTAGAGCAAGCTGACTGCAAGCTTTTACTTGATGTGAATAACATTTATGTTAATTCGATAAATCATGGCTACAACGCGCAAGCATTTTTAACTGGGTTACCCTCTAATCGTATAGCCTATGGGCATGTTGCTGGCCATTATAATGAGGCTGATGACTTAATTGTTGATACACATGGCGCTGATGTGATTGATCCTGTTTGGGAGCTACTCGATAAAGCATACGAAGTGCATGGCGTATTTCCAACCTTGCTTGAGCGCGATTTTAATATTCCTACCATGAATGTTTTAACCAAAGAGTTAGATATAATTCATGATCTACAAGCTAAACACTTTGATTCAACTGTTTCAAAACAACGAGCTTAATATAAGCCTTTATCAACATTAAAAGAGTGCCTAGTTATGAGCTTTATTGAAATACAAAACGAATTTATGGCGCATATTCGCGAGCCTCAAAAAAATAAAAAGCCCAGCGGTATCGAAGACAGGCGTATGGCTATTTATCGCGACCTATTTTTTAATAACATTGAAGGTTTTATATTATCAGGTTTTCCGGTATTAAAAACGTTATATACCCAGAAGCAATGGCAAGCCCTCGTACGCCAGTTTTTTAGCGAATATGATTGTCATTCGCCGTACTTTTTAGACATAGCAGGGGAGTTTATTAATTACTTATCAAGTGATTATAAAATGAAAAAATACGATCCCGTGTTTATGCTTGAGCTTGCCCATTATGAATGGGTAGAGCTAGATGTATCCATTGCACACGAAGATGAGCAAGAGAAAAAATTACAAACAACAGCGCTCACTAGTTCAGCTTTATATTTATCGAAAACGGCAAGAAATTTAAGTTATCAATTTCCGGTTCAAAATATTAGCAATCGCTTTAAACCAAAAGAGCCATCACCTCAGCCTAATTATTTTGTTGTATATAGAGACGAAAATGACGACGTTCAATTTCTGGCTACGAATGCGATGACAGCTTTGCTATTGTCAATCATAGAGGCAAGCGAAGGCGCGACATTTGACAACGTCTGCCAACAGGTATTAGCTCATGCACCACAATTTAATGCAGAGCAAATTACTCAAGGTGCACTGGTTACTCTTAATGCTATGGTTGAACGAGGGGTAATTGTGACAAAAAATCAAGACTAAGGTCTTTATTGATGATTTTACATCGTCTATTATGGCAGCCTTATTTGCCGTGCTTAATAAAAGGTTGTACCAATGTCAGATGATAAAGACTTTAAAGATCCGTTCAACGCTACTTACTTTCTTGCTTTTTTAGCTGTATTTGCAGGGATTGGTTGTTTAAATGCAATATTAGGCTGGATCACTAGCTTAACGTAAAATGTATAGCGTGTATTAAGGCTGTTGCTAACTTCAGCCTTGAACCACTTTATTTTAATTACCCCGTCCATATTTAATACTTCTTTTATAATAACGCCAAACTCGCAATTAAAGGTTAGTTAAGGTTATAATCACCTGCTTTGTAATATAAACAATTGAGCAGTTAAAATTATGACTCAAGTAACACCAGCAATTATCAAAAACAGCATAACTACAATTGCTGATTATCCAAAAGCGGGCATTATGTTTCGCGATGTAACCACTTTAATGGCAAATCCAGAAGCCTTTAAAGCAACTATTGACGCGTTTATCGCAGAATATAAAGATCAGGGCTTTACTAAAATCATAGGCACAGAATCACGTGGTTTTATTTTTGGTGCGCCATTGTCTTATGCGTTAGGCATTCCGTTTATTCCAGTACGTAAACCAGGTAAGTTACCACGCGAAGTTATTCGCCAAGATTACTTACTTGAGTACGGTGAAGACACGCTAGAACTGCATGTAGATGCAATTGTACCTGGCGACAAAGTATTACTAGTTGATGACTTATTAGCAACTGGTGGCACAATTGAAGCCACTGCTAAGTTAGTTAATAAACTAGGTGGCGAAGCCACAGATGCAGCATTTGTTGTATCACTACCAGAACTTGGTGGCGAGCAGCGCATCAAAAAAATGGGTATTAAAATCCTAAAATTGGTTGAATTCGAAGGCGAGTAATCGATGAGTTATCAGGTTCTAGCGAGAAAATGGCGTCCTCAAACCTTTCATGAATTGGTTGGGCAGTCTCATGTTAAGCAAGCGCTTGTAAATGCGCTTACGCAAAATAGACTGCATCACGCTTATTTATTCACTGGAACCCGCGGTGTAGGTAAAACCACCATTGCACGTATTTTTGCTAAAAGCTTAAATTGCGATGAAGGTATATCTGCAAATCCGTGTGGACAATGTAGCAGCTGTTTGGATATAGAAGCAGGGCGCTACATTGACCTACTCGAAATAGATGCGGCTTCTCGTACAAAAGTAGAAGACACTCGCGAAATACTTGATAACGTTCAATATGCACCAACTCGTGGACGTTATAAAGTATACCTAATCGATGAAGTTCACATGCTTTCTAAGCACAGCTTTAACGCGCTTTTAAAAACGCTTGAAGAGCCACCAGAGCATGTGAAATTTTTATTGGCGACCACCGATCCTCAAAAATTACCAGTTACTATTTTATCTCGCTGTCTACAATTTAACTTAAATGCCTTGTCGCAAAGTGAAATTAAAACACAGCTTGAACACGTACTTACTCAAGAGCAGCTTAGCTTTGATACCGATGCACTTAGCATTATTTCAAAAGCCGCTGATGGCAGTATGCGTGATGCACTTAGCTTAACCGACCAAGCTATTGCGCAAACAAATGGTGATATTAATAATCAAGCAGTACAAACAATGCTTGGTTTAATGGATACTCATTATAGCCAAAGCTTGCTCGCAGCATTACTTGCACAAGATGGCGCTGCGTTAATGGATGAGATTGCGCAGGTGGCAAGTCGTAATCCTAATTATGTGGCATTGCTTGATGATTTAATTGCACTTACACATTTAACACAACTAACCCAGTTAGTGCCTGAAGCGGCAGGGCTAGATGAAAAAAATGTAGATTATATTGCTCATGTTGCACAACATACGAGCCCACAACAAATTCAAATTTATTATCAGTTACTGTTAAATGGTAAAAAAGATTTACAATGGGCACCAGAGCCTCGCTTAGGTTTTGAAATGATTATGCTAAGATTATTAGCATTTAAGCCTACAGACGCGCAACAAACTGTACACACAGCAAACGAAGAGCCGGCCCCAAATAAACAAGGCCGCGCAAATGCACTGCGAGATATATTAAATAAAAATAAAACATCGCAAAACACCGTAGCTGGCCAAAGCAGTACTCCAGTAAATAATATTAAGCCAGTTAGCAATGCAGAGCAGCCTAAAGCCGTTGAGATAGAGCCTTCAGCTAACGCTGCCGCTCAGTCATTAAATAATGAAGTCGTGCAAAGTAATAATGAGCCTGCCCAAGTTGCAGTAGAGCAACCGGTTCAACAAAGTGAAAACGCTTCAAAGCAACAGGCTTTAGCTAAAGAGCAACCACAAATCAATGTTGTTTCAGATGCTCAAGCCCAGCGACAAAGTGAAGATGAAGCTTATATGCTCCATAGTGATGCTGAACAAACGCTGGCCTCGCAATTTGACGATATAATGAGTAGCGCTGTAGATCAGGGTTTTAAACCTGCACCTACTGCAAACTCAGAGTCTTCACCAGAGCCCTTAACAAATCACAATGCAAGTACGCCAATAGCTGAACAAGAAGCGCAGGCGCAATCTGCCATTGCTCGTATTTTACGTGACAGAAACATATCCGGTGCGGGTAGGTTATCAAGCAAGAGTACAAGCACCTCTGCAAATAATGTAGCAGCGCAGCCAAACCAAGCGCCCGCTAAAAAGCCAGAACATCACGCAAGAATGCCTAAAGCTCAAAGTGTTAACCAAGATAGCACCGCTGAAAATACAAACGAGCTCAACAGCGTTACAAACGTAGCACCTAGCGATCCCCCACCTTGGGTGAATGATAGTGCAGGTGCAAGTGAAAAAAAGCATGAGCTCCCACTAACAGGGAGCGAAAGCCAGGCACATGGTCACGCTAATACAAAACCAGCACGAAAAATTGATTTTAAAGAAAAGCATCAAACAATTACCGAAAATCTAGCGCCAGAGCTACTTGAGCAAATAAATCCTCAAAAAGTGCCTGAAGCAGCGCCCGAGGAAATTAGCATTCCCGTGCCTGATGATTTTCAAAGTCCAATTAGTGAAATTAGATTTGCACATCAACAAGATGAATGGGCTTATTTAATTAAACGTATGGGACTGGGTGGTCGTATGCGCCAATTTGCGTTGCATTCAATATTTACCAAGCAAGGCAACAGCTTACATATAGACGTTGATGAATCACAAAAGCATTTAGATACACCGATGCTTCGCCAAAGATTAGATGCCGCATTGTCGAGTATTTATGAGCATAACGTGTCGTTAAGTATTAATTTTGCTAAGGGAGTTATTGATTCTCCTTATCTTATTCAGCAAAAAATAGATGCAAGACGTCAACAACAAGCAATCGATGTGATCACATCGGATGAAAACATAGTACAATTTCAGCAAGTATTTAGCGCCGAAATTGACGAAAACAGTATTCAGGCATTGTAATTACTTACAATCGCCCTTATGTTCATGTTAATTAATGTATTAAAAGAAAGAGAGAAAGTTATGTTTAAAGGTGGAATGGGCAACATGATGAAGCAAGCGCAGCAAATGCAAGATCGCATGCAAAAAGCCCAAGACGAAATCGCAACTCTTGAAGTTGTTGGTGAAGCCGGTGCAGGTTTAGTTAAAGTAACTATGCTTGGTAACCACAATGTACGTCGTGTTCAGCTTGATGAAAGCTTGATGGAAGACGACAAAGACATGATTGAAGACTTACTTGCAGCAGCATGTAACGATGCTGTTCGCCGAGTTGCAGAAGAAACACAAGAGCGTATGGGTAAAGTAACTGGCGGTATGCAATTACCACCAGGTATGAAAATGCCGTTTTAAGTCAATAATGCAACTTTCAGATAGTTTAAATCAGCTTATAGAAGCACTGCGCTGTCAACCTGGCATTGGTCCAAAGTCAGCGCAACGTATTGCTTTTCACCTGCTTGAGCGCGACCGAAAGGGAGGCACTCAGCTGGGCAATGCACTCACTAAAGCAATGACCGCCATAGGGCACTGTCAGTCTTGTCGTACTTTTTGCGAACAAGCTCAGTGCGATATTTGTTTAAGTACAAAACGCCAAGACAGCGGTATATTATGTGTTGTTGAATCGCCTACTGATGTGCTTGCCATCGAGCAAACAGGTCAGTATTTAGGTCTATACTTTGTATTAATGGGGCACTTATCGCCAATAGACGGTATTGGTCCTAAAGAGATTGGCTTAGATGTTTTAGAGCAAAAGCTTGCTCAAGGCGATATTAATGAGGTTATTTTAGCGACTAACCCTACCGTTGAAGGCGATACTACCGCACATTATATTGCTCAGCTTTGTCATAAATACAAAGTAGGCGCTTCACGTATTGCCCATGGTATTCCTGTGGGAGGTGAGCTTGATTTAGTAGATGGTAGAACACTTATGCATGCCTTTAGCGGCAGGCGCCTAGTTACTCAAGACTAGCTCTAAGTCACTATTTGAAAACAAATTACCAAAGCCTACATGATTAAATCATGTAGGCTTTTTCGTTTTTAAGGTAAGCTTAAAAACAATCTAATTTATTTTTGGGCTATGTCTCTAATTAGTAAGGAATACAATGAAAGATAACCAACCCTATCAAGGTGCATTACTGGGTAGTAAGCGTTTTTTACCGCTTTTTATTACGCAGTTTTTCTCAGCGATAAACGATAACGTGTATAAGCAATCAGTGCTTATTCTATTAATATTTCAGGCTGCAACGCTTGCAGATGGCGCACTTTATTCAAATATTGCTGCTGGGTTATTTATTCTTCCGTTCTTTTTATTTTCAGGGATGGCAGGGCAGCTTGCAGAAAAAACAGAAAAATCAAAATTGATTAGAATCGTAAAACTATGTGAAATCCCTATTATGGTTGTAGGGGCAGTTTCTATTTTAACGCAGTATGTGTGGCTAATGTTAGCCACCGTATTTTTAATGGGCGTGCAAAGTACGTTTTTTGGTCCATTAAAATATTCTATTTTACCGCAGCACGTAGCACCGAATGAATTAACAAAAGCGAATGGTTTGGTTGAATCAGGCACGTTTGTGGCGATACTAATGGGTACAATTTTTGGCACTTATTATATTACTCAATCAGTAGGGCCTACGCTTATAAGTATTGCAGTATTAGTATTGGCCGTGATGGGTTATGTGAGCAGTCGCTTTATACCCACTAGTGAAGCAAACGAGCCTAACTTAAAATTTACCTATAATATATTTTCATCGACAAAAAACGTATTTTCAGCACTTAATTCGCAAACAGAATCGGTTGGTAAATCAGTACTTGGGATCAGTTGGTTTTGGTTAATTGGCGCCATCGTTTTAACGTCCCTACCAAATTATGTAAAACACACAATGGGCGGCGATGAACTGGTTGTAACTAGCGCGCTTGTTGTGTTTTCACTAAGTATTGCTATTGGTTCGTTACTGTGTGAAAAGCTTTCCCGCTCTCGAATAGAATTAGGAATTGTGCCTTTTGGCGCGATCTTAATTACCTTGTTTTTATACTTACTGAGCCAAGAGCCAGCCATTAGCTCTTATTTACCTCAAAACCTTGAGTTATTGACGCTTCAGGAGCTATTAAAAACAGGCGATATGGTGTGGCACTTTGTATGGATGGCAGGCATTGGTATTGGCTCTGGTTTTTACACTGTACCGCTGTATGCGCTTATTCAACAGCGTACTGAAGAGTCGAGTCGCTCACGAGTTATAGCGGCTAACAATGTATTAAATGCACTGTTTATGGTGGGCAGTGCTGTTTTAAGTATTGTAACGCTGTCTGTTTTTCAGTGGAGTATTTCAGAGTTGCTACTGTTACTTGCCGGGCTAAACTTACTTATCTCTGTTTATATTTATACCAAAGTACCAGAGTTCTTTTTACGATTTATTATATATATTTTAGCTATTTGTATGTACAGAGTGCGTACAAAAGGTGAAAGTAATATACCTGATGCAGGCGCTGCGGTTGTCGTGTGTAATCATGTCAGCTTTGTTGATTGGATGTTTATTTTAGCCGCATCACCAAGGCCTATCCGGTTTATGGTATTTGCCCCTATTTATTATTCGCCGGCCCTACATTGGTTATTTAAAATGGCTAAGGCTATTCCCATTAACAGTGAAAAAACCAATCCAGAAGCGTTTAAAAAAGCCTTTGATGAAGTAGCTGCTGCGCTTAATAAAGGCGAACTTGTTGGTATTTTCCCTGAAGGAAAACTAACCAGTGACGGCTCAGTGGATATTTTTCGCCGTGGAATCGAGCGCATTATTGAGCGCTCACCTGTGCCCGTTATTCCTGTGCACTTAGGTGGTTTATGGGGCAGCATGTTTAGTCGTAAAGCTAAGTGGCAATTGCCTCGATTAAAATGGTCTTTGGTGTCGGTTGCAGTCGGTGCCCCGATTGCTGCTGATAAAGTAGTAGCAGATGATTTACGTGAAAAAGTATTGGCTTTAAAAGCGCTTCATTCAAAAGATAGTGACTAATTTAATGATTAACTTAATGGCTAACTCAACATCGCAAACACCTTCAGAACAACCCATTATAGTTGATGATTTTGTAGCCCCTAAGTGCGACGGGTTTATTGAAATATTATATCAAGATGACGATATTTTACTGTTCAATAAACCCAGTGGACTATTAAGCTTATCAGGTGAAAATCCGCTTAATTGGGACTCAGTGCATTACCGCTTAGTAAATGGTCAAAAGGGCTTAACAGCTGCATTTGCAGAGGCTAAGTTACCGCATCGGCTAGATTTGGGCACATCGGGCATTATGATTGTTGGGTTAAACGCGATTGCGTCAAAGCACCTTAATAAGCAATTTCAAGCGCGTACTATTCAAAAGCGTTATGTAGCCATGTTAGAGGGATGCTTGGCTGTTGATGAAGGGCAAATTACTGCGCCAATTGCAAAAGATAAACTGCTTTTTCCGCGTGTTAAAATTTGCCAATCGACAGGTAAAACAGCGCTGAGTGAATATGAAGTACTTGAGCGGCTCAGGCAGCCGTGCAGAACCTTAGTGCAATTTACACCTATTACTGGGCGTACCCATCAATTACGAATACACAGCCAGTTTATAGGGCACCCAATTTTAGGCTGTGATTTATATAAAAGTGCGCAAAGTGAACATATGGCACGGCGGTTACAATTACATGCCAGCGATTTATATTTTGAACATCCAACAACTGGTGAAAAGATTCATATTAATTGTCCGCATTCGTTTTAAACAAATTAATGGTTCTTTGTTTTCGTTTCACCTTTTTTAAATTTTTCCCTTGAAGTTCTAACACCTCACCCCATATTAAGTGCATAACGCAGACACTTTGCAAATTGGAGATATATAAATGACTGCAGCACAAAAAGAAACATTAGGCTTTCAAACAGAAGTAAAACAATTATTAAACTTAATGATTCATTCTCTTTATTCTAATAAAGAAATATTTTTACGTGAGCTTGTGTCAAATGCATCAGACGCAGCAGACAAGTTACGCTTTTTAGCATTATCTCAAGGTGACCTTTATCAAGGTGATGCCGATTTACGTGTTCGTATTAGTGCAGATAAAGAAGCAAATACAATTACCATTTCAGATAATGGTATCGGTATGACGCGCGATGAAATCATTAGCTCATTAGGTACTATTGCAAAGTCGGGTACTGCTGAGTTTTTCAAAAACTTAACGGGTGATCAAAGTAAAGATTCACAGTTAATTGGTCAATTCGGTGTTGGTTTTTACTCAGCATTTATTGTTGCTGATTTAGTCACTGTTCGTACACGCAAAGCCGGTGAAACAACCGCTTATGAGTGGGAATCTCAAGGTGAAGGCGAATACACACTTCAAGAAATTGAAAAAGAAGGCCGTGGTACCGACATTATTTTACATCTTCGCGATGAAGAAAAAGAATTTGCTGATGACTGGCGCCTACGTAGTATCGTTACTAAATACTCTGATCACATCTCAACGCCAGTACAAATGTTTAAAGCAGAAGTGCCTGAATCTGAAGGCGAAGACGGCGAAAAAATTCCAGCAGTACCAGGTGAGTGGGAAAGCATTAACCGCGCGACTGCATTGTGGACACGCGATAAATCAGAGCTTTCTGATGATGAATACAAAGAGTTTTACAAGCATGTTAGCCATGATTGGGAAGAGCCACTTAGCTGGGCACATAATAAGGTTGAAGGTAAAACTGAATACACTAGCCTTTTATATATTCCTAAAAAAGCACCTTTCGACTTATGGAACCGTGAACGTCAAAGTGGTTTAAAACTTTACGTACAACGTGTGTTTGTAATGGATGATGCTGAGCAATTCATGCCAAGCTACCTTCGCTTTGTAAAAGGCTTACTAGATTCAAACGATTTACCACTGAACGTATCTCGTGAAATTCTACAAGACAACAAAGTAACGCAAGCTATTCGTAAAGGGTGTACATCGCGTATTATTAAAATGCTTGAGCGTATGGCTAAAAACAAAGCTGACGATTACCAAGTATTTTGGAATGAGTTTGGTCAAGTAATGAAAGAAGGCCCAGCTGAAGATGCTGCCAATAAAGAAGCTATTTGTAAGCTACTTCGTTTTTCTTCGACACACACTGATTCACAAACACAAGATGTGTCGCTTGAGCAATATGTTGAACGCATGAACGAAGGCCAAGACAAAATTTACTACGTAGTAGCTGATACATTCACCGCTGCGAAAAACTCACCGCATTTAGAGATTTTCCGCAAAAAAGGCATTGAAGTATTACTACTAAGTGACCGTGTTGACGAGTGGATGATGAGTCACCTAACTGAATTTGCTGATAAGCAACTACAGTCGATCACACGTGGTGACTTAGATTTAGGTAAGCTTGACGACGAAGAAACTAAAAAAGCGCAAGAAGAGTCTGAAAAAGAAATGGCTGGCCTTGTTGAACGTATTAAAACAGCACTAGGTGATGACGTTAAAGAAGTGCGCTTTACGCACCGCTTAACAGATTCTCCAGCATGTGTTGTAAGCGACGACAACGACATGAGCTCACAAATGCAGAAGCTAATGGAGTCTGTTGGTCAAGCAGCCCCTGAAGCAAAACCTGTGTTTGAGCTAAACCCAGAGCATCAACTTGTTAAGCACTTAAATGATGAACAAGATGAAGATAAGTTTGCGCAGTGGTCACACGTTTTACTAGATCAAGCGCTACTTGCAGAACGCGGTACACTTAAAGATCCAACAGGATTTGTTACTCGCTTAAATAAATTGATGCTTGAACTAAGTAAATAAGCAAATAGCTATTTACTCAGTTAATAAAGTATAAATTATGTACTTTAAATAAAAGGGAACGTGTGTTCCCTTTTTTAATGCCCTGTAAACACCCCAACGGCTCATCAATTAGTATAAGTTGCTTGAGTATCGGCGGCGCTTGTGGAAGAATTCAGGCTTTAAAATAAATATCCATACTAGGGGACAATAATATGCGCATTATTCTTTTGGGCGCGCCGGGTGCAGGTAAAGGTACTCAAGCTCAGTTTTTAATGGACAAATACGGTATTCCACAAATTTCTACTGGCGATATGTTACGTGCGGCAATTAAAGAAGGCACGCCACTGGGTCTAGAAGCAAAAAAAGTAATGGATGCTGGTCAACTAATTTCTGACGATATTATTATTGGTTTAGTTAAAGAGCGTATTACTAAAGCGGATTGTGAGAAAGGTTTTTTACTTGATGGCTTCCCGCGTACAATCCCACAAGCGGATGCAATGAAAGAAAATGGCGTAGTGGTTGATCACGTTATTGAATTTGACGTGGCTGATGAAGTCATTGTTGAGCGTATGGGCGGACGTCGCGTTCATCCTGGTTCTGGTCGTGTTTACCACGTTGTTTATAATCCACCAAAAGTGGAAGGTAAAGACAACGAAACTGGTGAAGACTTAATTGTTCGCGCTGATGATACTGAAGAAACAGTACGTAAACGTTTAGGTATTTACCACGAGCAAACTATGCCATTGGTTGATTACTATCAAGCAGAAGCGGCTGCTGGTAATACTCAATACCATAAACTAGATGGTACACAAGCTGTTGAAACTGTTAGCCAACAACTTGGTGAACTTTTAGGTTAATTATAAAAGCACATTAAAAAACCGCCAATTGGCGGTTTTTTGTTTTAAGGCTATTTAGCATTGCTTAATTAGTGCTACTTAATGGACTTTACAATGTTTTAAGTTTCTCAATTACGCTGTTGTATTCTGGTTCAGTTGAAAGGCTACTAACTAACTGTTTATAAATGACGTTATGGCTTTCATCTAAAATAAAGACTGTTCGCGTTAGTAAGCCCATATCTTTAATAATCAATCCGTATTTCTGACCAAAATCACGCCAAACAGAATCTGATAACGTAGTGATTTTATCGATATTTTCAGCTTTGCAAAAACGCTTTTGAGCAAATGGTAAATCAGCACTAATTGTTAGCATAACTACACTTGGGAATTGTGAGGCTACTTTTTCATTAAAGTGCTTAGTTTGCAGGCTACAAATGCCGGTATCTAGGCTGGGTACTACACTTATTAATACAGCTTGGCCTTTATAATCCTCAAGTGCCACTGGAATAAAGTTGTCATCAACAACTTTAAAGTTTGGCGCACTATCTCCAATTGAGATACCTTGACCTAATAAAGTGACTGGTTTGCCTTGTGCGGATACTTTTCCTGCATCAAGCGTGTTTTCTGGGTAGTCGGCTGCAATAGCCACAGAACAAAATGCACTCAAAGCAAAGGCAAGTGAACGTAACATAAGGTATTTCCTTTTAAATTAACGCAATGGGCGTCAGTGTATTATACTGGGCTTTAGTTACCAAGTGATTAAACCTGCTTAATAGAGTGGGTATTAGCTCTGAAATATAAAAATTGTAACTATGCTAAACTTTGATTAACATGAAGTTACAAAAGATATCTTCAATAATAAAAATAAAAACCATCATAAAATGATTTTAATGCTCATTACTGGTTTAGAAACAGAGAGATAATATGTCAACATCGGTATTAATATGTGATGACTCGAAATTAGCTAGGCGTCAGCTAGCTCGCTCATTACCTGAAGATTGGGACATTAAAGTTGAATTTGCACTTGACGGCGTTGATTGTATAAAGCAAATAAAGTTAATTGAACCAGAGATACTTTTTCTCGATTTAAACATGCCAGAAATGGACGGTTATGAAGTTTTAATCGCTATGAAAGAACAGGGGCTTAATATTCTCACTGTTGTTGTCTCTGGTGATATACAACCAAGTGCACACCAAAGAGTGCTTGAGCTTGGTGCTATCGATTTTATTCAAAAACCATGTTCTCCCGAAAAACTAGCCAGCATAATTGAACACCATGGGATTAAAGATAAAGCCATGCGTGAGCGTCTCTCTCATTCGCTAGGAGAGCAAGTCGACCCTGATGTTCGGGATATATACCAAGAGCTAACTAACGTTGCTATGGGGCAGGCTGGGGATTTACTTGCACGTCTTCTTAATGTATTTGTAGAGTTACCAATTCCTAATGTGAATATTTTGGAAGTTAATGAACTCGACATGGCGCTGCAGTCTATAGATAATAACGCAGCTACATCGGGTGTGTGCCAGGGCTTTATTGGCGGTGGTATTTCGGGCGAGGCGCTATTACTTTTAAATGATTCAAGCTTTAAAGAAATAGCTTCTTTGATGAACTATGACGGCGAGTTAAACGATAAAGTTGAACTTGAGCTGCTTATGGATATTAGTAATATTTTGATAGGCGCTATTTTAACGGGTCTTTCAAAACAGCTCGATATGTCATTTAGCCAAGGGCACCCGATTGTACTTGGCCAACACAGAGATGTATCTGAGTTGGTTAAATCAAACAAGTCACGTTGGCAACGCACCCTTGCAATAGAGATTAGTTACGGTATTGAAAACCATGATATAAATTGCGACCTCATGCTGTTATTTACTGAAGATTCACTTAAAACTTTGAAATACAAAGTTGCTTACCTATTAGAAGATTAAGTTATGGCCGCTGATTTAGAAATGAATGAGATCCATTGGTTAATGGATATGTTTAATACCGTTGATGTAGGCCTTGTGGTACTCGATAGGGATTATAAGGTGTGTGTATGGAATGGTTTTATGGAAAACCATTCAGGGCTTCTACCAAGCGCAGTAAAAGATAAAGATCTATTTGATTTATTTCCTGCAATAGACGAAAAATGGTTTAGAAGTAAATCTGAGTCGGTTTTTGTTTTAAAAAACCGCTCTTTTACGATTTGGGAGCAGCAGCCATACATTTTTAGGTTTAAAAATTATCGACCTATTACTGGTAAAGCTGATTACATGTATCAAAATGCGACATTCATCCCTCTTACCAATACGATGGGCGAAGTTAGCCACATTTGTATTATTTTGTATGATGTAACAGATGTCGCGGTAAATAAAAAAGAGCTTGAAGAGTTAAATAAAAAATTAGAACAAGTAAGTCAAACAGATAGCTTAACGCAGCTTGCAAACCGTGGACACTGGGAAGGTACGCTACGCCAAGAGTTTTTAAGAGTTAAGCGAAGTGGTGGCTGTAGTACATTATTAATGTTTGATATTGATCACTTTAAAAAAATAAATGATGAATATGGTCATAGCTGTGGTGATGAATCGCTTCGTCACTTATCTAACTTACTACGTACGACGCTGCGCGAGACTGATGTTGCAGGGCGCTATGGCGGTGAAGAGTTTGCAGTGACATTGCTTGATACAGATAAAGAAGGCGCTTTTGTATTTGCTGAGCGTTTAAGGGTATTGATTGAAACTAACCCTGTTAAGTATAAACACTTTGAAATAACAATGACGGTAAGTATAGGGCTGGCTGGTAGCAGTAATGATTTTAAAAATCATGAGCGCTGGATAGAGGCTGCAGATAAAGCACTGTACCAGTCTAAAAATACAGGGCGAAATAAAGTAATAGCCTACGAAGATATAAAAAATGACGCTTAAGCGTCATTTTTTATATCCAGAATTTAGGGTTAAATAAAACCGTGTTTTTTTACAATCTGCTGAGCAAATCCAATCAGTATGGAAATTGTATTGCCCTTCATTATTGTGTTGTGTGTCGAGAGTCATCTATTGGGCATTGACCAATCATTGAAACCTCACCAGAATTTGACTCTTGCTCTAGTTTTACTTTAAAGCCCCATAATCTGTAAAGATGCTTAAGCACTTCCTCGTGCGAGTTTGCTAAAGGAATATTGTTATGAGGTACATAGCGTAGGGTTAATGAACGGTCACCTCTAATATCAACATCATACACTTGAATGTTAGGCTCATGATTACTTAAATTGTACTGCGCTGAGAGTGCTTCTCTCACTGCCTTATAGCCGTTGTCGTTATGTATTGCGCCAATTTCTAGATGGGGATTATTAGTATGGTCAATAATAGTAAATAATTTAAAATCACGAATTAACTTAGGCGATAAAAACTGGCTAATAAAACTTTCATCTTTAAAGTTTTCCATTGCAAAATGCAGTGTATCTAGCCAGTTACTACCTGCATATTCAGGAAACCAGCGTTTATCTTCTTCAGTTGGGTGTTCACATATTCTGCGAATATCAACCATCATATTAAAGCCTAAAGCATATGGGTTAATGCCTGAATAATACTTACTGTTATAAGGTGGCTGATAAACTACGTTGGTGTGGCTTTGTAAAAACTCTAACATGAAAGAGTCGGTGAGCTTTCCCTCATCATATAAGTGATTAAGGATGGTGTAATGCCAAAAAGTTGCCCAGCCTTCGTTCATTACTTGAGTTTGCTTTTGTGGGTAAAAGTATTGCGAAATTTTACGAACAATACGCATCACTTCACGTTGCCAAGAATCGAGTAATGGGGCATTTTTTTCAATAAAATACAAAATATTTTCTTGAGGTTCGGAAGGGAAATGGCGAACTTTCTTTTTGGTTTCTTGCTGTTGCTCAGGAATAGTTCGCCATAATTCGTTTACTTGCGATTGAAGGTAGTCTTCGCGCTCTTGTTGGCGTTTTTGCTCTTCAAATAGCGATATTTGTTGTGGACGTTTGTAGCGATCGACCCCGTAATTCATTAATGCATGACATGAGTCGAGTAGGGCTTCTACTTGTGTAATACCATGCTTTTCTTCACAGCGGCTTATGTAGTTTTTAGCAAATACCAAGTAATCAATAATTGAACCTGCATCGGTCCAGGTTTTAAATAAGTAATTACCTTTAAAAAATGAGTTATGTCCGTAACACGCATGTGCCATTACAAGCGCTTGCATAGGTAGGGTGTTTTCTTCCATTAAGTACGCAATACAAGGGTCTGAATTTATCACTATTTCGTAAGCGAGACCCATTTGTCCGCGCTTATAATTTTGCTCTGTTTGAATGAACTTTTTACCGTACGACCAATGACTGTAGCCAATAGGCATACCAACGCTTGAATAAGCATCCATCATTTGCTCTGCGGTTATTACTTCAATTTGATTAGGGTAGGTGTCTAACCTGTAGTGAGCTGCAACACGGGCAATTTCACCTTGGTACTCATCTAATAAATCAAAGGTCCAATCTGGGCCATCACTCAATCGTTTATCATTCATAATGTTACCTCGCTTTAGGCTATGCAGAGTTTTGCTGTTGACGACCTTTTTTAAATAGCTCCCTAAAAATTGGGTAAATATCTTCAACGCTTTGGATATGCTGTATAGCGAAATTATTATGGCTGTGTGTTATAGATTCATATTCGCGCCATAGACTTTGATGAGCACGAGTGGTTATTTCAATATAAGCAAAATAGCGTACTGCGCTTAAGAGCTTATTACGTAATATTTCACCACACTGCGGGGTGTCGTCCGCCCAGTTATCGCCATCAGAGGCTTGTGCGGCGTATACATTCCACTCGTTTGCGTGATAACGCTCTTTTATTATTTCGTTCATTAATTTAAGTGCGCTCGAAACAATAGTGCCACCAGTTTCTTGAGAGTAAAAAAACTCTTGTTCGTCTACTTCTTTAGCTTGTGTGTGGTGGCGAATATAAACAACTTCTATGTCTTTATAACTGCGCGTTAAAAATTGATAGAGCAAAATATAAAAACGCTTTGCCATGTCTTTTGTTGGCTTATCCATTGAGCCTGACACATCCATAATACAAAACATCACGGCTTTGCTGGTGGGGTGAGGGCGCTTTTCGTAATTACGAAAACGTAAATCGTAGTTATCAATAAACGGAACCGACTTAATTTGCACTTTTAATGCTGCAATTTCTTTTTGTAATAAAGCAATTGCCGCTTTATCGTTATGTGGACCAGCAAGCAGCAGAGCAAGTTGTTCTTCGAGCTCTTTTAAACGGCGTTTTTTACCTGCACTCATGGCAACACGCCGTGCAAGCGAGCCTTGAAGAGAGCGTACAATGTCAATATTACTTGGCATGCCGTCGCTACAAAATCCTGCGCGATGGGTTTTCATTTGCACTAACTTATCAAGTTGGTTTTCTTGTAAGTTAGGAAGTTCTAGATCTTCAAATAGTAAATCAAGGTATTCATCTTTTGATATTGAAAATACAAACTCATCTTGTCCCTCGCCCGAATCGCTGGCGTCACCTTCACCGGCACCACCGCCTTGTCCGCCTTTAGGGCGCTCAATTTTATCACCTGTAGAAAACTGATCGTTACCAGGGTGAATTTGTTCTCTATTCCCGCCTTGCCCTTGATGAAATGTAGGTTCGCTGATATCGCGTTGTGGAATAGAAATACTCTCACCAGAGCTTGAATCGGTAACGCTGCGTTTGTTAATCGCATCTGAAACCGCTTCTTTAATTTGTTTTTTATAGCGCCTAATAAAGCGCTGGCGATTAAGCGTACTTTTATTTTTTCCGTTTAAACGCCTATCTATAAAATGCGCCATATTGACCTCCTATATACTACGACTATGAAGGTTATTGCGATTTTCTAACCCGTAAATACCACTCAGAAAGCAAGCGAACTTGTTTTTGTGTATAGCCTTTTTCGACCATACGGTTCACAAAGTCTTCGTGCTTTTGCTGATCCTCTGCAGACGTTTTAGTATTAAACGAAATAACAGGGAGTAAATCTTCGGTATTAGAGAACATTTTTTTCTCAATCACCGTGCGTAGTTTTTCGTAGCTTGTCCATAGTGGGTTTTTACCGTTGTTGTGTGCACGGGCACGCAGTACAAAGTTCACTATTTCATTACGAAAATCTTTAGGATTAGAAATACCCGCTGGCTTTTCTATTTTTTCAAGTTCAGCGTTTAGCGCTGCGCGGTCAAATAGTTGCCCTGTATCGGGGTCGCGATATTCTTGGTCTTGTATCCAAAAATCTGCATAAATAACATAACGGTCAAAAATATTTTGTCCGTATTCTGAGTACGATTCTAGATAAGCGGTTTGCAGTTCTTTACCTATAAACTCGACATATTGTGGAATTAAATAGCCTTTTAAAAAGCTTAAATAACGCTCTTCTATTTCACTTGAAAATTGCTCGCGCTCTATCTGTTGCTCAAGCACATAGAACAAATGCACCGGATTTGCAGCAACCTCAGTGGTATCAAAGTTAAACACACGGGACAAAATTTTAAACGCAAAGCGGGTAGAGAGCCCCGTCATACCTTCATCAACCCCTGCGTAATCACGATACTCTTGATACGATTTTGCTTTAGGGTCGGTGTCTTTTAGGGTCTCGCCATCGTATACCCGCATTTTAGAATAGATACTTGAATTTTCTGGCTCTTTTAAACGTGATAGCGTCGTAAATTGCGCCAATGTTTTGAGTGTACCCGGTGCACATGGCGCGTTGTATAGCTCGCTGTGCTCAAGTAATTTGTCGTAAATTTTAATTTCTTCAGTTACACGTAAGCAATAAGGGACTTTTACAATATAAACACGGTCTAAAAATGCTTCGTTGTTTTTATTGTTTTTAAAGGTTTGCCACTCAGACTCATTAGAGTGAGCGAGGATCATGCCATTAAAGGGCAGGGCGCTAATACCTTCTGTGCCGTTATAGTTACCTTCTTGGGTGGCGGTAAGTAAAGGATGCAGCACTTTAATAGGCGCTTTAAACATTTCTACAAATTCCATCAGCCCTTGGTTAGCTAAACATAAAGAGCCAGAGTAGGCGTATGCATCAGGATCGTTTTGGGCAAAGTGCTCAAGCTGGCGAATATCGACCTTACCAACCAGTGCTGAAATATCTTGGTTGTTTTCATCTCCTGGTTCGGTTTTGGCAATGCCTATTTGGTTTAAAATAGAAGGGTAGCGTTTAACCACTCTAAACTGGCTAATATCACCATTGAATTCTTTTAAGCGTTTGCCAGCCCAAGGCGACATAATGGTTTTTAAGTAGCGCGGTTTAATACCGTATTCTTTGCTGAGTACGTCTGCATCTTCGATAGGATCAAACAAGGAGAGGGGGTGGTCGTTTACAGGAGACCCTTTAATTGAATAAATAGGCACTTGTTGCATTAAATACTTTAGTTTTTCAGCAATGGATGATTTACCCCCACCAACAGGTCCAAGTAAATAAAGCACTTGTTTGCATTCTTCAAGCCCTTGGGCGGCGTGTTTTAAATAAGAGACTACTTGCTCAATGGCGTCTTCCATACCATAAAAATCAGCAAAGGCAGGGTAGCGTGCAACTACTCTATTAGAAAATAACCGGCTTAGTCGTGCATCCGTTGCGGTATCTACCATGTTTGGTTCGCCAATTGCCATGAGTAGGCGTTCTGGTGCGCTGGCGTAGGCAGACTTATCGGTTTTACAAATCTCAAGAAATTCAGCGATACTGTATTCTTCTTCCTGTGCCGCTTCGTATCGTGCTTGGTAATGCTCAAAAATCGTCATAATAACCTCCGAAACCCGCTGTAAAAAGGTGCTTACCTTTTAAAGTCTAGTCACGAATGTGTATTTTTGTGCAATAAAATTAAAAATTTAAGTGAAAAAAGATCATGTTACTAAAAGCGTTTTATTAAATGATGAGGCGCTTAGGTGTGATAAACAAGAAACAAAAAAAGACGCCTAAGCGTCTTTTTTACATTAGCGTTTAAAGGCTAATTAAGCGAAGTTAGCGTTCGCGAATTCCCAGTTAACAAGCGACCAAAAACCTTTAAGGTAATCTGGACGAACGTTACGGTAATCGATGTAGTAAGCGTGTTCCCATAAATCCACTGTAAGGATTGGAGTAACGCCATCATCAGTTAATGGTGTAGCAGCGTTAGATGTATTAACGATGTCTAGTGAACCATCAGCAAGCTTAACTAACCACGTCCAGCTTGAACCAAAGTTATTTACTGCTTTGTCATTTAATGCATCTTTAAACGCATCAAAAGAACCCCATTTAGCGTTGATTGCATCAGCAACTGCGCCAGTAGGCTCGCCGCCGCCGTTTGGAGATAAGCTGTTCCAGTAAAAAGTATGGTTCCAGATTTGTGCTGCGTTGTTAAATACGCCGCCTTCTGATGAACATACGATCTCTTCTAGAGATTTGTTTTCAAACTCAGTACCAGGGATTAAACCATTAAGCTTAACCACGTATGTGTTGTGGTGTTTGCCATGGTGAAACTCTAGCGTTTCTTTTGAAATATGTGGCTCAAGTGCGTCGATTGCATATGGTAGTGACGGTAGTTCAAATGCCATTTTTTTATCTCCATCTTCTTTGGTTGATAGTCCATTTGGTAATACGTAATGCCTGTTGAAACAGAGCAGTTACCTATACCAAGCGGTAATATAGTGTTACTATAATTGTTGAGTATTTTACTCAAGTTTAAGCAAACAGCAATGCTATTGCGAAAGACTATTTCAATTGCGGCTTTATTTGCCCATTTTAAGTTATATATTTGTGGTCACGATGAGTTATTTTCAAGACCTAAATATATTTAGCTATCGTTACTTTGAGGTTGTAGATGGAAACCATTGATAAAATTAAACAGCAAATTTCAGAAAATCCAATAATCCTTTTCATGAAAGGGTCACCAAAATTACCAAATTGTGGTTTTTCTTCACAAGCATCGCAAGCGTTAATGTCATGTGGTGAACCATTTGCATACGTTGATATTTTACTTAATCCAGACATTCGTGCTGAGCTTCCAGCATACGCAAATTGGCCAACATTCCCACAACTTTGGGTAGATGGCGAATTAGTTGGTGGTTGTGACATTATTATCGAAATGTTTCAACGCGGTGAATTACAGCCGTTAATTACAGAAACTGCTGCTAAATATAAAGAAGCTGACGCAGAGTAATTTATTACTCAACCTGAACTCAGGTTATTAAGCTCTTTAAACACAAAGCCACTTTTTAAGTGGCTTTGTTGTTTTTAATTTGTGTAAATTTACGAATAAGGAAGGCTCACTTGAACGTTTAAGCCGCCCTCTATTTTGTTATGTAAACTTATATGGCCTTGGTGCGCTTCTGCTATTTCTCTGCATAAGGCTAGCCCTAAACCACTCCCCGTACTTTTTGTTGAATAAAAGGGCACTAAAGCATTTCCCATTACTTGCTCGCTCATTCCTTTACCGCAGTCGCTTACATTTATAACACATGCTTGGGGTACAAACTCGACCTGAATATGTATTTCATTGGCATTGGAACCTGACTCGTGTGAATTTTTTAATAGGTTTATGAGCAGCTGCTCGAGTTGTGTTTGATCAGCTTGTAATTCATTGTGTGAATTTTTTATTTCGTAGCTAAATTGCCAGTGGTTTTTTAAATTATTGAGGGTGTTTTGCCAGTTAACCCGCGTTTTTTGTGGCTGAGGTAATTTAGCAAACTTGCCATAGCCTTGTACAAATTCAGTTAAATGACTAATTCGCTCATCAATAGTTGCAAATACACGGGCAAGACGAGGCTCATCAACTTTATTTGCGAGCAATTGTGCGCTGTGTAGCATGGATGACATAGGGCCGAGTGAATTATTTAATTCGTGGCTAATAATGCGTATTACTTTTTTCCACACCGCAACTTCTTGACGACTAAGTTCACGGGTTAACTGTTTAAATATATATAAATGATGCTTTTGATTATTAAGTAAAAACTCCCCAGTGGCTAAATGCCAAGTTTGCGAGTCTTGATTCTCTATTTCTATATTAAAGAGGCCATCAATACCGTGCTCTATAGCTGCTACTAATTGCAGAGGCGAATTTTCGAGTAATCTACTTAGCTGCATACCTTCAAGGCGAGTTGCGCTATTAAATAAACTACGGCTAATTAAATTACTAAATACCACCGTATTATTATCATTGACCAGCAATAACGCTTGCGGCGAGCTTTGCAAAACTTTATCAAGCATTAACTCGCGCTGGTAAATCCATTGTTTTTCTTGGCGAAGCTGTTTTGCGGTTTGATTATAAAGTTGGCATAGTTTTCCAAGTTCATCATTACTTTTATACGCAAGCAAACTGGAGAGCTCACCATCTTTAAAATTAAGTAATCCGGTTTCAAGCGATTGCATGCCAAGCTTTATTGGCTTGGTGAGAGCTCTTGAAAGTAGAGTGCTAAATGTAAGCGTTAGTAATATTAAAAACAGAGTGTAGTAAATATCAAAGCCACTTAGCGCGGCAATAATAACAACAGGCAGCGCGCTACAAAGTCCGCAAATTAATATAACCTTTTGGCTTAGGGTAAAGTGGCTAATAATGCTCGGCATTAATAATCAATACCCATTTTTTGTAATCGACGATAAAGTGCTTGTCGACTTAAACCAAATTCACGGGCCACTTTGGCTATAACACCTTGATGAGCGCGCATTGCGTGTTCTATTTCCTGTTTGGTAGGCTCTGCTTTTGCTTCTTGTTGAGCAGTAACCGGTGACGATAGTGCAAAGTCATCGACTTTAAGCGCACCTGTAGGTTTTAGTACCGCTACACGCTTACAAGCGTTTTCTAGCTCTCGAACGTTACCTGGCCATTTGTAGTGTTGAAGTGCTTGCTCTGTGTTTATAGTCAGCTCTCGGTGAGGTAAAAAATGGCTAATAAGTGCTAAAACATCATCTTGTCTTTCGCTTAGGGAAGGCACATTGAGCTCAATTACATTAAGGCGATAATATAAGTCTTCCCTAAATCGACCTTGTTGAATTGCTTGTAGTAAGTTTTCGTTAGTGGCCGATATAACCCGCACATTTACCTTTCGTGTTTGTGTTGAGCCTAAACGTTCAAACTCGCCGGTTTGTAGTACGCGTAGTAATTTTATTTGTCCTGAAAGTGGTAAATTACCAATTTCATCTAAAAATAACGTACCGCCATCAGCTGCTTCAAATCGACCAATACGTTGTTTGGTTATCCCCGTATATGCACCGGCTTCAGCGCCAAAAAGCTCGGCTTCTATAAGTTCTTGCGGTAGTGCACCGGCGTTTACCTTAATAAAAGGCTGCGATACAAGCGGGGAGTTTTTTTGAATAATATGCGCAATACACTCTTTGCCACTACCATTAGGGCCTGTAATTAATGCAGATATATCAGATTTAGCCACTTGAAGCGCCATAGTAACCAGTCGTTCCATCGCAGTACTTTTAAATATTAGCCCAGCAAGGTCTGCGCTTTTAAATGTACCTTCACGTTCTTGTTGATGGCGATTATGCGTCGCCATTATTTTTTTAGCACTGCCTAGCTCTATTAAGTTACCGATACAAACTAGTAGTTTTGCATCATCCCAGGGTTTTGGTAAGTAATCAGCAGCACCGGCTTTTACAAGCTCAATGGCGGTGGCAAGTTCGGTCCAAGCTGTAATAAGTATAATAGGTAAGTGTGGGTTTATTTCTCGTAGTTCATAAAACAACGCTTTACCTTCTTCGCCAGAGGTGGTGTCACTGGTAAAGTTCATGTCTTGAATTACAAGCTCAATTCGTTGATAGCGAACTATTTGCAGAGCATCAAACGGATTTGTTGCAGTGACTACCGAAAAGTCGTGGATCTCGAGCAACAATGAAAGTGCGTCGAGTACTGCTTGGTTATCATCAACAATGAGTATTTTATGAGTCATAGGTTATTTTTATAATTTTTTGATGGCTACACTGCCTTACTAAGCAGTGTAGCATAGTGATTTACATATAATTAAATAGTGCGAGTTGCAATACTGGGCGAAATATTGGCAGCGCGTTTAGCCGGCGCTAATACTGCAAGTAAACTCATTAAAAATACGGCAATGGCGGTAACGGCTATATAACTTGGCGGTAGTGCGGCTACAGAAAAATACTGCATTAACATTTTCCCAAGTAGTATTGCTGTTACTACACCTAAGGCTAAACCTAGGCTACAAATTAATGCATTTTCTACTAAAAAGTAGCTAACAATAGCTGACTTTCTTGCGCCAAGTGCTCTGCGTGTACCAATTTGCTTAGTACGTTTGCTAATATTAAATAAGGTTAAGCCAAAAATACCGAGAGCGGTTATAAGCACTAAAATAGTGATTAATACTATGAGCATGCGCATCATAAGGCGATCTTGAGCGGTATACTCATTTTTTAATTCATCAAGCCCTTTAATGTTGTTAATAACGCGTTTGCTGTAATTTTCGAGCATGGCATTTTCTATTTCTTTCATTACAGCTGCTCGCTGACCAGGCTTAGTACGAACGGCAACTTGTGCATAACTTGCTGCTTTAATATAAGGAATTAACGCAAGATTATCGGGTTTACTGTCTTTGAGCCACGGGCCTTTCATTTTTCCGATCACGCCAATAATTTTAAGTGGTAGGTCGCCAAAATAAACTATTTTTCCTAAACCATCTCCATCAGGGTAGAGCTCATCAAGTAAGGCTTTAGTGACTATAGTGACGTTGGTGCGCTTTTGTGTAATTTCGTTTGTAACGAGCACTTCATCTTCGGTAAAGTTTCGCCCTGCAATTAAGTTAACGCCGTAGGTATTAATTGCGTGGTCATCTATAAAAATATAAGCGGTCCTGACACTTAGGCCTTCTTGTGGAGCAGGTTTTAAATTAAAGCTCGAAGCGCTGCCACCCCCTGATAGCGGAATACTACTGCTTAATGCGGCATCAGCTACGCCTGGCATTTTTCTAAGCATGCTTTCATCAAGCTCAAACTGCTGACTTAAGTTAATATCAGTACCAAAGGTCATTACATTAAACTTAAATATATCTTGTTCAGGGTAGCCCGTTTCTTGGTTTAAATAGCTAATTCTATCTTGAATAATAAACGCAGCATTACTGACGATAGCTGTGGTAATTGCAATTTGAATTAGCAGTAATACAGCGCCCACCTTTGAGCGGCATAAGGCGTTAAATATAGGTTTTATTTCTAACATTGTGACATTCCTTATTGGCTCTTAAGATAAATAGCAGGATTGGTTTTACACACTAACCAAGCTGGGTATAAACCAGCTAAAATGCAGGTTGTAATTGCAATCAATGGGGCGCTCAATAGCATGGTTAAATCCATTGTCGCTAAGTTTTCATAGTAGTCGTAGCTTTGCCCTACGCCCATTAAGCCAAGTTGTGCTAGTACAATTCCTAGCATGCCACCTATAAAGCCAAGCATGGCGACCTCAACTAAGTGCTGTAAAAATATTTGCCTTTTACTAGCACCTAATGCGCGTCTTACACCTACTTCTGGCGCTCTGCGTAAAAACTTAGCTAAAAGTAAACCTAAAATATTGGCTAAGCAGACACCTAAGAACATAAAGCTCAGGCCCACTAAAATTTTATTGTCTTCGGTGACGACGTTGTTATATTGCATCCATTGGTTTACATCGCGAAGTTTATACTCAAGTTCTTTACGATTAAATCGTCCACGTTTATGTTGTTCTTGCATATAGGCTAATAAGTAATTTTGATAGGCTTGTTTTTGTGCAAGCGTATTTAGCTCTGCCCAAAACTGGATCCATACTTGCTCAGATTGCAGTTTATCTGCAAAGGTTGGTGTGTTTTCGTGTTTCCATCCATTGCTATTGCCCCAACTTACGAGCTCTTTTGTCTTTATTAAGCTAAAGGGCATAAATAACTCTTCTACTTGATTAAATGCACCGTTATTTAAATCATAATATTTAATATTGAGAGGCCAATGATTAATAACACCAACTACTTGATAGCTTGCATCATCTAAGTAAATCAGTTCTCCGACAGAGTTTTTTCCAGCAAATAGTTTATCGTTTATCTCTTGGGTAATAACAACCACAGGTGCGGCAGAGTCTTCTTGCTCTTTGCTCCAAGCCCCCCCGTATAAAAATGACAAATTAAACATGCTAAAAAAGTCAGGCGTTGTCATGCGAGCATTACCTATAAAAGGTTTTATTTTGTCGGAGTCTAGATAAACTGAGAAACCGGTACGCATCATAGCCACTTTTTTCTCTGGCGTGGGTGCGTTTAATAAGTTCTCAGCATCTTGATAGGTCAGTTGCAGTGGCATGTTATCTTCTGTCCACCACGTACTACCATCGTCCATTGTTTGTAATTGCACACTGTAAAGTTGGCTGCTTTTTTCTGGTATAGGATCGGCCGACATCATGTGATAAACACTAAGGCTGGTCATTGTTATGCCTATACCTATCGCAATGGCAAGTACCATTAAAAAGCTAACTAATGGGGTGCGCTTGAAGCTGCGCCAACTTAAATCTAAATAATGAATAAACATTAGTTAAACCCCCGATGCTGTTTTTATAGTTTGCGCGCCTTGATAAAGTGTAAAGTCGGCAAGTTGCCCATCAACTACTTGAATATTTCGCGGAGCACGGCGGGCTAATTCGCTATCATGCGTTACCATTACAATAGTGGCACCGTCGCGATTGATTTGTTCAAGTAACTCCATAACTTGGCGAGCCATTAAGCTGTCAAGGTTACCTGTTGGCTCATCGGCAAGTAAAAAACGAGGTTCACCAGCAAGCGCACGGGCTATTGCCACACGTTGTTGCTGGCCACCAGAGAGTTGTTGAGGTAAGTGTTTAGCGCGAGATGCTAAACCAACTTGTTCAAGGCATTGCTCAATTCGACGTTTTCGCTCATTTGCTTTAATCCCTCTATAGCGAAGAGGAACTTCTATGTTTTCATATAAATTTAAATCGGGGATCAAATTAAAGCCTTGGAATATAAAGCCAATTTTTTGATTACGTAAATCAGCACGTTGGTTATCGTTTAGGCTGCCAACATTAACACCATCCAACAGGTATTCACCTTCGTTAAAAGGCTCGAGCATACCTGCAATATTTAAAAAGGTTGTTTTTCCTGAGCCGCTAGGACCGGTAACAGCAATAAATTCGCCTTCGTTTACTTGCAGGTTAAAGTCTTGAAGCGCATGGGTTTGTACCATTTCTGTTTGGTATACTTTACTTACATTGTTCATTTGTAACATGGTTGTACCTAATTATTTTAGCGTTGGTTGAGAACGTCTGTTTAATTTAATAAAATCGTATCGGCTTGCTTAAAGTCGCTGTAGCTTGAAATAATAATTTCATCGTTTTCTTTTAGCCCGCTCAAAAGCTCAACTGCATTAATGCTGGTAGCGCCTATTGTAATAGGTATACGCTTTGCAATATTGCCTTCTACCTTATAAGCAAAAATTCCGCCTTGCTGCATAAAAGCGCCGCGTTTCACCTGCATTACACCTTCTCGGTTGTCGAGTAAAATACGTGCAGTTAAGCGTTGGTTTTGACGGATGTTGTTAGTAACAGCTTTAAATCGGACGCGTGCTGTTACTTCACGATTATTAACTTCTGGTGATATGGCGGATAAATTCCCCATCACTGTTTCATTGCCTAACTTAAGCTCTACTTCCATACCGAGTCCTAATTCGTTGGCGTAACTTTCAGGTACTTGAAGTTCCGCTTCGAAATTACTTAAGTCGACGAGAGTCATAAGAGGTTGGCTTTGCGTCACTGCGGCTTTTTGTTGCACTAATAGGTTACCCACGATCCCTGTAACGGAAGCCTTAATAGATAGGTTGCTTACTTTTCTGATTAAATCATCAACAATAAGTTGCTGGCGGGTTACATCACTTTTAGCTGCTTGTAGTTCAAAGGCGAGCGTGTCTTTGGCAAGCAATACCTCTTGTTGTGCATGCTTATATGTGAGCTTTGAACGTGATAAATCATCAACTGCTTTTTCAAGATCAATTTGGCTAATTAAGTGCTTTTGTATTGATAACTGCGCCCGGCGATTTTCGCGCTCAGCGGCGTTAAGCTCAACTTGTGCCATATCAAGTGTTTTATTTAAAGTGAGTGTTTGGCGTCTTGCTTGCAAATGCTGCCTTTGCTGCTCGCCTTGTAGTCGTTTAAGTACAGACTCCTGTTGCTTTAATTCGTTAGTTAACTCAGGGCTTTGCAGCAGAGCAAGTGTGCCCCCTTGCTTTACTGTATCGCCGGCCTTTACTTTTAAATCTATAAATCCACGTTCTGGACTGTAGATTTTAGGAGCATTAGCAGCAACAATTTTACCACTGGCGGCAATATCTCGAATGAGCGCTTTAACATGTACTTTTGCAACCTGTACTTTTGAGCGGCTAATAGAGCTTTTAGCGCTATGGTTAGTTATAAAAATATAAGCAACTGTAGAGACCACAATGAAAACAATCGCAGTGATTATCGCGTATTTTTTATAGCTTATAGGTGCCTTTACTTGTACGTCTTGTGCGCTGGTATCTTTAATCATTTAATTCCCCCTACATTGCTTTTATGTATTTTTCGCACAGCAGTAATAAAGCTGCTGTGCAAATGGCGGCAATAGGAGAGAGCAAAAATAAGCTTAGAGTAAACATGGTAATTCCAATTAGCGATTATATGTAAAGCTATACGATTAATATGCCAACTATTATCACATTGATATTAAAGTACTTTTTATTTTTTGTTCATGAAAATGATGTCCGCGGACAGTTTTTATGTCCGCATCGGACACCGCTTTAAATAAAAATTCACTATTAATGTACAAAAAAGGACATGAACTTTCATAACTATACTAATGAGCAGCAATAATCGGGGATGTTAAGCCATTAAAGTAATGAAATAGCATAAAACTATCTAAATGTTAACTGAATAGCCCTTCATGTGTTGAATACTTATTCACTTTTACTCACCTTTACGTTTACGTAAGCTGCATCTTTGGGTGCTTGTGTTTTTTACAATATGTTAAACTTGACACCAGTGTCATGAAAAAATAGTGGTTAAAATAACGCTAAATGTTAAAAATAATGATAAAAAGAAATCTTGCTATGAAGTGAGAAATATTCAAGAATGTGAATATGTATTCAAAGTGCTATTGACTCTATTTAAGATAGAGGCTAGTTTTGTCCGTCTGTTAGCAAATCGTCGAGCAGTTCATCCACGCTAACAGTGCAGCAAGGGGAGGGGTCTATGTTATACGACTCAAAGTTAGAAAAAGAAAATTGTGGCTTTGGCTTAATAGCCCAAGTTAATGGTCAAGCTAGTCATAGGCTTATTCGTACTGCTATTACGGGGCTTGATCGCATGCAGCACCGTGGCGGTATATCTGCCGATGGTAAAACAGGTGATGGCTGTGGTTTATTATTACAAAAACCAGATAGCTTTTTCCGTGCAATTGCCAGTGAACATAATTGGCACTTAGGCAAAAACTACGCAGTGGGTATGATATTTTTAAATTCAGACCCTGTTTTAGCACAAGCTGCAAAACAAATACTTAGCGAAGAATTAGAAAAAGAAACGCTAAATATTTTAGGTTGGCGTGTTGTACCAACCGACCCATCTATGTTGGGTCCTATTGCTGTACAGCAATTACCAGGTTTTGAACAAATTTTTGTTAGCGCGCCAGAAGGTTGGCGTTCTAAAGACTTAGAGCGTCGCTTATATGTAGCACGCCGCCGCGCTGAAAAGCGCATTGTTGATGATGAAGCTTTCTATATCGCAAGTCTATCTGGTTTGGTAACTATCTATAAAGGCTTAATGATGCCTGCGGATTTACCTAATTTTTACCTAGATTTAGCTGATATTCGTATGACGAGTGCGATTTGTGTTTTCCATCAGCGCTTTTCTACTAATACTCAGCCGCGTTGGCCTTTAGCTCAACCTTTCCGCTATTTAGCACACAATGGTGAAATTAATACTATTGAAGGTAACCGCCAGTGGGCACGCGCACGTTCTTATAAATTTGCGTCACCGCTTATTCCTGATTTACAAAGCGCAGCGCCGTTTGTAAACGAAACCGGTTCTGATTCATCAAGCCTAGATAATATGCTTGAGCTATTTTTAGCTGGCGGCATGGATTTATTCCGCGCTATGCGTATGCTCGTGCCGCCTGCATGGCAGAAAAACCGTGCAATGGACGACGATTTACGTGCATTTTACGACTTTAACTCTATGCATATG
Organism: Pseudoalteromonas sp. SR41-1; assembly: GCF_014164015.1. Lineage (NCBI taxonomy): Bacteria > Pseudomonadati > Pseudomonadota > Gammaproteobacteria > Alteromonadales > Pseudoalteromonadaceae > Pseudoalteromonas > Pseudoalteromonas sp. SR41-1. Next base: position 125,587 of record NZ_JACJEK010000008.1, read on the forward strand.
GAACCATGGGATGGCCCGGCAGGTATTGTTATGTCGGATGGTCGTTTTGCGGCGTGTAACCTTGACCGTAATGGACTTCGCCCAGCACGTTATGTAATTACACAAGATGGTTTTATTACGCTTGCATCAGAAGTGGGTATTTGGGATTACACTGCCGATGAAGTGGTTGAAAAAGGCCGTGTTGGTCCAGGTGAATTATTAGTTATTGATACTAAACTTGGCAAAATCTGGCACTCGGATGAAATCGATCAAGATTTAAAATCTCGCCATCCTTACAAGTCATGGCTTGAAGAAAACGTTAAACGTTTAGTTCCATTTGAAGAACTTACTGAGCAAGACGCTGGTAATCGCTCATTTGATGACGAAACGCTAGCTAAATATCAAAAAATGTTTGGTTATACCAACGAAGAGCTTGATAGCGTTATTCGTGTAATGGGTGAAAACGGCCAAGAAGCGACAGGCTCAATGGGTGATGACACGCCATTTGCTGTGCTTAGTGAAGGGCATCGTTCACTTTATGATTACTTTCGCCAAAAATTTGCGCAAGTAACAAATCCACCTATCGATCCACTACGTGAAAACCATGTAATGTCGCTTGCAACCTGTATTGGTAGTGAGCAAAACGTATTTAACGAAACAACGGGCCACGCTAAGCGCCTACAGTTTGATACACCAATTTTAATGTACGCAGATATGCAGCAGCTATTAAATGCTGATGAAGCGCACTACAGCTACTGTAAAATTGATATTACCTATACAGTTGAAGAGGGTTTAGAAAACGCGGTTACGCGTATTTGTGACCAAGCACAAGAAAAAGCAGCTGCGGGCTGTATCATGCTTATTTTAACTGACCGTAACTTTGATGAAATAAATTTACCAATTCCAGCAGCTATGGCTGTAGGTGCGGTACAAAAACGCTTAGTTGATAACAACTTGCGCTGTGAATCAAATATTATCATTGAAACTGGCAGCGTGCGAGATGCGCACCAGTTTGCTGTGCTATTAGGTTTTGGTGCTACGGCAATTTATCCATACCTTGCGTATGAATCGTTAGTTGCGATGAGCGACAGCAAAATTATTGATAAGTCGTATTGCGAAGTGACCCTTGCTTATCGTAAAGCCATTAATAAAGGCTTATACAAAATTATGTCTAAAATGGGCATAAGTACGGTTGCGTCTTATCGTTGTTCAATGTTGTTTGAAGCGGTGGGATTATCTGATGCGATCATTGAAATGTGCTTTAAAGGCGTTGCAAGTCGTATACAAGGTGCATGCTTTACCGACTTTGATGACGATCAGCAAAGTTTGCACAAACTTGCTTTAAGTAAGCGTAAATTATTAAGCCACGGTGGTTTATTTAAGTACGTTCATGGTGGTGAGTATCATGCTTATAATCCAGATGTTATTCAAACACTGCAAAAAGCGGTTCGCTCAGGTGATTATAAAGACTACAGTGCGTACGCTGATTTAGTTAATAATCGTCCAATTGCGACTTTGCGCGATATGTTAGCGCTTAAATTACCTGAGCAAGGTATAAGTATTGATGAAGTAGAGTCTGCAGAAAACCTATACAAGCGTTTTGACTCAGCAGCAATGAGTATTGGTGCGTTATCACCAGAGGCGCATGAAGCTCTAGCAATTGCAATGAACCGCTTAGGTGGTTGTTCAAACTCGGGTGAAGGCGGTGAAGATAAACTGCGTTATGGAACAGAGAAAAACTCGCGTATTAAGCAAGTCGCTTCAGGTCGATTTGGTGTAACGCCTCATTACTTACGCAGTGCTGACGTTATTCAAATTAAAGTAGCGCAAGGTGCAAAACCAGGCGAAGGTGGACAATTACCAGGTGAAAAAGTAACGCCGTATATTGCTAAACTTCGTTATTCGGTACCAGGTGTTACGCTAATTTCGCCACCACCGCATCACGATATTTACTCAATTGAAGATTTAGCACAGCTAATTTTCGATTTAAAACAAGTAAACCCTAAAGCACTTATTTCTGTAAAACTTGTTTCAGAGCCAGGTGTGGGAACCATTGCAACAGGTGTTGCTAAAGCGTATGCCGATTTAATTACTATTTCTGGCTACGACGGCGGTACAGGCGCAAGCCCACTTACTTCTGTTAAATATGCGGGTAGCCCATGGGAGCTTGGACTTGCTGAAACACAGCAAGCACTAGTTGAAAATGGCCTTCGTCATCGCATTCGCCTGCAAACAGATGGTGGCTTAAAAACAGGTTTAGATATTATTAAAGCGGCAATTTTAGGTGCTGAAAGCTTTGGCTTTGGTACTGGTCCAATGGTTGCCCTTGGGTGTAAATACTTACGTATTTGTCACTTAAATAACTGTGCAACCGGTGTTGCAACACAAGACGAAACACTTCGTCAAAAGCATTATCACGGTTTACCAGAAATGGCGATGAACTACTTTAAGTTTATAGCGCAAGAAGCGCGTGAAATTATGGCTAGCCTAGGCGTTGCAAATTTAACTGACTTAATTGGCCGTTTAGATTTATTAGAAGAAATTGAAGGCAAAACTGCAAAGCAGAAGAAAATTGATTTATCGTCCGTTATTGCTCAGCCGAACAACCCAACTGGCGAAACGCTTTATTGTAGTGCGCCTAACAGTTCACATTACCTAGGTAAGTTAAACGAAAGTTTATTAGCTAAAGCGCAAGAGGCAATTGATACGTCAAGCGGTATCTCGCTTGTGAGTCGTATTTGTAATACTGACCGCTCTGTAGGTGCAATGCTTTCGGGTTATATTGCTGATAAACACGGTAATCAAGGTATGGCGGCAGACCCAGTAGCAATTGAATTACACGGTACTGCGGGTCAATCGTTTGGTGTATGGAATGCCGGTGGTCTTGAAATGACATTGGTTGGCGATGCTAACGATTACGTAGGTAAAGGCATGGCAGGTGGTAAGTTAGTTATTCGTCCACCACTTGGCTCATCTTTTGAAAGCCATAAAGCAACCATTGCTGGAAACACATGTTTGTACGGCGCTACAGGCGGAAAACTGTTTGCAGCTGGTTGTGCCGGTGAGCGCTTTGCAGTTCGTAACTCAGGTGTGCAAGCGGTTGTTGAAGGTGTAGGTGACAACGGTTGTGAATACATGACCGGTGGCGTTGTGTGTGTACTTGGTAATGTAGGTGTTAACTTTGGCGCGGGTATGACTGGTGGTTTTGCTTATATTTTAGATGAGCGAAATGATTTTGAAAAACGCATTAATCCAGAGCTTGTAGAAATAGTAACACTAGACGAATTAACGTCGCATCAAGAGCATTTACGCGGCTTAATTGCTGAGCATTTAGAGCTTACGGGTTCGTGCAGAGCAGAAAGCATTTTAGCTAACTTTGAACTGTACTTACCGATGTTCAAATTAGTAAAACCAAAATCAAGCGACGTAAAAAGTTTACTCGGGCATCGCGCTCGCAGTAGTGCCGAACTACGTGTTCAGGCGCAATAAGGGGGCAGTATGAGCGAAAATGTATATCAATTTATAGACGTGCAGCGTGTAGACCCACGCAAAAAACCAATCTCGTCACGTAAAAAATCTTTCGTAGAAATTTACGAACCCTTTTCAGAGAATCAGGTTAACTCACAAGCTGATCGTTGTTTAGATTGTGGTAACCCGTATTGTGAGTGGAAGTGCCCAGTACATAACTACATTCCACAATGGTTAAAGTTAATACGCACAGGTCGTATTATAGAGGCTGCAGAGCTTTCTCATCGTACAAATAGCTTACCAGAGGTTTGTGGCCGCGTTTGCCCACAAGACCGCTTGTGTGAAGGCTCGTGTACATTAGATGAAGAGTTTGGTGCGGTTACAATTGGTAATATTGAAAAATACATTACCGATGAGGCATTTAAAATGGGCTGGAAGCCTGATATGTCTTATGTAACTTGGACCGACAAAAAAGTAGCTATTATTGGTGCAGGCCCAGCTGGTTTAGGGTGTGCTGATATTTTAGTTCGTAACGGCGTAAAACCAGTAGTGTTTGATCGTCATCCAGAAATTGGCGGACTACTCACGTTTGGTATTCCTTCTTTTAAACTTGAAAAAGAAGTGATGCAAAAGCGCCGTGAAATTTTCACTGAAATGGGCGTGGAGTTTAAGTTAAATGTTGAAGTAGGTGTTGATATTACGCTTGATCAAATTTTAGCTGATTACGACGCCGTATTTTTAGGAGTTGGTACGTATCAAAGTATGCGTGCAGGTCTTGAAAATGAAGATGCACCAGGTGTTCACGATGCACTCCCGTTCTTGATTGGTAACACTAACCGTGTAATGGGCTATGACGAGACTAAGCAGCCGTGTATTGATATGGCTAACCAAAAAGTAGTTGTACTTGGTGGTGGTGATACAGCGATGGACTGTGTGCGTACGTCTATTCGTCAAAATGCTGCAAAAGTAACGTGTGCTTATCGTCGTGATAAAGAAAATATGCCTGGTTCTAAACGTGAAGTTAAAAACGCCAAAGAAGAAGGCGTTATATTTACCTATAACGTTCAGCCTAAAGGCATTGTATTGAACGATAAAGGTAAAGTAACTGGCGTTAGAATGGTTAAAACTAAATTAGGCGAACCTGACGCAAATGGCAGAAGTCGTGCTGAAGAAGTACCTGGTTCAGAGCATGTGATAGAAGCTGACCAAGTTATTATGGCATTTGGTTTCCAGCCTCACAAAATGGATTGGTTAGAAAAATACGATGTAGAAATAAACCACTGGGGCGGCATTAATGCACCAGAACAGGGTGAATTTACACATCAAACAACGAACCCTAAAATATTTGCTGGTGGCGATATTGTGCGTGGTTCAGATTTAGTGGTAACCGCTATTTTTGAAGGACGTAATGCTGCAGAAGGTATTATGGATTACTTAAAAGTTTAATTGTTCGTATTAATAAAATGAATAAGAAGCAAGCCAACTGGCTTGCTTTTTTTATTGTTTGATTCGAATGTAATGTCAACGTAGTTAGCCACAAACGGTATTATATTAATATCACCTGTAGCATAGCTTTCTTTAGCGACACCTTGAGCTTTTACCTTTAGTGTAACTACCAAGAGGGATTATTTTGCTTTAGTGAGGGTGTGCTTGTTTCGAGCTAAATACGGATGCTTTGGGCATCTATTAAGCAGCCTTGACGGTTAATTCATACATCAAACTTTACGCTTTACTTAACCAACACAAGGGTACAGGCATATACTTGTAGCAACTCGAGTTTTTGGATCTTCAGTAGTACTAGCTAACGTTATTTGGTCATAATCTGTAGTTTTTTTTGCTGCTTAATATGCTATAACTTTTGTTTTCGTCGTTGTATAAACACTTTGATGTGAAGAGTTAATTGATTGGTCGCTAGTGCTAGATACATATTTACAGCATCGTCAATACCATCTTTAACTGCGTGTGTTATATCACTACTTTTACTATTACTCAGTACTATTAGTGCGGGTAGTGTGGAAATAAAAAAGTAAACTTATTTATTTTTTAACTCTTAATGTTATGCATTATCCCTAACAAAGGTAAGTAATGGTTAAAGTATTCGCTTTTATCAACCCGAAATAACTAATCTTAAGAGTTGATTTAAATATAAAGTTGGTCCATTATCGCACGCTGTTTACGGTTTGCTTACTTTTTGTCTACAAGTAAGCTTTTATATATTAATAAAATAAATAGAAATTATGTACGAATATTCAAACAAGTCGGAAAGGAAACTCATTGTTCGATTCTTCTCTTCAATAGGGTTTATAGCAACGTTTTCTATGGCTAGCTTAGCATTTATTAATAGCAGTTATTTATTAGCGTGTACCTTGGTTGTTTCTTCGTTTGTTTATTTATTGGCATTTAGCATAAGTAGGGGAGTAGAGAAGTCAGGCACTATAATTTTATACAACCTTTATGCACTAATGTTTTACCTAGTCCTCACTGGTGGAGCACAAGGAACAGGGCCTATATGGATATTCATAGTGTCTCCTGTTACTTATTCAATACGCGGACTTAAGCGAGGTACATTTGATATAATTTTGTTTTTATTAGCGATTGTTTTAGGCTTTTACTGCGCTGATACATTCAACATATATGACTATAGTCCGGAACAGTTTCCTATCAGAATCATACTCGCTTTTATAATTGTCGCGTCGCTGAGTGGCTACTACGAGTTTTCAAGAGAAAAATACAGCAGTAAAATAATTGCTTTGAGTCAAAAAAATGAATTTTTAGCAACTATAGATCCACTCACTAACCTGCCAAACCGTCGCTATACCATGAATAAGCTTGTGGCTTTTAAAAGTGAGCTGAAAGATAATAATACTCCCTTTGTAATTTTATTAGCTGATGTAGATAATTTTAAAAAAATTAATGATCAATTCGGCCATGATTTTGGCGATGAAGCACTTATTCAGTTAGCTAAAACCTTTGATAAAAGTATTCCAAAAAATGCGATTGCATCACGTTGGGGCGGAGAGGAGTTTTTAATTGTTATCCCAAATGCAACAGTTGAGCAGGGGGAGCAAGTTGCAGAAAAAATCCACAACGCCCTTAAAGCTTCAGTTGTGAGCTTATTTTCAGATAGTACCAATATTACGCTAAGTATTGGTGTTATCTCTGCAAGTGCTGAACGCTCAATTGATCTTGATATCAAGCGTGCTGATGAACTACTTTATAAAGCAAAAGCGCAAGGTAAAAACAGAACGTGTTCTTCTTAAAAGTTTATCTACTTTAATCCATTGAAAACGAATCAAGTGATGGCTTTATTTTAGCCTTTCTGCGCTTTACGCTCATGTAACACATTGCATTACAGGCAATCTGCATTGTAATTAATAGCCAATAACTTATGCCTAAGTCACTTAGGTTATTTATTTTTTCGCTAGTAAAGTAATAGGCTACGGCGATTATCTGAAGAACTAAAAAGCTATTTAAAAACCCCAGTAAACGCTGTTTAAAGTAAGTATGCTTATATTTACTAAAAATAATTAAACAGCTGCTTAGCGCTAATAAAAACCAACTTAAAATGATACAAAAATTAACTAAAGTACTGTGCATTATTTAATCCTTCAAAGCTCTATTAACCAATGTTAGGCATGGGCCATTATTAGTTCTTTAGCATTCGCTTTAGCTGTTTTACTGATATTATCACCACCAAGTAAGCGAGCTATTTCATTAATACGACCATCTTTATTCAAAGGCAGCATATGAGTGAACGTTTCGCCTTGTGCTATTTCTTTAGCTACAAAAAATTGTTGGTGTGCGCTACTAGCAACTTGCGGTAAATGGGTAACACAAATCACTTGAGTAGACTTACCTAACTGGCGCAATAGTTTGCCTACGGCTGATGCTGTAGGGCCAGAAATACCTACATCAACTTCATCAAAAATAAGCGTTGGGGTTGTTACTTTTTGAGCAATAATTACCTGTATAGCAAGGCTAATTCGCGAAAGCTCACCACCTGAGGCTACTTTAGCTAACGGCTGAAGTGGTTGCCCCGGATTAGTTGATACTAAAAACGACACATTATCGTACCCTAAGCTATTAGGTGCGCGGCTACTCTCTTGAGTTAAAGCTATTTCAAATACACCGTTTTCCATCGATAAATTAGCCATGCTTTCACTTATTAGTGTGTTAAGTGTATTAGCATACTCATAGCGACTTTTACTTAGTTCATCGGCAGCTTGCTTATAACTAATTAACGCGCTTTCTATTTCTGACTCTAGTTGCTCCAGACGATTACTATTATTACTTATTGACTCAAGCTCCTGAGCAATCGATTGATGAAACTCAACAAGCTGCTGTGGTTTTATGTGATGCTTACGCGCTAAATCCATCGCACCGCTTAGTCTATTTTCTACTTCACCTAAACGAGCAGGATCTAAATCTGCTTGCTCAGTATAATTTCGAACTTCACGGCTTGCTTCTTCAACTTGTACTGCGGCTTCACTAAGGAGCGCTGCTACGCCGGCTAAGCTTTCGTCGTATTGAGCCAGCTCAGCGAATTGTTGGGCACTGTGCTGCAGCATTGAACAAGCATTTTGTTCATCACTTTCATATAAGTATTGTAATTCACGTTGGCACGATTCTAATATTGTTTGGCTGTTACTAAGTTTGTAATGCTCGGCCTCAATTAAATCAAACTCACCTTCTTGTAAGGCAAACTCATCGAGCTCTGCAACTTGGTATTCTAACAATTGTTTTTGCGCTGCTTGTTGCTGCTGTTGTTGCTCTAAATGTTTAAATTCTTTTTGTAAGTTAGCAAACTGTTTATAGTTGTTATTTACATCATTTACTAAGTGGTGATGCCCTGCATAGGCATCTAAAAGCTGTAACTGATGCTCAGCTTTTAATAAGTGTTGGTGGGCATGTTGTCCATGAATAGATATTAAATATTGACCAAGTTCTTTTAATTGTGATGCGGTAACGGCACTGCCATTAATATAGCTTTTACTGCGTCCATTTTTACAAACAACACGACGCAATAAACATTCATTATCGTCATTGTTTAGCATATGTTGCTCTAAAAACGATTGAGCTAGCGGTAAATCTGTTAGGTCAAATTGAGCGCATACTTCTGCTTTATCAGAGCTTGGGCGCACTGCTGATGCTTCAGCTCGTTCACCTAAACATAATGATAGCGCATCAATAGCAATAGATTTACCAGCACCTGTCTCGCCAGTGATCGCGGTCATACCGCTGCGCCATTCTGTGCTTAAATTACTAACAATTGCAAAATTTTTAACTTCTAAACCAATTAACATACTGTTTATCCATCCAGTCAATTAACTGTTAATTTATACAGTGTTTTGGTTTTTTGCAAATTAATTTTTTATTATTTATGCAACGCTTACATCTTGAGTAAATTGTGTATCAGAAGTTTTTGGGGAGGTATCAATTTGATCATCAACAATATCAGTAGCTTGTATAATGTCTTCGGTTTTAAGTAGCCCGATAAGTGGAGGTAAAGTATTTAGGTAAAAACTCTTATTGTATAAAATTCCTTGCTGAGGTAACTCAGATACAAAGTACTGTATATTATCAATCAATGGCTGGATTATATTCGTTTGATTAGTTTTAATTAACTCGTTGGACAACGTATTAATTAGTAGGTCAGCGGTATCTTCAAGTTGTTGCAAATTCTCGTCTGTATGCGATTGCACAACAAAAAAATTATTTACAATAGCTTGAATACGAGGAACGTATTTTGGGCGAATTATTTTAGCATCAAGAAGATCATTAAGCTTTGCTTTAAGGCGTGAATTTACATGCGAAACCCGTTCATTAAATAGTTTTTTTCTAGCTTCGATTGCTTTTTTGCGATTACTCTCAATTTTGAGGTAACTGTATAAAAGTGTAATTAATAGCAGTAAAGCAAAGAATACTACATAAGTCATTGCTACTCGTTCCTAAATTATTTGATTATTATTTTAAGCCGCCATTTTGCTTTATAGTACTAAATTTGGCAATAAAATTAGTACAAACGACTACCCCAATTTAATTTTGTACGTAAAACGTTGTAGTACGAGTAATTTTTTGGATGAATTAAGCGCAGTTGTTTATCCGCTTTTTTAATTACTACCTCATCGCCGGGTAATACGGCAAGCACAACATGGCTGTCGCAACTTACCTGTAGGCTATCTGTATTTTCTAGGCTTAGCTTTAAGCGTACTTCGTTATCGGCATCGACCACTAAAGGTCTACTAGATAAGGTATGAGGAAACATAGGCACTAACGATATTGCATTTAGCTCTGGCGTTAAAATTGGCCCGCCACCTGAAAGTGAATATGCCGTAGAGCCAGTAGGGGTTGATACTATTAAACCGTCAGAGCGCTGAGAAAACACAAAGTCATTATTTATAAAAGCTTCAAACTCAATCATATGCGCTACTTTATCGGCATGAAGTACCGCTTCGTTAACGGCTGAGTTTGCACTCTTTAATTCATTGTGGCGATATACTTCTACTTCTAATAAAAAGCGTTTTTCTTCAAGGTACTCACCACTGAGGACTTGCTCTAAGCTCGCTTCAAACCCTTCAGGGTTTAAATCAGTTAAAAAGCCAAGGTTACCTCTATTTACTCCAATTACAGCAATGTTAAAGCGCGCAAGCACGCGTGCAGCACCAAGCATGTTACCGTCACCGCCAACAACAATAGCTAAATCGGCTTGTTCTCCTAAGTCGACTAACTTAACAAGTTTGTCATGCGGGATATCGTCTAATTGACTCCCTGTACGTTTTTCTACTATTACCTCAAAACCAAGCGCAAGTAAAAATGTATGTAAGCGCTGAAGGGTAGCAGCGGCTCCCGGGTGATTAGGTTTGCCAATTAGGCCTATGGTATTAAAAGGAGAGTCCATAATGTACGCACAAAAAGATTTAATAATTGTAGAGTAACTCAAAACAGAAGTGTTTGAAAATACAGATTATAGCAATATTATAAACCTTCAATTTTATTCGCAGTCAGTTAACTGCACGACTTGAAAAACAACTAAACGCCCCGATATCTCTTTCATGCAACAAGATGTAGATACCATGAAACTAAACTCACGAGATCAGCAAATTTTTTCAGCTGTTATGAACATGTACTGTAATGGTGAAGGCTTGCCTGTTCCATCAACAAAAATTGCCAAGCTCAAAGGCATGGCAGTATGCTCGGCTACGGTTCGTAATGCTATGGCTCGCTTAGAAAAAGTGGGGCTATTGTATTCACCTCATACATCTGCAGGACGAGTGCCCACAAATGAAGGGTTTGATTATTGGTTTGACGAGTTTTTTCCACTCGCTGACATTGCTAATTATTGGCAACCAGAGCAATCACAACTCGTTGAACTAGCACATGGTTTGAGCCAAAAATACCAAATATGTTGTTGTGTTGGTTTACCACAAGTCAGCTCGCAGCAAGTGTTTAGAGTAGAGGTGCTTGATTTTGATTCTACCGACTGGCTTATTCTATTAATAGACAGGGCTGGGCAGAGCCACAACATTTGTATTGATAAACCTCATGATTCGTCAGATTCTGTTCGTTATCAGTTTGCAACATGGTTGAATACCGTATTTAGCCAACAAACTCTTATGGAGGGTCTGTATCGTATGCAGGCGATGGCAAATACAGCGCCTCGAAATTGTCATGATTCGCTTAATCAATGGACGCGACAGCTAAGTCAAAAATTAGGCTCAGATAATAGTATTGTAGTTGGCGAAAATTACCTCTATAAACAAATCGATTGTGAGCAAAGTTTAAATATTGGTGTTTCGTTTTTAAATTATGTAGAAGATAAACTCGCTTTTAAAAACGGTGTATCGGTACTTAATAGCGAAAAATTGCCTTTTACTGAGTGTGATGAATTGATCGTAATAAGCGTGCCGTACTTTCAAAATCAAGAATACCAAAGCCGCTTTTGTATAATTTGCCCTAAATCAGCGCAAATCGAAGAAATAATTCGAGAATTTAAATTAATTGAGGCATCTAACTCTTGAATCTTTTTATTCAATCCCCATAATTACCGCAGTTGTAAAGAATTGGAGCACGTATTTTATGTCTGAGCAGACACAAAACCCTGAGCAAGAAGTAGAATTAAACGAAGAAATTTCTAAAATGCAGGCTGATGTAGAAGCAGCAGTAGAAGCCGCTGATCAACATGCAGAAGAAGAGCAAAGCCCTGAAGCAGAAATAGCTATGCTATATGCAGAGCTTGAAGCTGCTAAACAAACTATTGCTGATCAAAAAGATGGTGTTGTTCGTGCTGCAGCAGACGTAGACAACATTCGTCGTCGTGCAGCACAAGATGTAGAAAAAGCGCATAAGTTTGCACTAGAAAAATTTGCTAACGAATTACTACCTGTAATTGATAATCTTGAGCGTGCTATTGAGTTTTCTGATAAAGAAAATGAGACTTTAAAGCCGTTGCTTGAAGGTATCGATATGACAGTTAAAAGCTTTAACGATGCTGTTGCAAAGTTTGGTGTTGAAATTGTAAACCCTCAAGGTGAGCAGTTTAATCCAGATTTTCATCAAGCAATGTCAATTCAACCAAGTAACGATGTAACACCTAATACAGTACTTGCTGTTATGCAAAAAGGTTACACATTGAATGGTCGTTTATTACGCCCTGCAATGGTTATGGTTTCTAAAGCTGCTGATGCTTAATTGAATTATTAGTTTTAAAAAATGCCTCATATTGAGGCATTTTTTTTGTCTTTTTTATAGTGAATTAACTGTACGAGCATAGTAAGCAAAACAGCGCTGAACATTAAACTTGAAAACGGCACTGCGCTTTTTGCATGCATAATAGCGAGTAGTGGGCCAACTAATGCGCCACTGCCAAAACGAAGTGTGCCAATTACGGCCGTTGCCGTGCCTGTGTTTTTTTCAAACTTCATTAATATTAGCGAGTCAGCATTACTTGCAGTGACGCCTAAGCTCATCATTAATGGCGCAATAGCAGCCACAATATAATAAAGTGATAAATGCAATAAGCTAAATGTTAACAAAGCCAGCCCCGATACAAATCCAAATGTAAGCCCAATATAGAGCATTTTTCGAGAGCCCAGCCTTGGTACAATTCGCGTATTTAAAAAGTTACCAAACATCAGCGCCATTACGTTAAAGGCAAATAACACACCAAATAACTGTTCTGACACTTCATATAAATCTAAATAAATAAATGGTACTGAGGTCAAAAAGCAAAAAAATCCAAACGATACAAACATAGAACTGAGTATGTCGGCACGTGCATCTTTATTACTGAGTACTGTTTTATAGCTATCAAAAAATAGAGCGAGACCCTTTTTTTCGTTTTTGTGAATAGGAATATCAATTAGATACACTTGCACAAACGCCAATATTAAAAAGCTATACCCAGCAAGAACCAAAAATATGGTTGACCAAACAGAAAATCCTAAAATAAACGAGCCAACAGAGGGGGCAACTAACGGCGCTACCATCATAATCATCGACACATACGACATTCCCTTAGCTGTATTTTGCTGATAAATATGGCGAATAATACCCGGTACTACTACCGTTGCTGCCGCTCCCGTAAATGCTTGCACTGCTCGAAGAGTCCAAAAAGCATGGATTTCGGTGGTAAATGCCAGTGCAAGTGAGCTTGCACCAAATAAGGTTAAGCCGATACGTGCAAGCTTACGGCGGCCAATTTGATCGGCAATGGGGCCAAAAAATAGCATCCCTAATGAATAGCCTGCTAAGTAAATACTCAACGATATTTGTACATTGGGCATATTAGTGTGTAAATCGTTTGCAATTACCAGCATGGCAGGTAAGTACATATCTATCGCCAATGGCGTAATCGCCACTATACTGGCTAATAAAGGCAATAAAATACGGGTATTAAAAGACGAGGCTGAGGCGTCCATGTGTAAACTCAACAATCACTAAAAACAAGGGTTATAGTGTAACAGGGCATTGTATTTGGATAAACTTAGTTTGCCCGCTAAGTTTATCGTCATATTGCTTTTTTTTTAATATAACGGTACATAAAGCAAATATTTTAAATTGGTACTGTGTTTGCTATTCTACAAGCAATAAAAAATTCATTACTTAAGAGAATTATCATGAAAAAACTAGTACTTGCAGTATTAGCGACAGCCGTTTTAGCCGGTTGTAAAACGTCACCAACAGGACGTACTCAAATAGCGCTTTACTCAGATCAACAAATGAGTGAAATGGGTACTGCTAGCTTTGCAGATATGAAAAAAAGCCAACCAATTAATAAAGATGCTAAAACAAATTCTTATGTAAATTGTATTGCTGAAAAAGTAGTCGCTGTATTACCAAAAGAATACGCGTCGCAAAATTGGGAAGTAGTAGTATTTGAAGATGAATCTGCTAACGCTTTTGCACTACCTGGTGGTTACATTGGGGTTCATACGGGCTTACTAAAAATAGCCACCAATCAAGACCAACTAGCAACAGTACTAGGGCACGAAGTAGGGCACGTAATTGCTGAGCATTCTAATGAGCGTGTTTCACAAAGCTCTATTTTAGATACCGGTATGCAGCTTGGTAGTGCTGCACTTGAAATGGGTAATATTCAATACCGTAACGAAATTATGCAAGGCTTAGGTTTGGGCGCACAATATGGAGTTGTTTTACCATTTAGCCGCTCTCACGAATCAGAAGCCGATACTATAGGTCTGGATTTAATGGCACAGGCGGGTTTTAATCCACAAGAGTCGGTTACACTTTGGGAAAATATGAGTGCAGCGGGCAGCGGTACAACCCCTGAGTTTTTATCTACTCACCCAGCGCCAAGTAACCGTATTAAAAATTTACAAGCGCAAATGAGTAAAGCACTTAGCGAGCAAGGCACTGCTAAAGCACAGGGTAAAAACCCACAATGCACACTGTAGTTAAGCGCTTTACTATTTGAAGTAGTGTACGTTTAGTATTAATGCGTAATTAAAATAAAACCCCTGTAAGTATTTTACCTACAGGGGTTTTATTTTAGTTTTTAAGCGTGGTTATTCAGCAGCAAGTGCTTGTTTAAATACATTTTTAAAGCGTTCGAAATCTTCAATGTGCGGCAGGTGCCCTAAATTATCCAGTTCAAATAATTGTGCGTCAGGGATAAGTGTTGCAGCGTGTTTGCCTAATTTATCATATCGACCAAGCTCGTAATCAACACCGTCTTTTTTCCAGTTACGGCCAGGGCCGGTTCTATCGCGTGTACCAATAATTAATTTAACCGGTACAGTTAAATCTTTAAATTCGGTTATTACAGGTTGAGTGAAAATCATATCGTATGTTTTTGCATTTACCCATGCCATTTGTTCTTTATCCGGGCCTTGTATTTGCCCTGTTATAAAGTCGGTTAAGGCTGAATATGTGGCATTCCACTTACCATCGTAGTAATTTTTTTGTTGGTATTTTCTTACGCCTTCTGGCGTTTTTGAAAATTCGTTTTTATAGAAAAAATTTGTATCTTTGTAATCAACATACTGCAGGTAGTTTTCAAGCCCAATAGGGTTAAGTAAAATTAATTTACTTGTTGTGTTTGGGTACATTAATGCAAAACGACTCGCTAGCATCCCACCCATAGAGTGCCCTAATACAATTGACTCTTTTATATTAAGTGAGTCCATTAACGCATGAGTATGATGAGCAAGAGCCGCAAATGAATACTGGTAATTAGTTGGTTTAGATGATTTTCCAAAACCAATTTGATCAGGAATTAATACGCCGTAGCCTAAAGATTGCAGGTATTGCGCAGTGGTAGTCCAGTAATCTGCATTAAAATTTTTGCCGTGCATAAGCGTCACTGTAGGCATGTCGGATTTGGTAGGCTTTAAGTAAATATACGCCATTTTAAGGGACTGTTTTTGTGACTCAATGTTAAAGTAATTTACTTTAAAGTCGTACTGATAACTGCTTAAAAGTGCATCATAAGAAAGTGAAGAGGTATCTTGCGTTGTGCTCGCTAATGCATTGTTTGTTAATAACAATAAAGTAGAAAAGCAAATAACTTTAATCGACGACATTTGGTTACTCCAATTAAGGACAAATAATATGAGCTCTAATATATAAAACTCAGAATAATTCATTATAGTAACCAAACATTAAGTACTATTCAATTGAGGCTTTGTCATGCTCAACGTTGTTTAATTTGGAGATGAAAAAAGCGAAGCTAAAATAGAGCTTCGCTTATTAATGTAGGGTAAAACGAGTATCGTTAAAGCTTAAAACGTCCACTCAATATGGATTTGTGGCACTGACTCAGTGACTTCAGTACCTAGTTTATTGTGCCAGTATTGTAATTCCATACCCAACAGTAGTGTGTTTTCTTTCATTTGAAGAGCGTGGCCCATATCCCATACTAAAATAGGCTGTGCGAGTATCCACGCCTCTACATCGTTACCAAATTCATCTTCACGCTCTGCAATGTATTCAGCGTGGCCTTTAAAGCTAAATTTTTGTGAGCCAATATTAAAAGGGTATTCAAAGGCAACATCAAGCATCCAGCTATTTGTTTCAATAGGAGCCCCGCCTTTTGCTACACCTTCACTATCGTCAATGTAGGCTGTGAACAGCGTTTGAAAAAAGTTAAACCCAGGTACATCCCAGCTTAATTTAACACCAGGCAAGTATTTCATTACTTTAGCGTCGCCAGCAACGTTAATACCACCGGTAAGGCCCACATCTAATAATGCGCCTGCGCCAATTTTTTCGCCGCTAATGGCCGATAAGCTTACCGTTGAATACCACTCACCATAAAAATCAGCATCTTGGTAACCATCATCGGTATCGTCTTTACTGTAATCGATAAAAAAGAAGTTATCGCCGTAATCGTAACCCGATGCATGTTGAACCGAGTAAACAGTGGTGTTTGACTCTTGATCAGTGAATGGGTTTTTTTGGTCGCCATTATTAATATGTAGTGCTGTGCTGCTCCAATTAGCCGCAAAAGCAGAAGACGATAAAGCAATTGATGTAAAAGTAACGAGAGGAAGTAATTTTTTAAATTTCATATCTGTATTTAACTATAATTTTAGTGACACGCGAAGGCGCGCATTATAGCAAAAGTGATTGATATGTAGAGTATTATTTTAACATATGTTGCAGCTTACTTATTAAGCTGCAACATAGTGTCGGTGTTTAAACTATGCTTTATTACGGCGTAAGCAAATAACTGCAATGGCTGTAAATGCTAAAATAAAGCAGTAATAAGAAGACGTTGATACTTCCCACGGGCTAATTTTAAACGTAGCACCTAATAACAATGCTTGGGCACCGTATGGCAATGAACCCTGCGTAACACAGGCAAATATATCAAGTAAACTGGCAGAGCGTTTACCGCTTATTTCACCGTCATCTGCTAGCTTTTTAGCAATAGGACCCGCGACAATAATAGACACTGTGTTATTAGCAATACATACATTACTTGTTAAAACTAACGCAGCGATACCTAATTGATCTGCCACTTTACGGTGCCATTTTGCAATGATTTTAGTAATCGCTTGAATTTTTTGAGCAATGTAATCAAGACCACCGTTAATACGAATAAATTCAGATAAGCCGCCAATAAACATAGAAAGTAAAAATATTTCCTGCATATCAGTAAAGCCTTTGTAAATGTCTTTTACAAAGCTTGCGCCTTCGTAACTACCGGTAAAGCCCATTAATGCGGCAAAAATAATACCGCTAAACAACACTACAAATACGTTCAAGCCAGCAACTGCTAACACTAAAATAAAGGCATAAGGAAGTACCAACCAAATATCATAATCTTTAGTTTCAACTACTTGTGCAGCAGGTGTTAAATAAAACAACAGGGCGATTGTTAGAATGGCTGCAGGGACTGCAATTTTAAGATTTTCTTTAAACTTGTCTTTCATTTCACAGCCCTGCGTGCGCGTAGCTGCAATAGTGGTGTCTGAAATAATAGATAAGTTATCGCCAAACATAGCGCCAGATACAATCGTACCGGCCATTAATGCTGGATCTATACCCGTTTTAATTGATACCGCATAAGCGATAGGGCCAATGGCGCCAATCGTACCCATTGACGTTCCCATTGCTGTAGAAACAACGGCCGCAATTAAAAACAAACCAGGGAGCAATAACGAAGATGGAATAAGCGATAAGCCTGCATTTACTACCGCATCTACACCACCGGTTGCACTTGCCACAGCCGAAAAAGCACCTGCAAGTAAGTAGATTAAACACATGGTAATAATATTGTTGTGTCCGGCACCTTTAATAAAGGTCTCTACACATTGGTTTACCGTGCCTTTATTTAAAATAAACGCAAGCATGATGGCGGGCAATATAGCAACAGGTGCAGGTAGTTGGTAAAAAGCATAATCAACCCCTTGCGATTGCAAATACAAACCTGAGCCTAAAAATAGCGCTACAAAGGTAAGTAGGGGAAGTAAAGAAAGTATTGCTTTGTTTTTATTAAATGATGGCTGCATCATAATCCTCATAACCAGTAAAATTTATCACAGCCAAAACTCCTCTTTTAGCTGAATTTAGCAGTACAACTTTTTATTTTAAAAAGTTGTTAGCCGCAGCGTCCGCAAGCCAAAGACCAAATCGACGCGAAAGAGAAGTTTAAATGTATAGATGGCTAAAGTAAACTGGTATTGTTATTATTATTAAATTAAAAGGTCACCTGACTATTGCATGACTTTTAGATAATATCTATAAAGCAACGCGATTTTCAGCGATTAATATTTATCCAACTGCATAAAAATACCCACCTGCGTATTTTGCAATGTCCGGATATATAGCTAATAAACGGATTCAAATAAAATTAGGTAAAAACCATGACTACAAATCGAATAGGTGTTTTTGGTGCTAACGGCAGAATGGGCTTAGCCCTATTAGAAGCCGCGACAATTAAAGAGCAAACACAACTTACAGGCGCATATGTTCGTAGTGGTTCATCGCTATTGGGCATTAATGTAAATCAAGTAAATAGCGCAGCCGATAACAGTGTTAGCTTTAGCGACGAAAGTACAATAGATGATGTAGATGTTTTAATCGACTTTACGCTGCCAGCGGGTATGAAAAACCATTTAAAAACAGCTGTTGCACAAAAAATTCCTATGGTGATTGGCACAACAGGTTTAACAAATGATGATATGGCGCTATTACACGATGCCGCTAAATATATCCCTATTGTATTTGCGCGAAATTACAGCGTAGGTGTCAATGTATTACTTAACCTTGTGCAAACTGCAGCGACTAAATTTGGTGACGATTTAGATATCGAAATATTTGAAGCGCATCACCGTCATAAAATAGATGCACCATCAGGTACTGCACTGGCAATAGGTGAGTCAATCGCGCAAGCGAAAGGCTGGGATCACGACGAGGTTGCGGTATATGACCGAAGCCAAGTAGAAACAGCGAAATCTCAAAATGAGATTGGTTATTCTGTCCTAAGAGGGGGCGATATAGTAGGTGAACATACCGCATACTTCGCTACAATGGGCGAAAGGCTTGAATTAACACATAAAGCAAGTTCGAGAATGACGTTTGCTCTAGGTGCTATAAGGGCTGCAAGCTGGTTAAAAAACAAACCTGCTGGACTTTATGATATGCAAGATGTGCTAGATCTTAAGTAGTTTAGTTACTATTTTAACTGTTTGGGTCTAATTTCACCTACAGTGACTTATTTGTAACAATTAACCAAATAATGTTAGACCTAAATAGCAACTTCATGTAATATGCAGCCAATTTGCCAAAAATTACTAAATGCGTGTTTCCAATTATACCCAAGTGGCTAGTAAATCCAGGGTTTCAGTGGGAATGAAAATAGTTTTAGGCAAGAAAAATGATTGAAGGTTGAATGCTTTACATCTGCATCATTTAAGACTGCGTAAAACAATTTAAGCTCACAAAAATCTGGTTTTGACGATCCCTCTGGGTATTGGCGGGGTGTTAAGCAATTGCTTACTCCCGTTTTTTACTGTTAGGAGGTTTAACTTGACTAAATCCGCTCTGTTAGTCCTAGAAGACGGCACAGTGTTTCGCGGTACTGCAATCGGCGCTGACGGCATGTCAGTCGGTGAAGTGGTATTCAATACGTCTATGACTGGTTATCAAGAAATTTTGACTGATCCATCATACGCGGAACAAATCGTAACTTTGACGTACCCACATATCGGTAATACGGGTACCAACAGCGAAGACGAAGAAGCGAATCAAATTTGGGCTAAAGGCCTAGTGATCCGTGATTTGCCACTGCTAGCAAGTAACTTTCGTAACGAGCAATCGTTAGATGATTACTTAAAAGAACGTAATATTTTAGGTATTGCGGACATCGACACCAGAAAGCTAACTCGAATTTTGCGTGATAAAGGCGCACAAAACGGGTGTATTGTTGCCGGTGACGAGCTAGACGAAAATAAAGCGTTACAAGCCGCGCAAGCCTTCCCAGGCTTAAAAGGTATGGATTTAGCAAAAGTTGTCTCAACCAAGGAAAATTTTGAGTGGCGCGAATCAAGCTGGACATTAGGTGAAGGATTTAAAACCCTTGACGCTGCTGATGAAAAGTTTCATGTTGTTGCCTACGACTTCGGTGTAAAACGTAATATTTTACGTATGCTTGTAGACCGTGGTTGTAAACTTACAGTAGTACCAGCGCAAACTTCTGCCGCTGACGTACTTGCTTTAAACCCTGATGGTATCTTCCTATCTAATGGCCCTGGTGATCCTGAGCCATGTACTTACGCTATTGAAGCCATTCAAGCCTTTTTAGAAACCGACACACCTATTTTTGGTATCTGTTTAGGTCATCAGTTATTAGCCCTTGCTTCAGGTGCTAAAACAGAAAAAATGAAATTTGGCCACCACGGTGGTAACCACCCAGTTAAAGACCTAGACCGTAATGTAGTTATGATCACAGCTCAAAACCATGGTTTTGCAGCTCAAGAATCAAGCCTACCAAGTACGCTTCGTGCCACGCATAAATCGTTATTTGATGGAACGCTTCAAGGTATTCATCGTACTGATAAGCCTGCGTTTAGCTTCCAGGGTCACCCTGAAGCAAGTCCAGGTCCACACGATGCAGCACCATTATTTGACCACTTCATCGATTTGATGCAAGCGCGTAAACACTAATTTAACTGGAGTAATAATGCCAAAACGTACCGACATAAAAAGCATTCTTATCTTAGGCGCAGGCCCAATTGTAATTGGTCAAGCTTGTGAATTTGACTACTCTGGTGCTCAAGCGTGTAAAGCACTTAGAGAAGAAGGCTATAGAGTTATATTAGTTAACTCAAACCCTGCAACTATCATGACCGATCCTGAAATGGCCGATGCTACCTACATCGAACCAATTCACTGGGAAGTGGTAGAAAAAATTATTGAAAAAGAAAAGCCAGATGCAGTACTGCCTACAATGGGTGGTCAAACAGCATTAAACTGTGCACTTGATTTAGACAAGCACGGTGTATTGGCTAAGCACGGCGTTGAGCTAATTGGCGCAACGGCGGATGCAATCGACAAAGCAGAAAACCGTGAACGCTTTGACGTAGCAATGAAAAACATTGGCCTAGAATGTCCTCGTGCTGAAATTGCTCACTCAATGGAAGAAGCTAAAGATACAATGAGCCGAATTGGCTTACCATGTATCATTCGTCCTTCTTTCACCATGGGTGGCACCGGTGGCGGTGTTGCTTACAACATGGAAGAGTTTGAAGAAATTTGTGAGCGCGGTTTAGACTTATCGCCAACAAACGAATTATTGATTGATGAATCACTGATTGGTTGGAAAGAGTACGAAACAGAAGTTGTACGTGATAAAAACGATAACTGTATTATTGTTTGTACCATTGAAAACTTTGACCCTATGGGTGTTCACACTGGCGATTCAATCACCGTTGCACCAGCGCAAACGCTAACCGACAAAGAATACCAAATTATGCGTAACGCCTCTATGGCGGTATTACGTGAAATTGGTGTAGAAACTGGCGGTTCTAACGTGCAGTTTGGTATTAATCCTGAAGATGGCCGTATGGTTATCATTGAGATGAACCCACGCGTATCACGTTCATCTGCACTTGCATCAAAAGCAACGGGTTTCCCAATTGCTAAAATTGCTGCAAAGCTAGCAGTAGGTTACACGCTTGACGAGCTTCAAAACGATATTACTGGCGGTAAAACTCCAGCGTCTTTTGAGCCTTCAATCGATTACGTTGTAACAAAAATTCCTCGCTTTAACTTTGAAAAATTTGCCGGTGCTAACGATCGTTTAACTACGCAAATGAAATCGGTTGGCGAGGTAATGGCGATTGGTCGTAACCAACAAGAATCATTACACAAAGCATTACGTGGTCTTGAAGTGGGTGCAACAGGTTTTAACCCAATAGTTGCACTTGATGACCCTAAAGCGAAAGAAAAAATCATCCGCGAATTACGCGAGCCAGGTGCTGAGCGTATCTGGTACATTGCCGATGCAATGCGCCATGGTATGAGCGTTGATGATGTTTATGAGCTGACTAAAGTTAATCGCTGGTTCTTAGTACAAATAGAAGATATTTTAAAAGACGAAGCAAAAATTGGTGAAGTAGGTATGGCTGGTTTAAATGCCGACTTCCTACGTAAACTTAAACGCAAAGGTTTCGCAGATCCACGTATAGCTGAAATTGCTGGTGTATCTGAAGCTGAAATTCGTAAAAAACGTCACCTATTAAACATCGTGCCAGTATACAAGCGTGTTGATACGTGCGCCGCAGAATTTAGCTCAGACACAGCTTACATGTACTCATCTTACGATGAAGAGTGTGAAGCAAACCCAACAGATAAAGACAAAATCATGGTTATTGGTGGCGGTCCTAACCGTATCGGCCAAGGTATTGAATTTGATTACTGTTGTGTACATGCCTCGCTTGCGCTTCGCGAAGACGGTTATGAAACCATTATGGTTAACTGTAACCCTGAAACGGTTTCTACCGATTACGATACATCTGATAGACTATACTTTGAGCCAATTACACTTGAAGACGTACTCGAAATCGTACGTGTTGAAAAGCCAAAAGGCGTTATTGTGCAGTACGGTGGTCAAACACCACTTAAATTAGCACGTGAGCTTGAAGCGAATGGCGTGCCAGTAATTGGTACTTCACCTGATGCGATTGACCGTGCAGAAGATCGCGAACGTTTCCAACAACTTGTTGAGCGTTTGAACTTACTTCAGCCAGAAAATGCAACAGTAACTTCAACTGAAGAAGCACTACTTAAATCAGTTGAAATTGGTTTTCCACTCGTTGTACGTCCGTCGTATGTACTAGGTGGTCGTGCAATGGAAATTGTATACGATGAAGACGATTTGCGTCGCTACATGACCGAAGCTGTATCTGCATCAAACGAAGCACCTGTATTACTTGACCGTTTCTTAGATAACGCAATTGAAGTTGACGTTGACGCGATTTGCGACGGCGAGCAAGTAATTATTGGCGGTATCATGGAGCACATTGAGCAAGCCGGTGTTCACAGTGGTGACTCAGCATGTTCATTACCAGCACATTCTTTATCGCAAGAAGTGCAAGATGTGATGCGCAAGCAAGTAACCGACATGGCGCTTGAGCTTGGTGTTGTTGGCTTAATGAATACACAGTTTGCTGTAAAAGATGGCAAAGTGTACTTAATTGAAGTTAACCCGCGTGCAGCACGTACTGTACCGTTTGTATCAAAAGCAACCGGTGTAGCGCTTGCAAAAGTGGCGGCTCGTTGTATGGCGGGTCAGTCTTTGGCAAGCCAAGGTATTACTAAAGAAGTGATCCCTCCTTATTACAGCGTTAAAGAAGTTGTTTTACCATTTGCTAAGTTTCAGGGTGTGGATCCAATTCGTGGCCCTGAGATGCGCTCAACGGGTGAAGTGATGGGTGTTGGTGATACTTTCGCCGAAGCATTCGCAAAAGCACAATTAGGTGCAAGCAACACTTTACCACGCGGTGGTCGCGCGTTATTATCTGTTCGTAATAGCGATAAGCCACGCATTGTTGAATTAGCCAAGATTATGAGCGACTTAGGTTTTGAACTTGACGCAACGGGTGGCACGGCACAAGCTCTTGAAGAAGCTGGCATTGAAGTACGACGTGTAAACAAAGTATATGAAGGCCGCCCGCATATTCTTGATTATATCAAGAATAAAGAGTACAGCTATATCGTTAATACCACCGAAGGTCGCCAAGCGATCGAAGATTCGAAGGTGTTACGTCGTGGTGCATTGCAAAATAAAACCAACTATACGACAACCTTGAACGCGGCTTTTGCTAACTGTACTGCTAACAAAGCAGATGACCGTAGTAAAGTAACGTCAGTTCAAGAGCTACACCTGCGATTGAACTAAGGAAATGTGCCAAGGCCAACTAGGGCCTTGGTGTTAAGTGAGAAAAGTATGCAATCAATTCCGATGACAGTTCGTGGCGCCGATTTACTGCGCAAAGAGCTTAACGAATTAAAAACAGTTACCCGTCCAAAAATTATCGCCGACATTGCTGTTGCGCGTGAACACGGTGACTTAAAAGAAAACGCTGAGTACCACGCTGCACGTGAGCAACAGGGTTTTTGTGAAGGTCGTATTCAAGAAATTGAAGCTAAACTTTCAAATGTTCAGATAATCGACGTAACTAAAATGCCAAATACGGGCAAAGTTATTTTTGGTACTACCGTAACTATAGTAAATGTAGATACGGATGCTGAAGTAAAATACCGTATTGTAGGCGATGATGAAGCAGATATTAAAAACAACTTAATTTCTGTTAATTCACCGATTGCACGTGGCTTAATTGGTAAACAAGTAGACGATGCAGTGTCTATCCAAACGCCAAAAGGTATCGTTGAGTACGAAATCATTGAAGTTGAGTATCTTTAACGCATAACTCACTTTAACGTTTTAAATAAAAACCGATGTATTTACATCGGTTTTTTTATGCCTTAAATAAATCACTATACTGATAAGGGTGTTCATATTGCATAAAGAGTGAGCATGATGATATAGGTACATAATCACTTCATTAAAAGGAACACTCAATGGCTAATATACTTTACCCAGCGCCTTTAAAAGTAGGCTCTAAAATTGCTATTTGCTCGCTTTCATCTGGGCTAAAAGAAAAGTATCACGGACGATTAGATATTGTTATAAATGGACTACAACAACGAGGGTATAATGTTGTTGAAGGCGAGTTTTTACGTCAAAACAAACCACGTGAACAGCTTAATGCTAAAGCGCATGCTAAGCAGCTAATGGGTTTTTTATTAGATGATGAAATAGATGCGATTATGCCGCCAATGGGTGGTGAGCTGGCAATGGAAATACTGCCACTACTTGATTTTAACGCCATTAAAGAAGCAAAGCCTAAGTGGTTAGTTGGTTTTTCTGATGTGAGTACTATAGCATGTGCACTCACTGCTAAGTGCCAATGGGCAACCCTTCACAGCGCTAATCTTATGCAGTTACACCCAGATGAAAAAAATCCGTATAGCCTACAAATATTTGAAACTCTGACCTACGAAGCCGGTAGTAAATTTGAGCAAGGTCCTTCTTCTTTATACCAAAAAAATAAGCCTAATTACGCGCAAAACCCGAACGAATTACTCAGCCCGAGTGAGCCCACAAACTGGCAATGTTTAAACTACACAGATAAACGTACCATAGAAATGTCTGGCCGGTTATTTGGTGGGTGTTTAGATACCGTAGGTTTATTGCTCGACTCGCCATTTTTAGCGCTGCATGAGTTTAAAAAGGACAGTGCGCCCGAAGGGCTTATTTTATACCTCGAAAACTCAGAACTTACACCAACAACCGTTGCACGATTTATACTGTCATTAAAACTAGCCGGAATATTTGATGATATCAATGGCTTGGTTTTAGGGCGAAGTGAAATAACACAAGGTCATTACGATGCCTTTGATTATCGCCATGCGTTAGATGTAGCGCTAGGTGGGTGTTTATTTCCTGTAATTTTTGATGCCGATATAGGGCACGTTCAACCTAACTTAAATTTGGTCAATGGTGCTACCTGTACGCTAGTTGCTGATATAAACGAAGGTATAGTAGATCGTGCATCGTTAAATATTCAACTTTCGTAGTTTTTATTGTATTTAGTTTTGAAAAACAAATAAATACAAGCGTATAATATGCCTACAGTAAGTGCTAATGCTTACTGTAAATTCTCAGGGCGGGGTGAAATTCCCCACCGGCGGTATGTTTAATGTTTTTTATGACTTAAACGAGCCCGCGAGCGCTTTATTTAACTTATTTTAGGTTAAGTAAAGGTCAAGCAGATCTGGTGAGATGCCAGAGCCGACGGTTACAGTCCGGATGAAAGAGAATATGGCTTATTATACTAAAACCAATTTTATTAAAGACATGATCCTTGTATCGCGTTAAGTGAGCTATTTTCTTTGCGCTATAATTAGTCGCTAATTTAATGTTATTGGTATAACAGTGTGCGCTGCATTTTGCTGCGTGCTTTTTGTTATTCTATTTAAGCTATTTTGGTAGTGATTACTTTAAATTTAAGTGATGTATTACTGATCCTTTCACAGTCCTGAATCTATTATTTTTATTTGGAATATAATGATGATTCAGTCTTTACTTACTCAATTCGGCGAAAGCCATACCCGCGTACAAAGCGCAATCACTGCACTACAGCAAGGCCAAGGCGTACTTGTTGTTGATGATGAAAACCGTGAAAATGAAGGCGACTTTGTTTTTTCAGCTGAGCATTTAACGACTTCTCAAATGGCCGAAATGATCCGCGAAGGCAGCGGTATTGTTTGTTTATGCATGGGGGATGAGCGCATTAAACAGCTCGACTTACCGCAAATGGTAGCTAACAATACGAGTCAAAATAACACCGCTTATACAGTCACTATTGAAGCTAAGCATGGCGTAACAACAGGTGTGTCTGCTGCTGATAGAGTAACTACTATAAAAGCAGCGACAGCGGATAATGCAAAACCAAGTGATTTATCGCGCCCAGGGCATGTATTTGGTTTAAAAGCACAAACGGGTGGCGTATTAGTGCGTCGCGGTCATACCGAAGCATCCGTTGATTTAATGCAACTTGCCGGCTTAAAACCATTTGGCGTAATTTGCGAGCTAACAAATCCTGATGGTTCAATGGCGCGCTTACCTGAGGTGAGTGATTATGCTAATAAACATAATATGACCGTGGTTTCTATTGAAGATTTAGTGCAACACATTCAGGCTGCACAGCGCAAAGTAAGTTAAACTGCTTTAAAGCAAAAAAACCACTTATTTAAATAAGTGGTTTTTTAATATTGTTATCATTTAAGTTTATAACGTATTACTTATAAAACCTGAATAACTTGCTCTTTTGCTAAGCGAGATTTAGGTAATTTAGCATTATAATCTTCAGCGCTATCATGATAGCCAAGTACTAATGCGACGTCGCATACGTAACCATCAAGTTCTTTTTCAAAGACTTCGCCAATCAGCTCGGCATCTACGCCTTCCATTGGGGTTGAATCAATGCCTAAACGTGCAGCGGCATGCATAGTGTTACCCAGTGCAATGTAAGTTTGTGCTTTAGTCCACTCTTCATTAACGCCTTGCTCATCAGTATTCATATCAACAAACGCATAAGCACCAAAAGCTTGTTCGCGATTTTCTGCTTTAGTACGGCCATTTTTAATATCTGCATCAATAACTTGTGCGTAGTCATCGCGGGTATATTTAGGATTGTGAGCGAATAATATTATATGCGAAGCAGCTTTAATATGTGGCTGGTTAAACGCAAATTTATTAGCAAATGTACTATGCATACGCTCTTTAGCCTCATCTGATTCAATTACGATGAATTTCCAAGGCTGCGAGTTAATAGATGATGGAGATAGGCGCATAGCTTCGTAAATAACGGCTAAATCGCCTTGAGATACACGTTTCGTTGCATCGTAACGTTTTGCTGTGTAACGCTTTTCTAAGTCATTAATAATAGGGTGAGTCATTAGTTTCTCCATTGAGTAGGTGTTTTACCAGTATTTACTATGTTGAGTCAGTTTTAGTATAAACAAACCCTTTTAAAAATTTATTACAAAAATAATATCGTGTTTTTAAATCACTCTAATTATTTAATTCAATTGATATCTACGTAAAGTAAAGCCTATCAATATAGCTAGGTACGGATAGTAGTGGGTTATTACAATATGATAAACAGGTATATGGTTGAATCATTATCAAATATTATTAGGTAATAGTTTCTTTAATAAATATAAATACAGCCATAGCCACCCCGAAATATTGGTTGAAGACACCAATTACATTGGTGCCTCCAATTAATTCAGGCAGCGCGTATTTAGTATTTATGGAATTAAAAATCTTCCAACACTATTTTGCCAATAGAGCGACCTTCTTCAAGTTCTGCGTGTGCAATACGCAGGTTAGCCGCATTTATAGTGCCTAAATTTTTACCAATAGTTGTTTGAATATGGCCCTGGTCAATTAACTCAGCAACATGATTTAATAACTTGCTTTGCTCAATTAAATCTTTGGCATTAAACATTGAGCGGGCAAACATAAATTCCCAATGTAGCGATAAGCTCTTCATTTTTAATTTACTAACATCTAATGACTCAGGGTCGTCAATCATTGCAATTTTACCAAATGGTGCAAGTACCTCTGTATACGCTTCAAAGTAAGTATTAGTACTGTGCAGACTTGCTACATGTGTTACCGAGCCAATGTTTAATGCGTCAATTTGAGCGGGTAATGGTTTTGTATGATCAACAACATAATCTGCGCCTAGTTTTTTAACCCACGCTTGTGAGCTTTCACGCGATGCAGTGGCAATCACAGTTGCGCCAGTAATCGCTTTAGCAAGCTGAATAAAAATAGAACCAACGCCGCCTGCTGCACCTGTTACTAAAATAACTTCGTCTGATTTTGTTTTTGCATCAGCTGCTTGTTTTACAATGTTTAAATGCTCAAATAATAATTCGTACGCTGTTATTGCAGTAAGGGGTAATGCAGCAGCTTCAGCATCGTTTAAGCTCTGCGGTTTAAATCCTACAATGCGCTCATCCACTAATTGAAATTCTGCATTACTACCTGGGCGGGTAATATCACCTGCGTAGTAAACAGCATCGCCAGGTTTAAAGTCTGTAACAGCTTCACCTGTTGCAACCACTTCACCAACAGCATCCCAACCAATAACTTTTATTTCACCATCAGCAGGGGGCATAGATGCACGCACTTTGTAATCTGCTGGGTTAACTGCAATAGCTTTAACTTTAATTAATAAATCACGACCTGTTGCAACTGGCTGTGGTAATTCAACATCAATTAACGATTCAGGGTTAGAAACAGGAAGAGATTTTTTATAACCAATGGCTTTCATAATAAGTGTTCTAATTTGTTTACATATAAGGTGCAAGCCATGCTTTGGCTAGCTGATGGATATATAGTAGACCTTGCTTTAATATAGATAAACCGCATAATTGTTGAATCATTATCAAATATAAATAGATAATATGAACATAGAAGATTTAAAACTTATTTTAAAAGTCGCTGAGTTTAGAAGTATTACGCTCGCAGCTGCTAAGTTAGATATGCGTACAGCTACAGCAAGCGCTGCTATTAAACGTGTTGAGGCAGCCCTTGGTAGTGAGATATTTGTTCGGACAACACGTCATTTAAGGTTATCGGCTGCTGGGGAGCGCTACATACCACAATGTGAGCAGGCTTTAGCTGTACTTGAGCTTGCAAAGCAAAATCTAAAAGGTGAGCACGACGAAATAGAAGGCGAGTTACGCGTTGCCCTTTCATCTGATTTAGGCCGTAACTTAGTGATCCCATGGATTGATGAACTCATGGACACTTATCCAAAGCTAAGTTTAAGAACGCATATAAGTGATAGTAATATCGACTTTTACCGTGACTCAGTTGATATAGCGCTTCGTTATGGCTCGCCTAATGATGCTAGCGTTTATGGATTCAAAATTTGTAACGTACCGCGCTTGTTATGTGCAACTGACGAATATCTCTTACAAAACGGGGCTCCCATGCATCCCGATGATTTAGCGTCGCATCAAGGTTTGTTTTATCAGTTGCAGGATATTATAAATAATACGTGGGAATTCACCGATGGTGAGTCAAAATTTAAAGTTAAAATGAATGGCAGGCGCGCCTCAAACGACGGCGATTTAGTAAGGCGCTGGTGCGTTGCGGGTAAGGGCTTAGCTGTAAAGTCGGCACTTGATATAGCCGACGATTTGCTTAACGACAGGGTGGTTACCGTAATGCCAAATTATCAACATGTTAATGGTGAACTTTGGCTTATTTGTCCAAGTAGGCAGTCAATAACCCCTGCGGTGCGTTTACTACGTGATGCATGCAGAGCAAAATCCCAAGCTATTTTGCAGCAGTTGGTAAATAAAGGAATTATTGATAAAAGTGTACTGAGCTAATTAAGGAAGAGTTATGCAAGTTGATGATATTAGGGTTTTTATTCCCTGTAAAAGCTATGAGCAATCTCAGCGCTTTTATATAGCGCTTGGATTTAAGATTGAAGATGCCTCAAATGATTTATGTGTGTGTACCTTTGGCGAATGTACGTTCTTTTTACAGCGTTATTATAATAAAACGTTTGCTGAAAACTTAATGCTGCAACTTTGTGTGTTAAATATAGATGAAGCATACGAACTCATTAGTAACCTAAACGGTTTTGACATCCGCTTTGAGGGTATAAAACAAGAACCTTGGGGTAGCGTTATTTACTTATGGGGACCATCCGGTGAGCTTTGGCACGTAACTGAATTAAATTAAATTAAAATAAAAAGGAATAAATATGAAATTTAATAAATACATAATCATTTTGATGGCGGCCTTACTTGCTTCTTGTAGCTCGTTTATGAGTAACAATACAGGTAAAAATACACAATCTAGTAGCTTAATGAATTTTTTATATCCTGATCAACAAAGCCGTGCTACCTATAAACCTGAAATACCTGTTTTAAAACTCCCTGTTACCGTCGGAATTGCATTTGTACCGTCTAAAAACTGGCAGCCAGACGGGTTAGAGACCCAAAACCAAGTCGAGTTACTCGAAAAAGTAAAAAAGTCATTTCTACAATATGATTACATTGACCGCATTGAAGTTATACCAAGTACCTATTTAAAAGGAGGTGAAGGTTTTGCAACACTCGAGCAAGTCGGGAGGCTTTACGATGTAGATGTAATGGCACTGGTTTCATATGATCAAGTTACGCAATCGTATGAAAATAATGCAGCCTTACTTTATTGGACAATAGTGGGTATGTACGTTATTCCAGGTAATGAAAATACAATTCAAACCTTTGTGGATACAGCTGTTTTTGATATTAAAAGTAGAAAAATGCTATTTAGAGCACCAGGTATAAGTAAACTTGAAAAAAGAACAACAGCAATAGGTATTGATGAAACGTTATCTGAAAAGTCGGCTGAAGGTTTTAATCTAGCAGTTAGTGATATGAGTACTAATTTAGATGCAGAACTAGCAAGGTTTAAAACACGTGTTAAAGAAGAAAAAATTGCAAAAGTCGAAAATAAAGATGGCTCTAGTAGCGGTGGCTCTTTGAGTATTTATTTACTCATCTTGTTGTCGTTATTAGTTATGCGTAGCAAAAAAATTTAAAGTTGATAAAAAACTAAGTATTTTTAATAATGCCACCGGCTTTGAGCTGGTGGCATTTATCGTATTCGTTAACTTAGCTTTTTATTAAAAAACTCAACTGTACGTTGCCATGCAAGCTCGGCATTGTCTTTATCATAGCGACCTGTCGAGTCGTTATGAAAACCATGATTTGCCCCTTTATACATATGCATAGTGTATTCAACATTATTAGCTTTTAAATCTTGTTCGTACTGTGGCCACGACGCGTTTACACGTTTATCCAGCTCGCCTAATTGAATCATTAACGGTGCTTTAATATTTTTACGTAAACTTTCACTGGCGGGAGTGCCGTAAAAAGGCACTCCGGCGCTGATTAAATTACTATCTACTGCCGCTAAATAATTAACAATGTAGCCACCAAAACAAAAACCGACAGCGCCTAACTTACCGTTACT
This sequence comes from Pseudoalteromonas sp. SR41-1, assembly GCF_014164015.1. NCBI lineage: Bacteria > Pseudomonadati > Pseudomonadota > Gammaproteobacteria > Alteromonadales > Pseudoalteromonadaceae > Pseudoalteromonas > Pseudoalteromonas sp. SR41-1. The sequence goes on from NZ_JACJEK010000008.1 coordinate 157,121, forward strand.
GTTAGCATGTGATTTTAAAAAGTGCGCTGCGGCAACAAAATCGTTTTGAATTTTAGCGCGATCCATGGTTTTTTGCATAGCGCGTCCTTCATCATCATTACCAGGGTAGCCACCCAGTGGAAAAAGCGCGTCGGGTGCAAATGCAATAAAGCCCACTTTAGCTAAACGCCTTGCTACATCCTTTACGTACGGGTTTAAACCACGGTTTTCGTGTATCACGAGTACAACGGGAAGCTTGCCTTCTATGTTTTTAGGGATTGCTAAGTAACCTTTGCCTTTACCGTGCCCGTTTGGCGAATCGAATTCTTCGTACGTTGCTTTAATATCGTCGTCATTAAACGACACTTGTTCAGCCAGTGCGTAATTAGGTAATAATGCTGATGTAAGTACAGCCATTGAAAAACCAAGTGCAGCAAGGCCACCGAGTTTTTTCATAAAAGTACGTCGGTCCATTAAACCGTGGGCGTACTCGTCATACCAATCAAAGGCTTCTTGAGGAATGTGATCAGAGGGGGATGTATTCATGGCTGTTCCTTAACTTTATTATGTCTATTTATTATTTAAATACCATAACGTATTAGAGATAAAAAACGAGCAATATTTCTATCAATTATTAGGACTGGTAATTAATCCTGCGTGTTAAAAAATAAGTAATGTTAGCAAATAGGTGAATATCATTTTTAAGCTAAAAATAAAAAGCTCGACATAATATGCCGAGCTTTTTTGGTTGGGATGTTACTTAATTTAGCTGTGAGTAGGCGCTGGTTGGGCATCTACTAGTGGTGGCTTGCCACGCATTTTACGTACTAATCGTTTAGCATCTTCTAGTGCAACATACTGGCACGGTATAAGTATCAGTGTAATTACTGTGGCAAATAACACACCAAAAGCAAGTGATACAGCCATTGGGATAACAATTTTAGCTTGTAAACTCGTTTCAAAAATAATTGGCATTACACCAATAAAGGTAGTGATTGAGGTAAGTAATATCGCTCTAAAGCGACGAGCACCGGCTTGCATTACAGCATCCTTAATCGCAACACCTTCAGCGCGTGCTTTGTTTACAAAATCAACCATAACGAGGGAATCATTTACGACCACACCCGCTACAGCAATAATGCCAAACATCGATAAGCTACTCATAGTCATACCTAAAATCATATGCCCAAACATAGCGCCCACTACACCAAACGGAATAACCGACATTATAATAAGTGGCTGCGAGTAAGAGCGAAGTGGAATGGCTAACAAGGCAAATATAATCATCATTGATATACCAAAATCACGAAGCTGCTCTGAAGCGCTATCCATCTCTTCTTGAATGCGCCCAGCTACATCACTTGTAACGCCAGGGTAGCTTTTAAGTAATGTTGGTAAGTATTCATCACGAATTTCTTCTGCAATCGCAAATGGTTCGGCTTGGTCGGTATTTACCGCAGCCCATACGTTTACAGTACGTTTAGAGTTTTCGCGGCGAATACGGTTTACACCGTCAACCAGCTTAACTTCGGCTACTTCACTTAGCGGTACTTCAGCGCCTGTAGGCGTAATAATACGCACACTTGCTATGTCACTTATTGAGTTACGTTCGTCTTCTGGATAGCGGATCATGACTTTAATTTCTTCGCCTTCACGCAATATTCGCTGCGCTTCTAAGCCGTAGTAACTAAAGCTTACTTGCGATGCGACATCAGCAAGCGTTAATCCCATGCTATAAGCCAGTGGTTTTAAATCAAGTTGTACTTCGTCGGTAGCGCTTTGCATTGAATTGTTTACGTCGCCAACGCCTTCCATTGTTTGTAATTTAGCTTTTAATTTACCAGCCACTTCTTTTAGCTCGTCAGCATTTTTGCCTTCAAGTTTAAAGCTAACGTCGCCATCATCTCGACCGCCATTCATTATACTGTCTTGAATGGTCATGGTTTTAATGCCGGGTAAAGCGGGCATTTGCTCGCGCCATAATGCACTTAGAGCAAAGGTGTCGATAGGGCGTAAATCAGGCTCTACCAAAATAGCCATAATATTTGCTTCAGTTCGTCCGCGAAGGCTTACCGATAAATCGCGGATCATCGGTTTACCGTATTGCTCTTGTAGTTGCTGATCGACCTGTAACAACACGCTTTCTATTTTACGTGCGGTTTCAAGCGTTGCTTGCTCAGATGAGGCAAGGTTCATTTCTATATCAATACGCGGAAAGTCGTGCGGTATTTTAGGGTTTGGTACAAACTTAACTAAACCACCTGCAAACATACCTGCGCTTACAATAAGCAAACACATAAAGCCGACAATCACTGTATAGCGATAATGAATACAGCGGCCAACAAAAGGAAGGTAGTAGTTATTCACAAAGCTTTTTAAGCTGCTATCAATCACCATACGTAAGCGGTGTAATAGGTTTTTAGGATTTGGTTTACGTGGGTTCATTGCTGCAATATGCGCAGGTAAAATAAGTTTTGATTCAATGAGTGAAAAAATCAAACATAAAATAATCACGCCACCAATGGCCTTAGAAAAAGCAGCGCCAGGGCCGGTTGCGAGTGTTTGAGGTAAAAATGCCGCAATAGTCGTTAGTACACCAAAGGTTGCTGGCATCGCAACGCGTTTTACACCGCGTACAACGTTATCAAGTGTATGGCCGTATTTTTCTATTTCGGCACTGGCTGATTCGCCCACAACTATGGCGTCATCAACAACAATCCCGAGTACAAGTATAAAGGCAAAAAGAGAGGCTAGGTTAATTGTTACATCTAAAAAGCCAATAGGCATAAACAAAAAGGCGCCCAGAAAAGACACCGGTAAGCCCATCATTACCCAAAATGCTAAGCGTAGCGGTAAAAATAGTGCCAGCACTATCATTACTAACAAGCCACCCCAAATCATGTTATCGACCATCATATCGAGTCGACCTTCAAGGTAGTAAGTTAAATCAACAATAGGAGAGAGCTTAACGCCTGCAGGTAAAAGTGGCTCTTTAGTTGCCATGTAGCTTTTAAGGACTTTTGCTACATCGGTAATGTCTTGATCTTTTGATGCGTTTACTTCAAACGAGAGTGAATTTTTACCATTGTATTTTGAATATTGTAGACCTTCTTCAAAGCCATCATTAATAGTTGCTACATCGCCTAAATAAATTTGTGCGCCATCAGCAAGGGTAATAAGTGGCAGTTTTTCAAACTCAAAACCACGGTAGGCTTGTTTTTCAACACGCATCGAAATATAACCATTTTCAGAGCGTATTTGTCCCGCCGACATATTTGCCGAAAAGTTTTGCACCGCGCCTGCAATATCTCTAAATGTTAAGCCATATTCGCGCAGTTTATCGGGGCTGACTTCTATACCAATTTCATATTCTAAGCCGCCGTTAAAATTAACAAGGTTAACGTGAGGCAATGCTTGTAGTTCGTCTTTTATATCGTTGCCAAGCTCTTTTAACTGGTAGTTACTCATGTCGCCGTAAAGCGCGAGTATCATTACCTCTTGCTCAAACTTATCGCGGCGCACAACAGGGCGCTCCATCCCCGCAGGAAAGGTGTTTATTGAATCAACTTGTACTTTAATTTCATCAAGTACTTCTTGTGGATTGTATTGCTCTTCTATTTCAATCCACGCTTGTGAAAAACCACGGTTAGAGTAAGTAATTAGGCGTTTAATGCCTTCAATACCTTCGAGGTTTTCCTCAACTTTTATGGTTATGCCTTCTTCAACCTCTTGCGGGGCTGCACCTGGGTAAACTGCTTGTACGCTTATCCAGTTGCTTTCAAACTGTGGGAACATTTGTTTGCGAATGGTCATCGCCATTAAAATACCGCCTACTAATATAAATATCATTAGTAGGTTGGCAGCAACGGGATTTCGGGCAAACCATGCTATTAACCCTGTTTCACGAGTGTTCATGATTATTCCTCTTTCAGCGCAAGTTGAGTTACATCAGTTTTATCAGGCGCAATATCTTCAATTTTTACTGCCATACCTTCAGTTGGGTATTCAAGCGCTGAGGTAACAATTTGCTCGCCATTCTTTAACCCTTGGCTGGCTATAATCATGCCGTTTTGTTCGCGTATAATATTGAGGGTTTTAAACGACAATGTTAAATCGTCATTTAAAATTACAATTTTATTATCTTTAACTAAGTGGTGCGCAACAATAATTGCGTTATCAAGCGGGCGACCTTCAATGGTAGCGTTAATGTACGAACCAAAACGAAGAGGGCGTGTTTTGTCGCCATAAGGTGTTGCAAGTTGTGCAACCAAGTAGCTCATACGGCTTGTTTGATCAACCACACCTTCGGTGCGAATTACTTTGGCTTGCCACATTGTTTGCTTACCCGCGTATTCTGCGTTAAATGTAACATTTGAGCCTACGCCGCCATTTTTTAAATATTGCAGTTCTTGATCGGCAACCGGTAAACGTACCTCTGCAACTGAGGTTGCACTTAGTGCGCCAAAACTATTACCTGGGTTTACTACTGAACCCAAGCTAATTGTGCGCTCATTAATAATGGCATCATAAGGGGCTTTAATATAAGTACGCTCAAGATTGCGGCTAGCACGTTTAACACTTGCTTGAGCAGAGCGATAACGCGCTAATTTTTCGGCCAGCTGTGGTTTTCGTAAATAAAGTTCTGATGCGATAGCGTCGCTTGAGTCTGACTTAATGCGCTCCCACTCAGCTTGAGCGACATGTGCTTGTGCGCGTTCTATTTCAAGTGCTGAGCTTGCTTGTGCTAAACCCGCTTGCGCTTCAATAAAGTCTGCCTCGTAATCATTTGCATCAATTCGTGCTAAAATATCGCCTTGCTTTACAAACGCGCCTTCTACAAATTGATCTGATACCGAAATAACTTGCCCGCTAACTTGTGCTATTAGCTCGGTACGATATTTTGGTTTAACAATGCCGTACGATTTAACATCGAGCGTTATAGAATCTAAAAGTACGCGTTGTGTTGCTACTAAAGGACGTAAATCTTGCTCTGGCTTTTCTTCGGGTGGTTTTTTCATTGCCATAAAGGCGAAAGCTAAAGCAATACCGCCTGCTAAAACAGCGATTGGGAGTATTATTTGTTTTGTAGTAGCCACAAGGCATTCCTTCATAATTGGTGGTGACAGAGCAATAATACGCAATAAAGTGTTTACAAGCTGTTTTAAGATGTAACAAAGCATTACATGTGTGTGTTACAACTCACTATGTGACTAATTAAGTTCCTAAAAAGAAATTAAAGTAAGTGTTTTTTATACAGAGGAAATTATGAAAACCGAATCGATGAATTGCAGGCTAGGCTGCGGCGCATGTTGTATTGCGCCAAGTATTAGTTCGCCTATTCCAGGTATGCCAAATGGTAAAAAAGCCGGAGAGCGTTGTATTCAGCTGGACGAAGGTAATTTATGTAAGTTATTTGGTGATGAAAGTCGACCAAAAGTATGTAGCGATTTTAGTGCCACGCTTGATGTATGCGGGTCTACAAATGCACAAGCTCTAGCGCTTATTACAGAGCTCGAAGAGGTCACTTAATCCTCATTTTTAATACACATCTATTTACAATATATTATTAATAAAAATCTTCACAAGGTTATTAAAAGCAGTCGTTAATATATTCTATGGTGAAATATTAGACATATTTAATTTTGTTGCTAATATAGGAAATTGTAAGATACTTTTTATAAATCTCATTTATAGGTGATTTCGTTCAATCTTAATTTTTAAAAGGAAAGAAAAATGAAAAATTTACTTACAGCATTTACATTAGGTGTGACTTTATTAGGTTGTTCAAACTTACCCATTAAAACCGATATTAAAGAAGACCATTTTAGACTCGAAAACTTTAAAAGAGAGCAGGGAGTAGATCTTGAATATGTCCACTTGATGTGCTTTAACAAAAAACCTACACAATGGGCTGAACCAAAGCAGTATATCAGTGGTGAGCACGATTTATGGGTAAAGGCGAGTGTTTCAAACCCTGATGTTTTAAATAGTCAAAAAGAAGCTTTTGTTAATTTTAACGTTAATTTAGATTCTGATAAAAGCTACATGCTAAATAGAAAAAGGGAAGGGGATAAAATATCAATCTGGATACAAGAAGTTGAAACCGGTACGGTTGTTTCGCAGGTTCTTACAGATGAGCTTAGTCGCCCTTTACAAATTGATAATGAGCTAAGAAAGAGACAATGTCGTTCTGGTTCAATATAAGCTGAGTAATCAAAGTTCTTAATATTTAGCATGTCGTTTATTCTTTGCTAAATATTTATTCAAAGACCTGTTTTAAATAAACAGGCCTTTGAATGTGATAGCTCATTTCTACCAGTTATACGTTGCGCTTAACGTATATTGCTCACCGCGCCCTGGTGTACCTGGTATTTCTTCAAACGACTCATCCCATAAGTTATCTGCCGCTAAGGTGATAAATAAATTACTCAACTGTGGCGGCGTTATTTTAAGCGTTAGCTGGGTAAATAACGCATTGTCATTGCCGTTTCTAAGTGAATTTTTGTGTTGTGTACGCCATTCGTTATCTATTCTAAATTCTAAAATATCAGTTGGGTTGTACACAGCGCCAAGTGTTAAACGGTGATCAGGAAAGTTTAACGCGTAAAAGCTGGCATCAATATCGGCTGCGCCGTAGTTTTCTGATTTATGTAAATAGGTGTAGCTTGCTATAAGCTTTGCTGTATCAAAGTGCTTAGTCGCTAAAAATTCAACCCCTGCAGTATCAATATCTACTGGGTTTGCAAAGCGCGCTGAGGTTGAATCAAAATTAAAGGTCCAATCGGTCAAGTTATTATCTTTTCGATAAAAAATAGCCGAGTTTAACTGCCAGCTTTGTTCTTCAAGTAATAAACCTAGCTCCAAGTTTGATGTGGTTTCGCGCTCAAGGTTGTAGTTACTTCTAAATAACCCGCCAGAGTCGCTGCCGCCAATGGCTGTGTAGCCTGCAACTTGACTCGCTTGCGCGTATGATAAGTAAAGGGTTTGTGCTGTGCCGTCACTATTTTGGGTGTTTAAGGTTATGTCACCAATAGCTGATACTTCAGCATCATCACGATTTGTATCGTCATAGGCTGCGCCTAAACGAAAGGTAAGCTGTTGGTTTTTTTGCGCTATTGTGTATTGGGGCAATATACTTAGCTTGTAATACTTTCGTGAGGTAAAGTTGTTTTCAAGTGTGGTTGATTCAATCGAGTCATCAATAAATTGTGCAGAGTAATTTATTGCCAGTGCATCGCTTTGTGCATGGCGACCCGAAAGTCCAAACGATTTAACTTCGCTTTTATGAAAAGCTTCAAATGCACTAGGATTTTTGCGCGAGTAAATATAGTGATCGTCATGGGTACGATAATAAGCAGATACTTCAAAGTTGCTGTTATCAGCGTAGTTTTGCTTGTGATTAAGCATCCAAAGACGGGTTTCTAAATCTTCAGTTTCGTTAACGCCAAAAGGGGTGTACAAGTTAGGCCAGCCAAAAAACTTATCTTGTGAGCCAAAAAACAAATCTGTTTGGCTATGCTCGCTTGCTAATTGCACGCGAGCTGAGGCGCGCGAAAAGTCATGATCGCCATTATCAATGGTGCCATCACTTTGCGAATGAGAATACTCACCTTCAAAGCCCAGAGTATAGTTAGCTAAGCTATCAAGTTGTGTGTTTTTAGCAGCGTGAATACTTTGCAGATTAAAGTCGTTTGTACCAGTACCAAGGGATACACTACCGCCAGTAATAATCGGTTTCCAACCAAACGAAACTGTACCTACAGAGCTATTCATACCGTAAAGTGCGTTATCGGCACCGGTTAAAACATCTGGGCCGGTTAGCATTTGCGGTGCAATGGGTATTTCAGCAAAATAATGCCCAGATTGCGGGTCAAGCAGGGTAACGCTTCCTACTCTAAAACCGGTGTTTTCAAAAATCCCTCCACGAATAGTTACATCAGCTTGCGCCTCAGCCATATTACGCGATTGAAGGTCAACACGGGGGTCATATTCTAAATTAGAAATAGGCGAGTCGAATGTACCTACTGGCAACTTATTTGCAGTGGGTGAGGCCTCAACCGTTATTTTCTCGATTGCCGACTCATCAGATAGCGTATTAGCATTAGCAAATGCAGTAACGCTGCATAATATTGCAGGTATTATAAGGTGTGGTGTGCGATTCATGTGTTTCTCGTCATTTTTTATTTGTAGCTGCGGTTACAATTAATTTCAAAGCTTATATTTGAGCATGATAAAATAATTAAATGTAACAGCAGTCATTTTGTGCGCGATTGTACATTAATTTGTTAATAACTGCATTTGATAACCATTTACGTAATACCGGCTTTATTAAAAACATGGTCATTCTATCGTATTAAATAGCGCACTCACTGCGTTAAAAGTTATTTATATAGAACAACTATATGTCATAATTTTCGCCTTGTTATTGCGCTATTTTCTTGGCGCTATAATAGAACATTATTTTAATGCAATCGGTATAATTACTTATTAGGTAACATTTATAATGGATACGACACAACAAAATACTATTTACTTTGCTGGTGGCTGCCTGTGGGGCGTACAAGAGTTTTTAAAGCACTTACCAGGCGTAATAAGTACTGAAGCAGGTCGAGCTAATGGTACAAGCAAAACCACTGACGGCGAATACGATGGTTATGCCGAATGCGTAAAGGTCATTTTTGATTTAAAAGTCGTTAGCCTAAATAAGCTGTATGATTACTTTTTTGAAATTATTGACCCATACAGTATTAATAAACAAGGGGATGACGTAGGCCCTAAATACCGCACTGCCATTTATAGCAAAAACCAAAGCCATTTAGATGCAGCAAGCAATTATATAAACAAGCGCAGTGATGCCGATAAAATTGTGGTAGGGGTAGAGCTGCTAACTAACTACGTGCCAAGCGATCCTGAGCATCAAGACCGACTAACTAATCACCCTGATGATTACTGCCATATACCGCTTGAGTTACTGCATAAGTATAAATCGTAAATTTAACACGGTGTTTTTTTGTAGACGTGCAGCTTGCTGACGTGACGAGCGCAGCTCGTAATTTAAGGTTGAATATAGCGTTAGGTAAAGGTAAGTGATTAGAAGCTATCGCTTCTCGCGCAAGCAAGCTTAGCGCCTACAGTTAAGGTTTGACGCGGTGTTTTTTTGTAGACGTGCAGCTTGCTTACGTGACGGGCGTAGCTCGTAATTACTTTATTTTAAAAGTCCCAAAAATACACACCCACAAAAAAGCTCACGAACTGTGAGCTTTTTTAAAACTTACTTATAGCTAATTTTAACTTACTGCTGCTTTTGCGGCGGGAAGTTACTTAATATTTCGCTCACTGTTTTATTAATTGATGCTTCACGTTGTTCTGGCGATTGGTTTTTCTTTAATCGGCCTTCTTTTGCGCCGCGCCATACTAGCTGGTTAGATTCACGGTCTACAATATCAATAATCAGTGTGCCCACTTCGTATTCACGCGCGGTTGTATCACGTTGAAAACCAGTACCCCAATAACCCCAATGCGGGCGGTAGTTTACATTAAATGTATCTACTTCAAGCTCTTTATCTACCGATGCATGATAGTTAACAAGTACATCAGCATTTGCTGTATCAACTAATCTCATACCTAGTGTTTGGCTCAGTTCTGCGTTAACGGCAGTGCGAACACGTTTTTCCATTAGGCCATTAATTTGGTAGTTATTTGTGTCTTTAGTTAGGCTGGCGTTTTCTACCCAAGCAAATGTTTTAAAATTACTAAAGTTGGCTGATTTATCGTAATCCCAATCAGGGGTTTGTGTACAGGCTGTAAGTAGTGCTAGCGCTGCAACGATAAGCATATTTTTCATTACGTTTGCTCCAATAAAATGCATTAATTTAAAATAACACACATCGTTTAAATGTGTATTATTTAAACGTCCTATATTTTAGTTTAGTTGGTTTGCCTTAACGGCCAATTAATTGTGTTCAACTTCAATCCAATCTTTTTCATCTACCCAGTTTTGTGCACCGTCTTTTACCGAGCGAATAGGCACAATGTAGTCACAACTTATTTGTGGTTTAACTGAGGCAAATATAGGTACAAAACCAAAGCTTAGTGCGGTTTCTATAATTGCTTTTTGATTTTGTGGATCGATATCAGCCGCTTCATCTATATAAATAGGTATACGGTATAGGTTTTGTTCCTGGTCACTTAATAAATAACGAATAAACAACATGCCACACAATAACTTAATCGTAATACGTGTGCCGTTTGAACCCGCAGAATCTATTTTTTCAAAGTGTTCGGTTTCACCTGCGCGGTTAACCACTTCAAAGCGAATATCAAATAAATCGGTAAGTGTTAAGCCCGCTTTATCTGAGGCGAGTTTAATTAAGTGATCTTTTGCTTCGTTTACCGCACTTTCGCTGTACGGTTCTTGGCTAAGTAAATCAAGCGTGTCACCTTGCTCAAACTGATGCGACGTACTGATAATGGTATCGATACTATCAACCAGCATTTTGCGCGGTATGACGTTAATTTTAAACGCTTGCAGGTTTGAAATTCGGTGCTGGCTTATGCCTTTATTAAAGCTATTCATTTCGCGGCGAAGGCGGTCTAAATCTTCTCGCAAGCCTTTAATAGTTGCGGCCACTTCGGTAAGCGCAACGCGTGCTTGGCGCTCAACGGCATCGCGTTCGTTATCAATATTATGAAAGGCGCTTATTAGTTTTTGGTATTTAGTAAACTCGTCGTTTTCATTGTCGAATTTAGTAATACCCGCGTTATATACATGCAAATAGGTGTTGCGTACGTTTATGTCAAAATTACGCAGCTCTTGGCAGTCTTTATTAAAGTGATGAACAAGGTCGCTTAAGTTATCAAAGTCGACTGTAATATCAATCATGTATGGAGTTACTTTGCCGCTGTATAAATCAAGCGTATGGTCAATTCGCTCGCTTTTAACTTGGCGCAGACGCTCAGTTTGGCGATTAATTTGCTCTTGTTTCGACTTAATTAACGAGCGACGATCGGCAATTGAGCCACTATTTTTTTGAATATCTTGCAGGTAGTCGTCAACTTGTTCGCGCTCAGCTAATAACTGCTCTTTTAGCATGGCTTGCGCTTCAACCGACTGCTGCATTACCTCAAACTGCTCTAAGCGTTTTAGGGCGCCCTCGAGGCTCATTAGCTCATCGTATAATTCGTCTTTTTCTTTTTGTTTGTCGGCAACGTTTGCAGCAACATCGCGCTGTTGCTTAAACTCTTTAAGTGAATGCTCAAGTGCGCTTAGCTGAGCGGTTAATTGCTCTTTGTTTTCGCCGCTTTGCATTTGCACAGGAGATAGCTTTTTAAGTTTAATGCTCGCACCTGGTAGCGTTAATACGCCGCCTTTTACGTTTTCACTTAATAGCGATAAAAACTCACCAAATGCATCTTCGTCATCAATGGTTATATCGCCATTGGTGGTGGTCGCAAACGAGAGAATGTCGGGGTTTAAAATGCGCGATATTTCTTCCACTTCTTTTAACGATAAGTCTTCGCGCATACGGGTAAACAAATTAAACTCAAGGTTTTTAAGTTGCAGTTTTAAGCTCTTAATTTGTTTTTGTGTTTCGCTAATGCGGTAGTCAAGCGTATGTAGGCTTTGCCCTTGTGCGCTGGTTATAGAGTGCGAAAGCGACTCGTAATCTTGCTTTAACTGAGTCAGGCTGGTTTTAAGCGTGGCTTTATTTACCAGTTCAAATTCACTTTTAAGCGCATCGTAATCTAAAAACCACTGCTCAATTTGTGTTTGTCTGCGCTCTATATCGCGCGATTGCTGTACGTATAGGCTTTGCTTTTGCTCAAACTCGTGTTTTTCGTGCTCTATATCTTCAAGCGCGATGACAAGCTCAGAGAGTTGCGACTCTTGATAGGTATCAAAATCAATCAGTGCTTGGTCAATTTTAGGGGCGTACGCCGCCAATTTACCTTTAAGCACGGTTTGGTTTTCAAGCATTGACTCAAGCGCGGCTATTGGCTCTTGCATTGACTCAAGGGCTTTTAATTCGCGTTTTGAGCGGTTTACTTTATCAAACGAGCGACGCCATACTTCATAAAAGTCGACCTTAGAGTTCGACATATGGCGTTCAAACACGCGTAGCATAAAGCGTTTTACGTCGCTTGCACCTAATTTATGTAAGTTAAGAATACGTCTAAATATTTCTTTATAAATAGAGGAGTCTTGCACATTATTAAGCGGGATCATTTTTAGGTTAATGTCGCCGTCAAAAGGCGTTGCGCCGCCAGTAAGTAGCGCGTTTAACTCTTGTGCTTTAAGCTCAATAGGGTTGTAGTTAAGCGATTTTAAATGGTTGAACAGCTTGGTAAATTTAATAATAGTTTTACCTTGCGTGTACTGCTCTAAATCAAGCTTTCCTTGATAACAAAAGTACTGATGCGCGTAACCGGCAATTTTACCAAGTCCTGCAACTCCAATTACTACCGAGCCATGAGGCAAGTTAGCTTCTAGTAAAATGTACGACTGATCGGATGAAAAATAAAACTTACGGGTTTCATCTAAATCGTGTCCGTCCCATTCTGTTAAGCGCAAATCGTTAATAAGCGGAAACTGCAGGGCGTTAATAACCGAGCTTTTACCGGTGTTATTGGGCGCGCAAATAGAGCTGCTTTTATCAAGCGGGATCACACATTTTGCATAGCCTGCGGTGTTAAGTAGGGCGAGTTTGCTTAGTCCGTATAGATTTTTCATTCCTCGTCCTCTGTAATGTAGGTTTCTTCGTTTACTTCCATGAGTGCATCTATGTAGCGGTGAATTGGCGCTTGTAGCATAAAGCCGCCTTCTACTTCACGGGCTAAACCTAAGCGCACCATGCGCAGGTAAACGTCTTTACGCAAATCCGATCCCGAAAATATCTCAAGCTGATCAAACAAATGTTTGTTAATTTGCACCAGCGTTTGCATAAGCTCTAAATCGTTTACGTCGTCAAACAATGCGCGCATTGGGTCTTTACCCGTATTGGCGTAGTGCTCAATTAAAATGTAAATGGTGAGCGCGATAGCGCGAGATATTTTGCCCATATTTGGCGTACTTTCGTCGCTACCAAAATAATAAAAGCCACGGCTGTCGTGTTTTAAATCGTTACCTAAAGCGGTAAATAGGGCGGTGTAGTCTTCTATGTGTTGGTCAAGCTCTTGCCACATTACGTTGTCTTGCTCGCAAATGTGATAACCCGCTACTAATTTTTTATTAATGGCTTGTAGATGAGTTAGCTCGTCTAAGTTTATGTGTGTCATGGTTTATTTACCTGCCTTTGGATCTGGCTGAGGCTCTGAATTAAATGGATATAAAGAAAAGTGCTGACCGGCAATTTTTACGCGGGCTTTTTCATCGCTTTGAATTATTTTAATATCGCTGTCGCTGACTAATTTTTGATACAAAAATAGCATTTCGTCGGCATCGAGATCTGGATAGCTTTCATCTAAAAATTGCAGCAAGGGCTGCGGCTTTTTGCGTTTTTTATTAAAGCGCTTAGCAAAGCTGGTTTTAACATCGTTGTAGTCAGGAATATTAGGCGTAACAAATGCAGGCACGTCTTGCTGGTCAGGCAATTGGTATTCTTCGTGTTCAAATTCAACCAAGCTTGCCATGTAAGCCACAATATGGCGTTGCTGACCAAGTGAATATCGCTGCGCGTCGCTTACAAAATGTGGCTGCACAGCACTTAGCATATTGTCTACGCCATTTTTACGTACAAGCCCAAGTACTTTGGCTGCTTGGCGAGTAATTAAGTTATTACGACGTAACTCTTCGCGTAGCGGCATAAGCATATCGGCACTTTTACGTAAGCTTTCTCGGCCCATTAAATGCATTTCGAGTATACGGGTACGTAATTGCTCCAGCATACGTTTGTCGTTATACGCTTTACCTGAGCGCTCAATGTGCAGTATTTGCTTACTTATTTGCTCTTCAATGAGGATAAAACACGCATGAAATTCACCACGAATATCAACCATTTCAAGCATTGGCTCTATGTATTCGTCAAAGGCTTCTATTACCGCTTTATAACGCTTTTGCAGCGATTGCACTGCATTATTTGATTTGGCTTGTTCAACAATGTTTAAAATAGCGTTTTCGTTGTGCGTATAAAGCTTCATTATTTTACGCACCCGATCATCCATAATGCGGCTGTAGCGGCGCAAATCGTCAAAGTCCTCTATTTCGCCAGCGTTATCTAGGCGGTTACCTAAACGAGCAAGGTCCTCTACTAATACGCTAATTTCTTGCGCTAAACCTAAATGCTCTTCTTGCAGTAAAAAAGTAGCAAAATCAGCAATAGCACGATTTATTTCAAGCTGAGAGGATTTAGCCAGTGGAATTAAAATATCTTGATTTAACAAACGATTTGTTTCTTTATAAATGCGTTCGTTTGACCACGTAGGCTGCTTTTGCTTAATCGCGTTTTGTACGTCTTTTAGGCTAAAGTCAGCCATTTTAAAACGTTTAAATAATAGCTCTAATACACCCCAATGTTCGGTTATGGTGTTTAGCAGCTTTTTAGCTGGGATCATAAGGGGTTACAACATCCTAGTATTTTATTATTGAGTTCTTTTAGAAGACTCATTATTACGTATTTTTAATTAACCTTGTCTGTATATAGTATTCGTTTTTAAGACCATTTAATAATAGTTTTTGCATAGAGGCAGTGCTAAAATTCGCGCCGAAAATAGGCACATGAAATGGAATGTTATTTGTGTGTTCTTTAAAACTATATCAAAGGTTGTTTAACTACCATGGTTTCCTCGATTATTCTAACCCTGATAGCGATTGCATTTTTACTGATCGTTATAGAAGATATAATCCATGTAAATAAAGCTAAAACCACGCTGTTTTTTGGTACGCTTTGCTGGATTCTTCTTTTTATATACCCCCTACACGGGCAAAGCCCCGATACGATTCAACATCTTTTAAACGAAAATATTTTAGAAATTGCCTCGCTATGGCTATTTTTAATGGCTGCAATGACCTTTGTAGCGTATTTAAATTCAAAGGGGTTTATAGAAAATATTGTGCACCGTGTTATGCCAAAAAGTATTAGCGAAAAAAAGCTCATGTTTTTGGTGGGTGGTTTTGCATTTTTGTTTTCGTCGATTTCAGATAACGTAACAGCGACGCTTATATCGCTTGCGGTTGTTATGTCGTTAAAACTTGAACCTAAAAAGCTCGTTAAATACGCCACTCTTATTGTGTTTGGGGTTAACTCAGGTGGGGTATCGCTAATAACAGGTGACGTAACCACACTAATGATATTTTTAGATGGTAAAGTAACCATTGCTCATTTATTACTACTTATAGCGCCAGCACTTGCAAGCGTTATGCTGCTTGCCGCGTTACTGTCTATCGGTATGAAAGGGCGTGTTGAGTTTGCTAGTGCAGGTAAAACCCGCATTGAAAAAACCGACATAACCATTGCTGTTATATTTTTATCTACCGTAGTGAGCACACTTACGTTGAGTGTAATTTACAGCGTACCGCCTCTATTAACCTTTTTGTTTGGCTTATCAGTGATGTTTTTAGTGGCGCAATTTTTAATGCGCAAAAAAGACATAAACAAAGACATAATCGATTTTGTTCGCGATATAGAATACGACACATTATTGTTTTTTGTAGGTGTACTTTTACTTGTTGGCGCACTTAAAGAAATTGGTATGTTGAGTAAATTTACCGACCTATACACGGTAATGGCACCAGAATACGCAAACTACTTAATGGGCATATTATCAGCTGGGGTCGATAACGTACCGCTTACCGCTGCATTATTAAAAGCCAATATAGTAATGAGCCAACAACATTGGTTGTCATTTACGTATGCAACGGGTGTGGGCGGTTCAATGCTTATTATTGGTTCGGCTGCGGGCATTATTGCCATGAGTAAAGTTAAAGCGCTTACCTTTATGAGCTACTTGCGTTTATCGCTGCATTTATTAATTTGTTACACGGTTGGATATGCGGGCTCGTATTACATGGGCAGTTTTATTTAACTCATAAATTATTAAATGCTTGACAGCTAGACGTCTAAACGATAACTTTCAAAGCCCCGCTACTTAGTGGGGTTTTGTTTTATTAGCCACTGGTTAATAAAGCATTCAGAAGAGGTGCGATACTTAGGTACTTAATGTTAGGCGACGAAAGCCGATGATCATTAAGGAGGGAAGTACTCGCCGAGGAAAATAATGGTACGTCGTCATTGTTTTTCGGTTTATGGGGCTGAATCCTCAAAACTGTCACCAATATAGGTGGAGAGCTTCTGGCAGTGGACTTATCTTCAAGCATTCCTTTGCCAAGTTCTTCTTGTTTTATTGCGGTTTGGATACCGCGAAAGGAGACTAAATGACTACCCAATCAGTGCCACAAACAGTATCAGGCGCAAAATCAGATTACATCGTTGCCAAATTTGGCGGAACAAGTGTTGCAAATTTTGAAGCGATGAGTCGCTGTAGCGAAATTATTGTTGCAGATAAAAGCGTACGTATTGTTGCCGTGAGCGCCAGTGCCGGCGTAACTAATCACTTAGTTGCACTGTGTAAATCAAGCATTACTTCAAGTGAGCGCCAAGAACACATAAATGGCGTTCTTGCTATTCAACAAACTATTTTAGATGAATTATCGCTAGATGCCGATTTAGCTGTTGGCTTTAACGAAACCCTAAAAGCATTTCAAACATTGGCTCAAGAGCCACTAACAACCGCTCAGCAACACGACGAGCTACTTAGCTTTGGTGAGCGTTTGTCGTCGTATTTGTTTGCACAGGTACTTCGTTTACAGGGTTTAAATGCCGATCGCTTTGATGTGCGCAAGGTGCTTAAAACAGACAGCCAATTTGGCAAAGCAACGCCCAATGTTTCAGCCACAGCGCAAGCTGCTAAAGAGCATTTAATTCCGTTATTAGACGTTCAAGTAATTGTAACTCAGGGATTTATTGGTAGTGACGAATACGGTCACACCACAACGCTAGGACGTGGTGGTTCTGACTATAGCGCTGCATTACTAGCTGAAGCGATTAACGCTAAAAGTGTGCATATTTGGACCGACGTAGTGGGCATTTTTAGCACCGACCCGCGTTTGTGCGCAAAAGCGACGCCTATTGCACGCTTAAGTTTTGACGAAGCCGCTGAAATGGCAACCTTTGGCGCAAAAGTATTACACCCAGCAACTATTTTACCAGCGAGCCGTAGCCACATTAACGTGTTTGTAGGTTCTAGCCGCGAGCCAGAGCGTGGCGGTACATGGATTGAGCGCGAAAAATCGCAGCAACCAGGTATACGCGCAGTAACGCAACGTAAAAACCAAATATTGCTTACGCTTAAAAGCCCAGAAATGCTACTAGCAAGCGGCTTTTTAGCACGCGTATTTACACTATTAAGTGAATACAATATATCTGTAGATTTGGTAACCACATCAGAAATCAGTGTAGCTATAACGCTTGATAACGCGCAAAACGCCTCGCGCCCAGAGCTTGATCAAAAATGCCTAGATAAGCTTGCAGAGTTTTGCCATGTTTCGGTAGAAAACAACCTAACATTGGTGGCACTTATTGGCTCTGAGATTCAATTACGCCAACACGAAATGAACTTAATGAGTGTACTAAAAGACTTTAACATTCGATTAATTTGTCACGGTGCTAGTAAGCACAACCTGTGCTTTTTAGTAGAGCAAACTGAGTCAGATAACGTAGTACAGTCTATTCATAGCCGTTTATTAGAAAACGATTTTGCTGCGTAAATAACGGTTATTCAGGAAAATTAACTAGTAAGGTTGCTTAACAAAATTAATTAATAAAGTCATTTAATAAAAAGCATCGCCAGTCGGTGCTTTTTTTATGCACCACACTCACATCAAAACAAACATTACTGTCACTGCTATCAGCTACAGTAACGCGATTACTGCAAGCACTCAGCTTTGCACTATTTAATTCGTCAAACACATTGGGGCTAAGTAACTTTGCAATAGGGCGGCTGGTGGCTTTAGCAAGAGACTCTTTTAGTGTCCAAATTCTAAAAAACGTATCTGCTTGGGCTTGGGTATTAGTGGGCTTGGTGATAAGTGTAATTTCATCATTATGATAAAAATGCTTAGCGAGCTTTTCAAACGGGCGCTTTAGGCTTACTTTTTCAATATCAAAACCAAACTCACTTTTATCAAAATTTAGCGCGGCCCCAACCAAACCATGTGAGTGCGAAATACAGGTATTAATAACATCACCACTTACATGTACTTGCAGCTTTGAGCTTGCTTCGTCAAATTCGGTACTCATTTTATTAAGGGGTACGTGCGTATGTTGCGGCTGCGCTACTTTAATAAGGTGTTTTAACAATAACCGCGTCGCTAAATACTCTTGCTTAGCTTGTGGGCTTTTACGGCGGTTTATAATGTTTAACTCAAACGGGCTTAAGCAATCGGGCAAATTAAAGTCACTAAGCTCAAGTGTTTTAGCATTAAATAATAAAATGCTGTTACTCGCTAAAGACAAATTTGCCAATTGAGTTGAAGTAATACTCAAGGCGTTTTTAAAATAGTGTTCAGTCATAAAAGCCCTAAAGCAAAAGAAGTCGCTGATATTGTGAGCGGTTAACGCCACTAACAAAGGCTGGGTACAATTTTATTACTCAGCTGGCATGAAATATGGTTTAATTCACAATAATCAAAATAATAACAGATTTGTAGATGTATGGCACAAGTGCGTGATGGGTTTCAAAGCCGACTTGGTTTTGTTTTAGCCGCTGCTGGCGCAGCAGTGGGTTTGGGTAATATTTGGGGTTTTCCTACGCAAGCGGCCAACCATGGCGGCGGTGCTTTTTTACTGGTTTATTTTATTGTTATATTTTTACTTGCGCTACCTGCGCTGTATACCGAACTTTATTTAGGTCACAAAGCACAAGCTAATCCTGTAAAAGCATTGGGTGATGCATGGCAAAACACTAGCCGTAAAGTAGGTGCAGCAGCCGGTTACATAGGCCTTGCGGGCGCAGTTGTTATGCTAAGTTTTTATTCAATAGTGGCAGGGTGGATGCTCTCGTACGCTATTGAACCCATAACAACCTTTTTTGGGTTTACAGGCGCAAGCGAATTTTTACATAGCGACTCAGTGCTGCGTAATTTTGTATTTACGCCGCTTATGCTTATTTTAACCGCCAGTATTATTTTAAAAGGGGTTAAATCGGGAATCGAAACTTGGTCGCGCCGTTTGATGCCACTTCTGCTTGTGCTGCTTGTTGGTTTAATTGCCTACATTGCAACACTCGATGGCGCAAGCGAAGGCTTTGCCGCGTATTTAATCCCTGATTTTAGCCAAATACTCGACCCTAATTTAATTATTGCCGCAATGGGGCAAGCGTTCTTTTCGCTCTCGTTAGGTGTGGGTTGTATGATGATTTACGGCTCGTATTTACAACCAGATGCTAATTTACCAAAGCTCACAGCAGGTGTTGCACTACTTGATACTGGCGTTGCTTTTTTAGCTGGGTTACTTATTATTCCTGCTATTTATGTGGCGCAGCACAACGGTGTTGAAGTATTTAGTGGTGGTAAACTGATTGGCGAAGGGCAGCTAATTTTTGCTATTTTACCTGAGCTATTTAGCACCATGGGCGAAATTGGATTATTAGTTGGTTTATTGTTTTTTGTATTAATGTCTATCGCATCGGTTACGTCAACTATATCGACGACTGAAATTCCGGTAGCGTTTTTAGTCGAAAACCATAACGTTAGCCGCACCAAAGCAACGTGGGCGGTAAGCGCCGTTGTACTTGTGTGTGCAAGCGCGATTATACTAAATTTTGATTGGTTATTTGGCTTAGTTATTATGCTATTTACTCAATACCAATTGCCGCTTATGGGCTTGTTTTACTTTATTACGGTAGGTTGGATGTGGCAGCGTGGTAATAAATTACACCAAGCAACAACAGGCGTACATTACTGGTTTGCTCAGTATATTCGTTTTGTTTGCCCAATATTAATGACCTTGGTATTTGCAAACGTTGCGTTTGGTTAAGCTCTATTTAAAGTGAATTTTTAAACAAAAAAAGCGAATAGGGCTCACCTTATTCGCTTTTTTTGTGCCTGTTATCTAGGTATAGCTTAGGTCTTTATAAAACCTCATTAGTTAGAGGCCTACCTTCACTTACTTCAAGCGCGTTAAATACGGTTGTGTTTGCTATTTCGGTAAGTGCTTCTTGCGTAAAAAATCCCTGATGCCCCGTTACTAATACGTTTTTAAAGCTCACTAAGCGCGAGAATATATCGTCTTGGTTTATTTCGTCGCTGTGGTTTTTAAAAAAAAGCTCCGATTCTTGCTCGTAAACGTCGAGTCCCAGGTAACCTAGCTTTTTAGTTTTAAGCGCGCTAATACACGCGTTACTATCAAGCAATGCACCGCGAGAAGTGTTAATGAGCATAACGCCGGTTTTCATTTTACTAAATGCTTCATCATCTATTAAATGATGAGTTTGCTCGTTCAGTGGGCAATGTAAAGAAATCACATCGCTTTGGCTAAGTAAGGTGTCTATATCGGTAATTGTATAATTGCCAGGTTGCGCGTATGGGTCGCACACTAATACTTTAGCGCCAAAGCCATTTAAAATGCTGCACAGCGCAAGGCCAATTTTACCGCAACCTACAATACCCACGGTTTTATTGTGCAAGTTAAAGCCTAGTAATCCGTTTAAATCAAAATTGTCTTCGCGTACGCGGTTATACGCTTTATGGGTTTTACGGCTAAGCGTGAGCATAAGTGCAATACAATGCTCGGCTACTGCTTCTGGGCTGTATGCTGGTACGCGTAATACTTTAATTTTATGTGCTTTTGCTGCAGGTAAATCAACGTTATTAAATCCTGCACAACGTAGCAAAATAGTATTTATGCCTTGGCTTGCCAGTTGTTCAATAACAGTGGCGTTTACAGTGTCGTTAACAAATACGCATATGGCATCAAACCCGCTTGCTAAAATAGCCGTTTGTTCGCTCAGGGCTTGCTCAAAATACGTTATTTTTATATTACTGTAATCGCGTGTACTTTGTTCAAAAAAAGGCAGTTCGTACTTTTGAGTACTAAAAAAAGCAATATTCATGGTAATAGCCTCGACGCTTAATAAGTATCAATACAATAAACTACTTTATAAACCTGTGCTTTAGTAACACGCATTTTATTGATTTAAATTAAGCCTTAGCTGGCGTAAACAAAGATATTTTTGATGCTACCTTTTTACCACCTCTTGCAGCGCTTAACTTTGCGGCTTGCAGTAAGTTACTTTCTATTACTTGTTTAAGTGTTTCGGGCTTAGTACGCGGTGCATAGCGAGCAACAAGTTGCCCTTGTGAATTAATTAAAAACTTAGTGAAATTCCATTTAATTGCGCGGTTTTGCGAAATACCCCGCGTATGCGACTTTAAATAATTAAACAACGGATGTGTTTCTGGCCCGTTTACCATTACCTTACCAAATACCTCAAACGAGATATTAAATTGATCTTGGTAAAAGTCTTTAATGGCTAAATTATCAAGCGGCTCATTTTGGCCAAACTGGTTACACGGAAACGCTAGCACAGTAAAACCATTGCTTTTGTATTGCTGGTAGAGCTTTTCGAGTGCGTTTAATTGCACCGAAAAATTACACTTACTCGCTGTATTAACAATAAGGACGGTTTTGCCCTGTAACTGGCTAAGAGGAAAATTTTCGCTGTTATAAAGTGGTGCATTAAATTGATAAATACTGTCCATAGGTTACCTACTTACCTTTCCCGTTAAGGAAATTTTATAAAGACTTTCATTCGCTTTTTTATCGACCGGTTGACATAATCGAGGTCTAGTTTCTAAGTTATCAGTTAAATAGGTCATTTTTATGTCAATGAAAGTCGCATTTATAGGTTTAGGCGTAATGGGTTACCCAATGGCGGGGCATTTAGCCAATAAAGGGCATAGCGTATGTGTATTTAATCGTACGCAATCAAAGGCGCAAAGTTGGGCTGAACAATACAAAGGAAGCGTTGCACACACCCCACGCGAAGCTGCTCAAGGCGCTGATATTGTATTTATGTGTGTTGGGAATGATGACGATTTACGCTCAGTAGTGTATGGCGACGACGGCGTGTTAGCGGGCATGTTACCGCACACTGTTTTGGTTGATCACACCACAACTTCTGCCGAAGTAGCACGTGAAGTGGCTGCAATAGCGGCTCTGCAAAATATCGACTTTATAGATGCGCCTGTATCGGGCGGACAAGCTGGCGCCGAAAACGGCGTATTAACGGTTATGGCGGGTGGTAGTGAAGCCGTATTTGCTAAAGTGCAGCCAGTTATGGCGGCGTTTAGTCGTTTTAGCCAATTACTAGGCGGCGTTGGCTCGGGACAACTTTGTAAAATGGTTAATCAAATTTGTATTGCTGGTGTAGTGCAAGGTTTAGCCGAAGGCTTACATTTTGCCAAGCAAGCTGGGCTTGATGGTGAAAAAGTTATAGAAACCATTTCTAAAGGTGCAGCCGGTTCGTGGCAAATGGAAAACCGCTACAAAACAATGTGGGCGGGTGAATATGAATTTGGTTTTGCCGTAGATTGGATGCGTAAAGATTTAGGCATTGCACTCGATGAAGCTAAAAACAACGGCGCTACTTTACCAATGACCGCAACGGTCGATCAATATTACGCCGACGTACAAGCACTCGGCGGTGGCAGATACGACACCTCAAGCTTACTAGCACGCATTGAAGCGCTGCATAAAAAATAACGCTGTAGACGCGAAGCTTGCTTGCGTGACGGGCAAAGCCCGTAAAAGTGACTTATTCACAAAGAGGTTTAGAGGCGCTGCGCTTTTAGAGGAAGTAATAGATCTAAAAAGTTATTGTTTTTATGTCTTCTCATTTACTCCTCATGCGCTTCTTTTGTGAATAGTGTTTATTTAAGTAATCAAAAGCGGTGCTTTTCACGTGAGCAAGCTCAACGTCTACCGCCAAAGTTTAACTGTGGGTTTAATTTGTAGACGCGAAGCTTGTTTGCGTGACGGGCAAAGCCCGTAA
The DNA here is from genome assembly GCF_014164015.1 of Pseudoalteromonas sp. SR41-1. Lineage (NCBI taxonomy): Bacteria > Pseudomonadati > Pseudomonadota > Gammaproteobacteria > Alteromonadales > Pseudoalteromonadaceae > Pseudoalteromonas > Pseudoalteromonas sp. SR41-1. The sequence goes on from NZ_JACJEK010000008.1 coordinate 180,146, forward strand.
AGTAATTTATTCACAAAGAGGTTATGAGGCGCTGCGCTTTTAGAGGAAGTAATAGATCTAAAAGATTGTTGTTTTTATGTCTTTTCATTTACTCCTTATTCGCTTCTCTTTGTGAATAGAGTTTTATTTAAGCAATTAAAAGCTGCGCTTTTCACGTGAGCGATCTCTACGTTTACCCCAAAGTATAGTTTATTGTTGTTTCGTAGACGCGAAGCTTGCTTGCGTGACGGGCAAAGCCCGTAAAGTAATTTATTCACAAAGAGGTTTAGAGGCGCTGCGCTTTTAGAGGAAGTAATAGATCTAAAAAATTATTGTTTTTATGTCTTCTCATTTACTCCTCATGCGCTTCATTGTGAATAGAGTTTTATTTAAGTAATCAAAAGCGGTGCTTTTCACGTGAGCAAGCTCAACGTCTACCGCCAAAGTTTAACTGTGGGTTTAATTTGTAGACGCGAAGCTTGCTTGCGTGACGGGCAAAGCCCGTAAGATTTATTCACAATGAGGTTATGAGGCGCTGCGCTTTTAGAGGAAGTAATCGATCTAAAAAATTATTGTTTTTATGTCTTTTCATTTACTCCTCATTCGCTTCTTTTTGTGAATAGTGTTTTATTTAAGTAATTAAAAGCTACGCTTTTCACGTGAGCAAGCTCAACGTCTACCCCTAAAGTTTAACTGTGGGTTTAATTTGTAGACGCAAAGCCCGTAAAAGTGACTTACTTACAAAAGAGGTTTAGAGGCGCTGCGCTTTTAGAGGCTGTGATAGATATAAAAAATTATTGTTTTTATGTCTTCTCATTTATTCCTCTTGCTCTTCTCTTTGTGAATAGTGTTTTATTTAAGCAATTAAAAACTGCGCTTTTCACATGAGCAAGCTCAACGTTTACCCCAAAGTATAGATTTGTGGTTGTTTCGTAGACGCGAAGCTTGCTTGCGTGACGGGCAAAGCCCGTAAAGTGATTTATTCACAAAGAGGATATGAGGCGCTGCGCTTTTAGAAGAAGTAATAGATCTAAAAAAGATTGTTTTTTATGTCTTCTCATTTACTCCTCATTCGCTTCTCTTTGTGAAATAGCTTTTGCTTTGTTTGAAGTGGTACAGATATTTATAAACAAAAACGCGACGCTTTATTGCTAAAGCGTCGCGTTTTTAATGCGTTATACAAACAAAATTACATGCTTTGTGCGTAGTTATACAGTGCCTTTAAAATTGTAAGATTTTTTTCGCTGTCGTCATGTTCATGCGCTAGGTTTTCAAGGGTGATCATAAAATCTTGCGCATTAATCGACGGTTGATCTTCGCCGTGCATTAACTTGTTTTGGCAATACTGGCGCCATTGATCAAGCTCTTGCTGGTTTAGCGTTTCAGGCCAGTTACGGGCGCGGTATCTAAACAATAACGTATTAAACTTTTTATCTTCAAAGTCTAACTTCAACCCAGCTAATTCATCTGGTTTTGCATCACGAATAATCGCAAACTTAGCTTTATCAGCATGGCTTGTAAACCCATCGTAAAGTAAGTAGTCAACGTTAGTGGTTGCGCTGTAATCGCCTTGCTCGTTAAACACTTCGGTTACTTTATCGCGAAGGTCGGTATTGGCTTTTAAAATAGCTAAGTTAGCTAAGCACTGCTCGCGGTTAATCCCTAGGCGGGCGGCATTTTCAGGCAATAACGTTTTAGCTGGGGCTAAAATAGGGCACTTGTTTAAATGCACTAGTTTTAAGCCAACAGGTAAATCGTCCTCGGCTAAATCTACACGTTTGGTGTATAAACGTTTGCGTAATTCTTCTACGTTTAAATCAATGAGTACTTGTGGATTTTGGGTTAAATCAAAACAAATAACCGCGTTTTTATTTACCGGATGAAAGCTCATCGGTGCAACCCAGCTTGTACAGCCTTGTGTTGCAGGTATGCGCGACGTGGTATGCACCAGCGGCGTCATGTTAAAAACATCAACCAATTCAGCAAGGGCTTTTTTGCCACGCAAACCAAAAAAGAAGTTATACAGCTTTGGCTGTTTTTCTTTTATTAGCTTAGCCAGTGCAATAGTGGCGGTTACGTCGCTTAGTGCATCATGCGCTGCGGCGTGTTCAATACCATTAGCTACGGTTAAATGTTCTAACTTAAAGCTTGGGCTGCCGTCTTCTTTTAACGGCCATTCAATCCCTTCAGGGCGCAGCGCGTAACAAGCACGTACTAAATCAATAATATCCCATCGGCTATTGTTATTTTTATATTCACGCTCGTATGGGTCGTAAAAGTTACGGTAAAAGCTATAACGGCTTACTTCGTCATCAAACCGAATACTGTTATAACCGGCAACACAGGTGTTTGGTACACTAAATTCGGCATGAATTTTTGCTATAAACTCAGCTTCAACTAAGCCTTTTTTCATCGCTACTTGTGGCGTAATACCCGTAATTAAACACGCCTCAGGGTGAGGTAAGTAATCCGCTTGCGGCTTACAATATTCAATAAGTGGCTCGCCAATAATATTTAAATCAAGATCGGTACGAATACCCGCAAATTGGCTCGGCTTATCCTTTTGAGGGCTCGCCCCCCAAGTCTCGTAGTCGTGCCAATAGATTGTTGCTTGATTTTGCTCTTGATATGCCATGCTGAAAACCCTGAGTAGTTAACTTAAAAGCGCTTAAATACGCGCCAAGTTACTAAAATAATGAATTATTTAGATTATGGCATATGGGCGAGGGAGTTTATAGGTTTGGGTGATAAATGAGGTTACGTATATTCCTAGTCGAAAGTAATTTTTTTACAATTTTAATCTGAGGTAAGATATGAAGTAAGAATATTCAAAAAGATACTTAAGGAAGATTGCATCTTTTGAGGTTTAGAGCATGGTGAAAGTTGCGTGATCAAATATTTGTTTCAAGTAATGGTGAAGTTTAATTAAATTATGACTTATAAAACAACAATACAAATCCTTTTCTTACTTTTATTATCTAATAATGCATTAGCTAAATTGACTGTCGTCAAAGTAAATGGCTTTGACGTTGAATACGAGCTAGGTGGTAAAGGTAAACATACTATTTTACTCGAAACGGGTGGTTCTGCTGGTTTAAGTGATTGGGACCCGATTTTTGAATCACTTACCAAGCACGCTAAAGTTATACGGTATTCTCGTATTGGTAATGGCGGCTCTGCACAAATAAAGAAAAACTATAGCTCAGAAGAATATGCAGCTGAGGCTGCGTTATTACTCAAAACACTGAAAATAGAAGAGCCTGTTGTGTATGTTGCGCACTCTTATGGTGCTTATATTGCGCGTGTATTTGCTGCGACATACCCTAATCAGATTAAAGCGTTGATGTTAATTGAGCCTGCATCAGAACACGATGTAGATATTATGCGCGCGATTGATTTGCCACGCGCTGAAAAAGAAATTGCAGCAATAAAGCTCGACGATATAAAAAATGGAATGTCGAATCAGTATTTAGATTTTTGGGCAAAACGTCCACTGCCCGATTATCCACAAATTGCTGACATACCCGTGACAGTAATTGCCTCAGTTAAAAAGTATAAAAAGCCATCTGTATTATTTTTTACCGACAAAGCGCGTGAAATGTGGGGCGACTTACATTCAAAGTGGGCTAATGCATTTCCTCAAGGTGAAATAGTAATAACAAATAAGAGCTATCACTATCCGCAAAATGATGAGCCAGAAATGGTTGTAGCCCAAGTAGTTAAGTTGCTTGAACGTACTAAATAAGGTGTGGGTTTGGTTGCTGATTGTATAAATACCAATTGCCGTAAATTAGTAATTTGGCATTAGACTAAAGTCTATAGGTTAGATTTATTCACTTATTAGGTTTGTTTTAATCGTTTGTCGGTTTTGTGTTAATTCTCTAAAGTTCAGTTGTCGGCAACAAGTACGACTAACTTAACAGGACAATAATCATGAAACTTACTCTTATCAAAACTATCGCTCTTAGCTCACTACTTACATGTTCAGCTGCTGCAATGGCTGAGCAAAGTGATTACAAATTAATGGTTATTGAAACTGCAACAGCGCCACAGCCACTTGAGCAATCATTTAATAGCTGCGCACTGAATGTTAAGTCAAAAAATTACGCTGAAGCTGAAGCAATTTGTACTAAAGCAATCGCGCTTTTAAAAGACGCAGATGGTCCTAAATTTAAAGTACGCCAACTTACATCGTTTGCATTAAGCAACCGTGGTGTTGCACGTTTAAAAGCGAATAACGACACTGCTGGCCTTGCTGATTTATACGAAGCAAATGAAATGTCTAAAAGTGCAATGGTATCGCATAACTTAACTCGCGCTAAAGAAGACTTCTCTTTGATAAGCGCTTTATAAAATACTTAAAAAAGTATGATATAAAATAGCGAGAGTAAAAAAGCCCATGTTAGGTTAATTCCTAACATGGGCTTTTTTGTTTTATTTAACGCGTGAGTTAATACTTTGAAAGACGTTAATTGAGTAGGGTGTGTATTTATAATTAATATTTTGGGTATGCTTGTTTAGGCTACACGAATATAATACGAGATAACCGTATAAAAAATAATAACCTTTCTGCTTTGCTTATTATGAGCAAGGCATCATTAAATAAATATTGAGATTTAAACCATGGCACCAGGAACCAGCCTAAGCGTACTTGAAATAAGTGCGATATTTTTATCAATTACCGCGTTACTCACCTATGTAAACCATCGCTTTATTGGCTTGCCAACAACCATTGGCGTTATGGTTATTTCGATGCTTTTATCTATCGGCGCTATATTTTTGGGCTTTTTAGGGTTTGATGATCTTATAGATTACGAAGTGAGCTTACTCGATCAGTTAGATTTTACTGAAGTTTTGCTCGATGGCATGCTCTCTATGCTGCTGTTTGCTGGGGCGCTACATGTAAATGTTAGCGATTTAAGGCGCTATAAGTTGCCAATAGGTATTTTGGCCTGTGTTGGTACGTTGCTATCAACTGTTATTATTGCTGGTGCGCTTTATTTAGTGCTTCCTTTGCTTGGTTTTGATTTAGCATTTATTTGGTGTTTACTGTTTGGCGCATTAATTTCGCCAACCGATCCGATTGCGGTAATGGGAATTTTACAATCTGCGGGGGCGCCTAAAAGTATTGAAACCGTGATTGCAGGTGAATCGTTGTTTAACGATGGTATAGGCGTGGTTATTTTTGTGCTTTTATTGGGTGTTTTATCAAGTGGTGATATTCCTACAACTTATTATGTAGCACACACGCTGGCGGTTGAAGCCGGTGGCGGTATTGTTTTTGGTTTGGTATTAGGTGGTATTTTATATTACTTACTTAAAAGTATTGATAGTTACCAAGAAGAAGTACTACTTACTTTAGCGGGCGTTATTGGTGGTTATGCACTTGCAAGCCATTGGCATTTGTCAGGCCCACTTGCAATGGTAATGATGGGGTTAATGGTGGGCAATCATGGTCGTAGTATGGCTATGAGCGACAAGACACGCCATTACGTTGATTTATTTTGGGAACTGATTGACGAAATTTTAAATGCCATTTTATTTGTACTCATAGGGCTAGAAGTCGTCATGATTGCATTTTCGAGTAATTTGTTTATTGCTGGTGGCTTAACTATTTTTATCGCGTTACTCGCACGTTTAATTGTTGTGGGTATAACAACCACTACATTTAATAAGCAATTAGAGTTGCCATCTGGTGCGTGGAAAGTTTTAACCTGGGGTGGCTTGCGTGGTGGTATTTCGGTTGCACTGGTATTGCAACTACCTGATGGGAACGAGCGCGATATTTTGTTGGCTCTGACTTATGCGGTTGTGGTGTTTTCTATTTTAATTCAGGGTTTGAGCATTGGTAAAGTAGCCAAAACTATCCGTTAAATATAATTCTTTTAAAAAGCGTGTGAAATAGCTGTATTTCACACGCTTTTTATTTTTTTATAAAACAAAAGGGGAGTTAAAACGTAAAGCTGAGCTGCACACCGCTGTAAATATGTTCTTGTGCTTCCCAGTAGTCGCCATCTATTTGGCGTGCTCGGGTAAATACTTCTATTTTAAATGGCTTAAAGTGATAACCCGCACCTATACCTGCGTAGCCGTCTATGTCGTTGTTCGATTTTTCTATTTGGTAGGTGTTATCGCCTCTATCGTTTTTAAAGGCGAGTTCGAACAGATCTAAGCCAAGCTCGGCGTATATAAAAAAGTCATTAAAATAACCAAGCTTCATGCCATTGTCCCACGTTATAAATTCTTCTTGCTCGCCTTGTTTATTATCGATTACTGCCGCGCCAATTGCGCTTGTAAAAACAACACCAAAGTTACTGTAATTTTGCTTAACCATCATTTCTACACCTGCAGATGTAATGCTGCTATCGCCATTAAATTCTGATTTTATAAACATACCGGTGTTAGGCATGTCATTACCGAGCAAAAGCCTTGCGTTAGCATTTTGGCTAAATGATAAAAGCGTGCTTAATAAAACAAAAAGAGGAAGTATGTGTTTCAAAAAAGTTAACCCATTAATGATGAAAAGTTACCAGAGCTGTAATTATAAATACATAACTTAGTATTGCATGTAATTAAATGTATAAATTTGTTTAATAGTTACTCAGCTATGCCAAAGTAAGGTGTTTAAAATAAAACCAACTAAAAAAAGGCATAAATAATTATATACATTTTAAAACGTAAAGTAGCGATTTTAGGCACGATTATTGGTTCGTAACTTATTTAAATATATAGAAAAAATTCAAGCGTATTAGACTAAGGTCTATAGGTTAATTTTCTTCACTTATTAGGTTTGTTTTAATCGTTTGTCGGGGTTGTGTTAATTCTCTAAAGTTCAGTTGTCGGCAACAAGTACGACTTAACTTACAGGAAATTAATCATGAAATTTACACTTATCAAAACTATCGCTCTTAGCTCACTATTAACATGTTCAGCTGCTGCAATGGCTGATCAAAGTGATTACAAATTAATGGTTATTGAAACTGCAACAGCGCCACAGCCACTTGAGCAATCATTTAATAGCTGCGCACTAAATGTTAAGTCAAAAAATTACGCTGAGGCGGAAGCAATTTGTACTAAAGCAATCGCACTTTTAAAAGACGCAGATGGCCCTAAATTTAAAGTACGCCAACTTACGTCATTTGCATTAAGCAACCGTGGTGTTGCACGTTTAAAAGCGCATAACGATACAGCTGCACTTGCTGATTTATACGAGGCATCAAAATTGTCTAACAGCTCAATGGTATCGCACAACTTAACTCGCGCTAAAGAAGAATTATCGTTATAAAAAACCTTTATAACGTGTTTTATAAAGCGCTTTATAACGTGTTTTATAAAGCGCTTACTAAAGCATGATATAAAATAGCGAGAGTAAAAAAGCCGATGTTGGGTTAAACCTCAATATCGGCTTTTTCGTGCTTATTAACTTTGTATTGTGTTATACCAACCCGCAATAATACTTAATCATTTTGCGGGGCTAAACGTGTCGCTACCTGCGTTAAAAAATTCTCATTTAGAACAACCAAATAGCGAATTTTTTGCCTAGCTATCAACACGTTTTTTCATCCTCAAAATAGATCACTTAATTAAGCGAATTGGTATTATTAAAAAATAATAAAACTGTATTCTGTTATTTATTATTTAGTGATTTTTATGGTTTTTAACTTATTGTAATTTCTGGGTATTTTTGTTGGTGTTAGACTAAAGTCTATAGTTTAGATTTATTCACTTATTAGGTTTGTTTTTATCGTTTGTGGTAATTGAGCTAACACTCTAAAGTTAAGTTGTCGGCAACAAGTACGACTTAACTAATTAGGAATATAATCATGAAATTTACACTTTTAAAAACCATCGCTCTTGGCTCATTATTAACTTGCTCAGCTGCTGCAATGGCTAATCAAGGTGATTATAAATTAATGGTTATTGAAGACTCTGTAACTGCAGCACCCGCATTTGAAAAGTCATTTAATAGCTGTGCTTTAAATGTTGAAGCAAGAAACTACGAAGAAGCAGAAGCTATTTGTACACAAGCAATTGCATTGCTTAAGCAAAGCCATGGTCCGCGTTTAAAAGTACGTGAACTTACATCGTTTGCATTAAGTAACCGTGGTGTAGCACGTATTAAGGCTCAAAAAGACACTGCTGGTATTTCTGATTTATATGAAGCAGTTCAAATTTCTAAAAACTCACTTGTAACACATAACTTAACTCGCGCTAAAAAAGAGTTATCTTTATAAGAATGCTTGTATAAAGCGCTTATAATTTAGCGAGAGTATAAAAGCCCATATTAGGTAGCACCTAATATGGGCTTTTTTGTATGTTTGAATAACCGTAGTTACCTATAAACACACTTCTTTTAATAAAACAGTTTTACTGAATAATAGTGTTTTTAAAGGTGATTTTTAGAGTCCTACGTTACTAATTTATATTGGTAAGTACTTGTTACCTAAAACATAGATCTATAAATATAGAAACATAGGTAAAAATATAGTTTTTTAGCATGATTCAACTGTGCAGTAAAACGGGATTGTTTTATTTAAGCTGTTGTTTTTAATTGATAATAAAACCTAATGTCTTTGACTTTAGTCTGTTTTTATTTAAAAATCGAAGTAATATATATTTTATAGCATTGACGCCACGTGGATGCTAATCACTGTTTTGTGATGAATAGCTAGATATAACTTTTGTTTTATTTTTAGTCCCACCTCAATATTACTAAAAATTAAACAGGGAATAGAGTAGTTATTAACTTGCGCAATAAAAATAAAAAGCGCAAATAAAGGGATTTAAAAATGCAATTTAAACTAAAAAAAATAGCTGCCTTGTTATTCGGGGTAGGTATTAGCGTTTCTGTATTTGCCGAAGATATAGAGCTATACGTAAACCATAATGTTGAAACCGACGAAAACCCTCGTGTACTTATTATTTTTGATACTTCAGGAAGTATGGGAACATACATTGATTATCCAAATGAGACACGTTTAACTGCTGCAAAAGGCGCTATGAAGCAATTAGTAACTGATAACGCGACTATTGACTTTGGGTTAATGCGTTTCAATTATTACTCTGGCGGGTATGTAATGGCTGGCTTAGGGGCTGAGCACTCCTCTGTAAAAACTCAAATACAAAACTTGCCAGCTAATGGTAATACGCCCGTTACAGAAACTTTATGGGAAGCTTACTTATACTTAACAGGTCAAAAAGTTCATTATGGGTATAGCTCAACTATTTATAACCGCGATTACAAGCGTGACTTAAGTGCTGAAACTGCCACTTCTTATAGCCAGAGTAATTCTTCTTATATCTCTCCTTTTAAACAAGTAATAGGTTCTGATGAGCGTTGTGATAACTCTATTAATTTGATTTTAATGACAGATGGCGACCCAGTCAGTGATAACGAAAGCGATAGTTCTATAAAGACTCTATACAAATCTACTTTTGACTCAAACCCATCTAAAACAAGTGGTAGTTATTTAGCCGCTTTAGCTCAAATAATACACGGTACAAGAGATGTTGAAGTTGACTTGTACGAGACTACGCCAGAGGTTGCCGATACGGGGCGAGTTTTTACTATCGGTTTTGGTAGTGGCATGAGCACAAATGGTAAAAAGTTATTAGAAAAAACCGCTTTATTGGGCGGCGGCGAGTACTTACATGCAGACACATCAACTGAACTTTCTGAAGCGCTTAATAATACAATATCGAAAATACGCGAAGTTAACGATAGTTTTTCATCACCTACGGTAGCAAGTAATAATGTTGACCAAACACGTAGCCGAGAGTCAATTTACTTTGCGATGTTTTACCCAGAAACAGGCGCACGTTGGAGCGGGAATTTAAAAAAGCTAAAAGTGTCAGGCGCAAATATAGTCGATTCAACTGATCAAATAGCCCTTGATGAAAATGGGTTAATTGATGAGAAAGCGCGAACTTTTTGGCTGCCAACTAATAAGCCTGCAGATGGGAATTTAGTAGCCCAGGGTGGCGTAAATTTACTTTTATCAACTTTAGACCCTGACAGCCGTAAAATTTACATAGATAAAACGGGCAGTATTATTGATTTTACTTTTGATAAAGTACAAACCATTTTAAATTTAGCGACAGGTACAGTTACCGATCTTGCCCCTGATTTGATTCCTAATATCGGGCTAACTTTACAGGAGAGTGATATTAGCTGGGCACGAGGGGTTGATGTTGACAATGAAGATGGTGATAACTCATCAGTAGATCAGCGAATCAATATTTTTGGCGACCCTTTGCATTCAAAGCCGGTATCTATAGATTACGGCGATGGAAGTATTCACATACTTGTTGGTACTAATGCCGGCTTTTTACATATGTTTGAAGACAAAGGCGATACTGTTGAAGAAAAGTGGGCTTTTACACCTGCTGCCTTATTAAAAAACATTCCTGCTTTGCGTAGTAATCTTGCAAATACAAAAGTGTATGGCATGGATGGGCCTATAAGTGTGTTCTTTAATAATAAAGGCTCAAATAGCGAAGGGTTAAACGATGGTGTTATTAGAGCAAGTGATGGTGATGAAGTGTGGGCATTTGCAGGTATGCGCAGAGGCGGTAATAATTACTACGCGCTTGATATAAGTGACCCAAAAAAACCTAAAAAATTATGGAATAAGCCTATTGTTGGTGGCTCAGAAGAATTTAAATATTTAGCGCAAACATGGTCTAAACCTCAAATTGCATACATTAAAGCCTTTGGTGAGGATCCATTGCTAATATTTGGCGCAGGCTACGATACAAACAAAGATAATGCGATTAGAACAACAGATGAAACCGGACTAGGTATCTACATTGTTAATGCTAAAACTGGCGAAAAGGTATGGGCGCTGACTCCAGATGAACATGGTTTTACCGGAGAGCACAGTATTGCAGCGGATGTAACTACGCTTGACTCAGATTACGACGGGTATATCGACCGAATTTATGCAACAGATACTGGCGGTAATATTTGGCGAGTAGATATTCCTAGTGAAGATGAAGGTGATATTACCCATTTTAAACTTGCAGAGCTTGGCAGTACATTAGCGTCGCAAGACAGACGTTTTTTTTACAAACCATTAGTTGCTAGAACGCTGTTTAGTAAAGTTACTAAAACCAATTATGGTGGTGAAATGATCACCACCCGTTTAGATACCCCGTACGACGCAATAGTTATAGGTAGCGGAAATCGTTCAAACCCACTTGCTACTAATGAGCAAGATCAGTTGTATATGATCCGTGATGAAAACACCCTAACAAAAATATTTACTGAATTTCCAGCCCCAATAGTGCCAGATGATTTAATGAAAATGAATGAAGACCCATTTGGTAACGCACTTGATGACGTTGATAAATTTGTTAATCTTGAAGTTAAGTTAGCCGAATTTAAAGGGTGGCGATACGAATTAGGGACGGGTGAAAAGTCTCTTGCTGCAGCAACAGTCGTTGGTGGGGTTGCGTACTTTACTTCCTTTACGCCTGCATCTTCATCATCAACGCAAAACCAATGTTCGTTAACGGGTGGCGGTGGTTCGCTTTATGCCTTTCATTTGCATTATGGAACGAAGGTTTATGACGATGTGAAATTTGCAACAAGTAATGATGTACCAGATACACCGAAACTATTTTTTGGGGAAGGCCCGTCGTGTGCAGATAATGATGCGGATGGTAAGTGCGATTGGGATGATGCAACGGATGTAACGCAAGTTAGTCAGTTTTATTTAATAGGCCCTGGGGTTAAAGGTTCTGATAAGCCGATAAAAGCTATTGAAATACTTGGGCCAAATTTAAATGTTGAAGGTGGAAAAGTTAAGCTAGTAAATGGCGCTGAACCAATTGGTTTTGGCTTTAAAACCCAACAAACATATATTTATAAACGCGAAGAAAACGATACTTAGGCACTTTAAAAAACACAATGCAATAAACATAAGCCACCTTAGTTAGATGGCTTTTCAATTTTAAGAGCAAATCAAAAATGCTAATGGTTTGCTTATATAATTGGTTTAGAGTTTTCGAAGGGCTCTAAACCAACCCATGTATAATACACATTCATTTACAAAATACTGCCTATCACTCAAGCCCTTTAGATTGGGTGCCTGTAGTCCATATTGGTTAATAATAGCTGGCATTTGTTATATTTAATTAACAAATGTAAGAGCTAAATATAACATGCTGTGTCACTATATAGGTACAGGGCATGTTAACTTGTTGCCATCCCCCCATAAAAATTCAATAAATTTCTGTTGTTTAAATTTATACCAACCTGCATAAATCTTTGAGTAATTTAACAAATTAAATTGCACTATAACGTCGTTAAAATTTTATTTAGAACAACTAGATACAAAAATTTTTGCCTCGTTCTAGCATAATTTTCTTAACGTTAACTAGATCCCATATATAAGCAGATTGGCATTACTTATTTTGTATTAAAGTAACTTATAACAATATGATTTTTAATAATAATTAAAGTGCAAAAAAGGAAGTCTTTGTATGTTTTTTAAAAAAAGTCAGTTAGCTATTTCATTAGCGTTTACGCTAGGCCTTGTTGGATGTGGAGGCGGTGATAAAGCGGCCGTTGTAGAGCCAGTTGTAGCTAAGCCAGATCCCGTGAAAGTAGAGCCCGTAGAAGTTAACACTATCTCTCTTACTGGAAAGGTTATTGATGGTTATGTATCTGGTGCAATAGTATGGCTGGATATTGATGGCGATGGTACTTTTGACGAGCAATCAGAACCTTCTGTAGTCTCTGAAGAATCGGGTAATTATAGTTTTAATTTTACAGAAGAGCAGGCGCTGTGTGTGCCGTATTCAACTATGTACGTTGATGTACCGGTTGGCGCAATTGACGAGGACTTAGGCGAGGTAACACAAGCGTATCAAATGTCATTTCCACCCTCAATTGAGGCTTTGACTGATGAAGATATTCGAAATATATCACCTTTAACAACCGTTATTTGGGAGCAGTTGAGCCTTCAATTCCAAAAAAGTGGTAACAATAATTTAAGTTGTGATGCACTTAAAGAAAATACTGAGCTACTTGCAAACCTTCAAAGCGAAATAACAAATGTTATGCAAAACTTGGTTGCGCATTATAATTTGTCGACAGAGCAAATTTACTCAGATTTTATCGCTACTAACGACAGCGACGCTTACGACAGAGCACAAGCAATTGTTAAGGGACTAAAAGCGGCCTATAAATTCAAGCAAGAGCTAGATGCTCAGTATCCTGATGCAGAAGAAGTAAGAGCAGTGATTTATCAAGACACAGCAAAAGATGCAGAGTATGGGTTTGAAAATGCATGGTACCGCGACAAAGTTATTTTTGCAGGCGCTGAACTTATTTATGAGCAAGTAAAGCTTCAAAATACAGACGAACTCGACAAAATTGACGTTATTTTGTCTCGATTGGATTCAATAGATACGCCTTGGGGCGAAGAATCGTTAAATGGAAAATTAACAGTTAGAGACGATGTTTACATTAACGCCGATCGTACTTACCGATGCTCTAGCATTGAGAACGTTAGTTTTGAGCAAAGCAATGTGCTTTATGGCGTTACTAATACTAGCCCATCGGTTAACTTTCCAACAGCGGATGAATGCGTTAGTTCTAATTTAGATACACCGTTCGAGCGAGGTTTTAGCATTAGCTATACTGAGTCAGGATCGTTTTACCAAACTGACTTTGCCTTTAGAGAGGAAAATGCCGACTTTCAAACATTATCTGATTGGGTAAATGTTAAAGACAAAGCTGCTGATTTAGACACTCAAGATTTAGTTACCGTACTCGCTGCTATGCCTTATAAGTTTGATGACGAAACATCTATTGATGCTAGCTTTTGGCGTAAATACAAAACCACAGACAACGTACGTATTATTAAAACAATTGAAGGGAAATGGTTTAGAGATACCCGCCGAGAAGATGGAACAACGCTGTATGAATGCGGTGAAAACGGTGTTGATTGGGGGCCATGCGAATAATGTAAAAAGCACTTTAATTAATATTAGCTTAGTGCCAGTCAGTTAATAACTGACTGGCACTTTTTGTTTGAAAAAGCTTACTTTTATGTGCGGTTATAACTGTATACCTGATGAACTTTATTTTTAATCTGTTTTTTACTCGGGTTTACTGTAAAATTACTGGGTTAACATTTGTTAAGCAATGCTTACAATTGTTATTGCTCATTAAGTATTTAAACTAATTTAAGTAGAGCTTATGATTTTTTATATTATAGGGTTAAGTTTACTTGTTATTATTTTATGCGTTGCACTTTATGTAATTTACAGCAACGTACATAAAAGTCGGGTAAGAAAATCCAAAGAATACAACGTACTGTTTGATAAAGACACGATAGTTGATGAACTAATCACTCAACTAACAGAAAAAAATCAAACACAAGAAAACCAAGATAAAACAGCTAAAGGTAAAGAAGAAATCCTTGCAACATTTGTTGAGTTACATCGCTCTGGTAGCTTTTGCGCACATTTGAGTGAACAGGAAATTATTTACTTTGTTAAAAAGAAATTAAACATGGAGAGTAATAAAAATGGATAGCGAAAAAGCAGTCCCAGCAGTAAAAAGTGACTCATTTATGAGTCGATTTGGTCGTCGTAATGTAATTATAGTGTCATCAATTGTTGTTGTATTGGTCGTGATAGCAACCCTTACATCGCAAGTTGTTTCATGGAATGAAGCAGATGAGCGTTTAGTACATCAATCGGCTTTTACAGGTAACTTAACCGTAATAAATCAAGCAGGCCCTTACTTAAAAGCATTTGGTAGTACATCCGCTTATAAAAAAGTAATTTCGATTAACTTTACGGGCGATGCTGGTGCAACAGCAAGCGCAATTGTGCCGTTAATTCCGATTCGATTTTTAGATACCACAACAGGTGGCGCACGAGGTGTCTCTCGTTTTAGATTGCCAGGCAATGTACCTGCAGCAGAGTCGGGTGCTCTACGTGGTTTACTTAAAATACACGAAGAGTTTGGTTCACAAGAAACATTAATATCTAATTTATTAATGCGTGCAACCACCGAAAATGTAAAAGCGTCGGCGCGAATGATGTCGGTAGAGCAACATTACTCTGGTGGTAATGGTCAATTAAGCCAAGATTTTGCTGATCAATTAACCAACGGTATTTTTGTTACTGAACAAATTATTAGTACGGGTGAGCGCGATAAATCTGACGACTTAGGTAATTTAAGTAAACAGCAACGTGTCACTATTAATATTAAAATGGATGATGAGGGTAATACACTGCGTAACGCACCTATTTTAGGCGCTTACGGTATTACAGTAGTTGATGCCAGCATTATTGATATTGACTACGAAAGCAAAGTAAATGCTCGCCTTGAAGCTCAAAAGCAGGCTGCTGCTGATGAAGCGCTAGCGCGTCAAAACCTTAAAAAAGCAGAGCAACAAGCGCGTACCGAAGTGGCTTTAGGTGAACAAGCAATTGCTAAGCAACGTGCTGAATCTGAAAAGCTAAAAATAAAAGAGCAAATTGATGCTGAACGAATTAAGGCAAATGCCATTATTTCTGCACAGCAACGAGTGGCTGTAAAAGCGGAGCTTGCAAAAGAACAAGAAGAGATTTTAAAGCAACAACGTTTAGAAGCATTAGGTATGGACGTTTTAGCTGAGGCTCGTTTAAGAGCTAAGTCTGCTGCACTTGATCCAAAGTATGTATTTGATGAAACACTAAAAGCAGAAGTTAAAATTCAAACCGCTTTATTTACAAGCTTAGGTAATAGCCGTTTAGTGCCTGAAATTGTAATAGGCGCAGGCCAAGGCGAGCAAAGTAATGGCTCTGAATTTATGCGTTTATTAGCCGCCGATGCTGCATTAAGTCTTAAAAAGCGTTTAGAAAAAGAGAAAAAATAAACGATTAGTTAAGTATTGCACAAACAATAAAACGTTGGCTGATTCGCATTGGCCAGCGTTTTTTATTGCGTAAATTTTGTTATTGTATGGTGCGGCTTAGCTTGTGAAAACAAGCTTTTTAAATTATGAAATAAAAGAGTGAGCAGTACTTATGGACCCCAGTAATCAGTTTATTTTAGATTTAGGACAAGAGCATATTACCATCCAGCGACGATATGAAGCGCTGGGAGCGTTTAACGATTTTTTGATTGCTGTTTGGTTTTTAATTGGCAGTTTTTTCTTTTTAAATGACTCACTAATAGAAAGTGGCACATGGCTGTTTATAGCGGGCAGTGCTCAATTGCTTATAAAACCTGTTTTGAAATTGATCAGCTTAGTACATGTTAGTCGGGTATTTCATTCAAATAAAACTTCATAAATAAAACCATAGATACGACTCATGATGAGTTCAGTTATTATGGCTAATAATTTACCAGTATAAGTTATTTAAATATCAAGGATAGAAAAGTGAAAGTACTTAAGTGGATTGCAATTGGAATAGCTACTTTATTAATTATAGGCTTACTAATTCCCGAAAAAATAATGATTCCGGTACAAGGTGCCACAAGTAAAGATTGGAACCATAACACGTTTTGGTACGAGCCTTGGGGTAGGTCGGGTGTGCACAAAGGAATTGATATTTTTGGCACAAAAAATACTCCCGTAGTTGCCTCAACAAGCGGTATTGTTATATTTGCAGGTGAGTTAACCCGTGGTGGTAAGGTGGTTGCGGTGCTTGGGCCTAAATGGCGCGTGCATTATTTTGCACATTTAAATGACTACTCGGTAAGTACAGGTGATGTAATAAGCATAAACAGTCAAATTGGCTTACTGGGCGATACCGGAAATGCCGCAGGAAAACAGCCTCATGTGCATTATTCTATTTTATCGTTAGTGCCCATGCCGTGGCTTTTTACAACGCAAAACCAAGGGTGGAAAAAGATGTTTTTTTTGAGCCCACATAAAAAACTAACTGCTAAATAATAGTTTTAGCTGTTAAATCAAGATGTTTAACAGCTAAAATCCGTTAATAAACAAGCGTGTATTTAAGCTAAAAATTAGCCTGCAACTGGGGTTTTACCCGCGCGAATATTTTTAATGCTTTTAATAAACATATAAATACAGGTCGTGATTAAACAGCCTGCTAAATAAAACACAATACCATTGGGTGCATCAGATAAATTTGCAGCAAGCATAGGACCAAATACCGAACCAATACTGTAACTCAAAAGCATTACCTCAGTTGCCGATACTATTTTTGCCATTGGCAATGAGTCGCACGCAAGTGTTATAGCAATCGGGTAAAGTGCAAAGCTGCATGCGCCTAGTATTAAGTAGCTTACTATTAATCCTGCTAAAGTGTTTGCTTGTAGTATACCCACAGCACCGGCTGCGCCTGCTAAACAAAACATACCCATCAATAAGCTTTTTTCAAGCCGAGTAGATAAGTAACTCACAAGCGGCTGCACGACCATGCCGCCTAAGATAATAACCGCCATAAGTGTTCCTGTGTACTGAGCTTGATCAGCTTGTGCTGCAATATACACCGGCATTAAGCCGTAAATAGGGCCCAGTAATAAGCCCGATGCTAAGCATCCGAGCATAGCTGGGTGGCTTAATGTTTTTATTTCTTTTAGTGGTAGTTTTTCAAGGTGCTGTTTTTCGGGCTGACCTTTGGTTATTAATAAAGGGGCTAAAATAGCTAAAAATAATAACGAGGCTACAAATAAATAAGGCGTTGAACCTTCGGTGCCAAGCGGCCCTATAGCAAGTTGACCAACCG
This sequence comes from Pseudoalteromonas sp. SR41-1, assembly GCF_014164015.1. Lineage (NCBI taxonomy): Bacteria > Pseudomonadati > Pseudomonadota > Gammaproteobacteria > Alteromonadales > Pseudoalteromonadaceae > Pseudoalteromonas > Pseudoalteromonas sp. SR41-1. The sequence goes on from NZ_JACJEK010000008.1 coordinate 197,828, forward strand.
CGCTGCCCCCATAAAGTGAGGTCATGTATAAACCCAAACGTTTAGCACGCGACTTTGCTGTGTTGGTCATTAATAACCAAGACTCAACAACGACAAACACACCGGCAACAGCAACACCTGCTACAAATCGTGCAATTAACCAGTTAACGGTATTTGGCAGTGCAAGTTGTGCAAGCACGCTTGCTATTAATAGGCTTAAAAATAATATAAATGCGAAGCGATGACCAATTTTTACCACAATGCGCTCTATTGTGGTGGCGCCAATAAGTAAGCCAAAGTAAAAAATGCTCGCAAGCCAAGGCGCTAGGTTTTCATCGAGTTTAAATGCGGGTAACGACAGCGGAATAAGGCTCATTAAAAAGCCGGATGCGATAGCAAAAAATGACAGCCCGATAACGGGTGCTAAAGGGTTATTAGAGGTGCTTGTGGCGGCTGATTCGGCCATTTGTGTTTATCGACTCATCAAGGTAAATAACCACTGTTTTAAAGTTTGAGAGGTTACTTTAATAATAAAATTTGCGCGAATTTAGAGCCAAATTAAAAATAAGTAAAGTGATATTTTATTAAATAATATAAATAAATTTAAAACGATCTTTTTGGTAAATTATCGGATCTATTATGCTTTTTATTGTAGTGTTTTTATGTAGATATTGTTTTATATTTGTGAGCATTTATGTCTGAATAGGTTTTTGTAATGCAAGCAGATAGGCACATATCGCATGCTGCACGTCACTTTTTAAAGTTTGCGCAGCAGCACGTAGAGCAATATTTGGATACGCAGTGGGTGCGTAACGAGTTACATAATTTAGATTTAAACTAGATTTAAACTAGATTTAAACTAGATTTAAAGTTAATTAATATCGGGTGTTGAGTCTCTTAAAATAAGCTTTGGCTGAAACACGTGCTTTACTGTTATGCCGCTTTTTTTATAAATGTCTTTAAGTACTAAGTTAGCCGCAGCTCGGCCCATTTCGGGAACTGGGTTATCTATTGTAGTCAGTGTTGGGTAGAGGTAATTGGTAAAAATTACGTTATCGAACCCAATAATGGCTAAATCTTTTGGTAGATTAAAACCGTGTTCGCGGGCGTATTTCATAGCACCCGATGCCATTTCGTCATTGGCACATACAAGGGCGGTTATTTGCGCTTTATTTTGAATAAAATGCCTTAAGCCGTCGCTGCCGCCGGTTTCTTTAAAGTCGCCTATGTAAAATAAGATTTCGTCAAAGGTTAGGTTGTATTCTGCCAGAGCTTGTTTGTGACCTTTTAAACGATTTGACGCGTCTTCTTTAAACTGCGGGCCTGCTATGTACGCAATGTTTTTATGACCTTTGTTGATCATGGCTTTAGTGGCTAAGTAGCCGCCCATTACGTTGTCGAGGCTAATGCAGTTTTCTTCAATTTCTTTAACGTAGCGGCTCATTAAGTAAATAGGGGTTTTGCCTTTACTTAACTCAATTAGATACTCGTTTGATACTGCTTCTACGTGGGCAATAATAGCGTCGCAATTACGGCCTATTAAAAACTCAAAGCCGCTTTTTTCTTTTTTCTCGTCACTGTGCCCAGGGGTAATAATAACGTGTTTACCTGCAATACGAAGGTGCTCTTCAATGGCTGACATCATTTGACCAAAAAACGGACCATCCAACTCAGAAACTAAAATACCGACGCTGTTTGTAGTGCTAGACGCCAAAGAGCGAGCAATAGAACTTGGCTGATAGCCTAGCTCTTTCATTGCTTCTAATACCTTTTTTTTAGTTTTTTTGCTTACGTAGTCGTTGTCGTTAAGCACCCTTGAAACAGTTGATAAAGACACACCTGCCATTTCTGATACTTGATAAATTGTCGCCATTGATGTCCTAGCTTATATGTATTTTTACTCGCACTTTATAAAAAATATAAAGTGCAAAGGGTCATTAAAAGTTAATTTACACATTACTGCGTCTAATTGCTAAGTCTTCTGTTATTTTTTGCGTCATCGCTGAGGTAAGCGGATAAATAAGCATCAATGCGGCGCCTAAAAAAGCAAATGCGGCAGGTATCCAGCTCATAAGTAGCTGCATACCAGGTAGGGCTTGTGTAATTGTTAGCTCATCCATACCGTTATAGCCGTAGCCTGCAAGTACCACCAATACTAATGCACCGGCAAAACCACCACCGGTTTTTTGCACAAATGTACCCGCAGAATAAATAAGGCCTGTAGCGCGGCGTTTGTTTTTCCACTCTGAATAATCGGCTGAATCACCAAGCATACTAAAAAATAATGTTGGCATCATCGCGGCAAAAAATTCAGCAGCGCAACCAAAGGTAAATACAGCAATAAGGTTATCACTAGGTACCCAGTAAAATGCAGTAGTGAGTATGCCGCTTAGCATTAATGATGCTATAAATAGGTTTCGTTTACCCATAATTTCGGCCAGTTTACCTGTGGCAAGTGCGCCAAATATAGATACAACCAACAAAGCAATAAAGTATTGCCCAGCCATGAGTTCATTGGCTACGTGGTACTTAAAGTAGTACGCAATTACACCGTATTTTATGCCATTAAACATCATAGTTAAAAAACCAATGCCGAGTAACACCAACCAAGGTTTGTTGGTCAGAAGAACAACCATATCGCGCTGTGAGCCCGTTAAGCTTTGCTTATCTTTATTGAGTAATTTTTTAATAACGAATGTCATTGCAGCCATAACAAGGGCAAAAAATACGCCGCTGTATAAATCACGGTAATAAAAAAACAGGGTGGTAGCAAGCAAAGGTAGGATTATAAATGGCAGGCTTTTGGTTAAATCAAACAACTCTGATTTTAAATTCCCTTCATTTGAGGCGTGCGGTGTTACACGCTCTTTGGTGGTCGCAAACGTTATAATCATTAAAATAATAAGTAAGCTGGCAAATAAGTACATAGTAAGCTGATAGCCTTTGGCATGGTCGCCGCCACCAAAAAATGCCACTAGCTCAGGTAAAAAACCCATAACCAATAAGCCACCAGTAAACGCACCTGCAAACCTAAAACCAGAGAGCTTTGTGCGCTCTGTATCGTCTGGTGTCATTACGCCCATAAGTGCCGAGTAGGGCACATTACTTACGGTGTAAGCAAGCGTTAAACCTATGTAGGTTACGTAGGCATAAATAAGTTTGTTGGTGGTGCTAAAGTCGGGTGTAGTAAAACACAACACCATAAACAAGCCCAAAAATGGTGCCGAGTAGAGTATCCATGGGCGAAATTTACCAAAGCGCGACTGCGTTCTGTCGGCAATCATACCCATAATAATGTCGGTTACGCCATCTGATAGCCTTACAACCAAAAATAACATGGCAGCGGCGGCTGCCGATATGCCAAATGTATCGGTGTAAAACACCGCTAAATAAGCAAGTGCGCCGCGCCATACTAAGTTAGCGCCGGCATCGCCCATGGCGTAACCTACTTTTTCGTATAAAGGGAGTTTGTTCACAGTGTGTGTTCTTATTGTTATAAGCCGATAAATTATCGGCTAGTTATTAGGTTACTGTACGCTTTACCGCTGGCTTTTACAGTTCGTTTTTGTGTGTTGTAGTCTACGTGTACTATTCCAAAGCGCTTTAAATATCCTTCTGCCCATTCAAAGTTATCCATTAGGCTCCACGCAAAGTAACCATCTACTTTTACGCCTTGCTCGGTTGCGTTATGCAGGGCATTTAAATGCTCGTGGTAATATTCAATACGGTCGTTATCTTTGATTTCACCGTCTTTAAATTCGTCAGCCATGGCTGCGCCGTTTTCGGTAATATAAATAGGCGGTAGGGTGTACTTTTCGTTTAACGATACAAGTAATTCTGTCAGCGCTTTAGGATAAATTTCCCAGCCTATATCGGTCATTGGCGCTTTATGTGGCAGCTCATGGTAAAAGTCGGTTTCGCTTGCTTGATAATGCATGCGGGTATAAAAGTTAACCCCTAGGTAATCTAGCGGTTGAGCAATTATTTCCATGTCGCCATCTAAAATATCTGGGCGATGGGCTTTAGGTAATTGCTTAATAATATCAGGGTATTTACCTTGCATTACAGGCTGCATGTACCATTGGTTTATATAGTCATCAGCAAATGCAGTGGCTTTTAAATCGTCTTCACTTTGGGTAACTGAGTAACAAGGCGTAAAGTTAAGTACAATACCGTTTAGCGTATTTGGGCTATTTTTAGCAAGTACTTGCATAGCCAAACCGTGACCCAGTAATAAGTGGTGCGCGGCTTTACGACCAAATTCGCGACCTACTATGCCAGGTGCATGTACGCCTATTTCGTAACCTAAGTAAGAGCTGCAAAAAGGCTCGTTTAAGGTGGCGTAAGAGTGCACACTTTCCCCAAAAGCTTTGGTAATTAAATCTGTGTAATGTGCAAATTCGTAAGCGGTGTTACGGTTTAGCCAGCCACCTTCATCTTCAATATGTTGTGGTAAATCCCAGTGATATAGCGTTACAAAAGCTTTAATGTTACGGCGTTTTAATTCATCTAAAATGTCGGTATAAAACTTAACGCCTGTCGGGTTTAAGTGACCGCTTTTAGTCATTACGCGCGGCCACGAAATAGAAAGTCTGTAAGCGTCTACACCTAATGATTCAATTAAGTTTATATCGTCTTTCCAGCGAGTGTAGTGCTCGCAGGCTACATCGCCATTTGAATTATCGACTATTTTGCCTTCTTTACTGCAAAAGGTATCCCAAATACATGGCAAGCGATCAGCTGCGCCGCCTTCAATTTGAAATGAGGCCGTAGCTACACCATAAGTAAAATTTTTGGCTAAAAGTGGTGAGCCACTAGGTAAAGATAATTGTTTCATTAAGAGAAAACCTCTGCTTCTTTTTTGGTAAAGTTTGCTTTGTATAGAGCGTATATTAAATTCATTATTGGAAGCGCTTCCATATTTAATTTGATTAATCACTAAGTATGGTATTTAATAACTTTAAGGAAGCGCTTCCATATTTAGGTTAGTGGCTATTGTTAAACAGGTCAATAGTTAAATTTAAATAACAAATAGGCGCTCACAAAATCACACTGACACAACACAGGGCTATAAAAATGAAAAAAAGCTTAAACACTAACAGGTTACACATGCTCCCCATTTTAATTGGAGGATTGTGCGTTTTAAGTGGGTGTAACAAACAAGAGATTAACGCAAATAATAGCCAAGGCGCCTTAGCCAAAAAGGCTGAGCATGAGCAAGGTAATTTATCATTTTGGCCAACGCTTAAAAGCAAGGTAGTTAAAACGCCCGAAATTGAAAATACAATTGCACAGTATTTAAAAACAATGACGCTTGAGCAAAAAGTAGCGCAAATGATCCAACCTGAAATTCGCGATATTAGTGTTGAAGATATGCGCAAATACGGTTTTGGTTCGTATTTAAATGGCGGTGGCTCGTTCCCAAATGCTAATAAGCATGCAACGCCTGCAGATTGGATTACGCTTGCTGAGAGCATGTACCAAGCCTCGGTTGATGACTCAATTGATGGCAGTAAAATTCCAACCATGTGGGGCACTGATGCAGTACATGGCCATAATAATGTGATTGGAGCGACGTTATTTCCGCACAATATTGGTTTAGGTGCTGCTAATAACCCCGCATTAATTGAGCGCATTGCAGCAGCTACTGCAATAGAGGTAATGGCAACAGGCATAGATTGGGTGTTTGCACCGACTGTTGCGGTGGTGCGCGACGACCGATGGGGCAGAACGTACGAAGGCTACTCAGAAGACCCTGCAATTGTACGTGAGTATTCAGCCGCAATTGTAAACGGATTGCAAGGCAGAGCCGATGAAGACTTTTTAAGTGACAAACGCGTAATTAGTACCGTTAAGCACTTTTTAGGCGATGGCGGGACAGTAGATGGTGACGATCAAGGCGATAACATTGATAGCGAAGAGGTGTTATATAACATTCATGCGCAAGGTTATATAGGTGGCTTAACCGCAGGTAGTCAGTCGGTTATGGCATCGTTTAATAGCTGGAATGGTAAAAAAAATCACGGCAACAAATACTTACTTACCGATGTATTAAAAACAAAAATGGGTTTTGATGGCTTTGTTGTAGGAGATTGGAACGGACACGGACAAGTTGCAGGCTGTACAAATGAAAGTTGCCCACAGGCTGTTAATGCGGGGCTTGATATTTTTATGGTGCCAACGGGTGCTTGGAAGCCACTTTATGAAAATACAATTAAACAAGTAAAAGCGGGCACAATAACAATGGCGCGAATAGATGACGCCGTAGTACGTATTTTACGCGTTAAATTACGTGCAGGTTTATTTGATAAACCAAGTCCCGCAAATCGAAAATATTCAGGTAAATTAGAACTAATAGGTGCGCCAGCACATCGCGATATTGCCCGCCAAGCGGTACAAGAGTCGCTAGTACTGCTTAAAAACAACAACCATTTATTACCGCTTAACCCATCAAGCAACATATTAATTGCAGGCGATGCGGCAGACAACATAGGCAAGCAATCGGGTGGTTGGAGTATTACGTGGCAGGGAACTAATAATCAAAATGCAGATTTTCCTGGAGCAACGTCTATTTATGCGGGGTTAAAAGCGCAAATAGAGGCTGCTGGCGGTAACGCTATTTTAAGCCCAACGGGTGAATTTAATACTAAGCCCGATGTAGCCATTGTTGTATTCGGTGAAGAACCATACGCAGAGGGACATGGCGATAAAGACAACCTTGAGTTTGAACGTAACAATAAACGCTCTCTTAAAATATTAAAAACATTAAAGCAGCAAAATATACCGGTTGTTTCTGTGTTTATATCGGGCAGACCAATGTGGGTTAACAGCGAGCTAAACGCGTCAGATGCATTTGTAGCAGCATGGCTTCCTGGCACTGAAGGACAAGGCATTGCAGATGTTTTATTAGCGGATGCAAGTGGGCAGGTACAGTACGACTTTAAAGGTAAATTGTCTTTCTCATGGCCTAAATCGCCACTACAAACCGCAGTAAATAAGGGCGATGCTGATTACTCACCATTATTACCCTATGGCTTTGGTTTAACATATAAAGATGAAAGTACGCTTGCCAATAATCTAAATGAAGACTCAGGTGTTGATATTAGTAACCTTGCGCCGTTGTCTATATTTAATGGCAGTTTTAAAACGCCGTGGCGTTTGTTTTTAAATTCATACAGCGAGCAGCACCAAGTAGCAAGTAACAGTGTAAAGCTCGGTGGCATTACTTATCGCACTGAAGACAAAGCGATTCAAGAAGATGCGATGCAATTTAACTTTGATGGCACTGCATCCAGCTACATCGAAATTAATAGTAACTTTACCGAAGACAAAGTGGCCTACATTGAAGCAAATTCGGCCCTTAGTTTTAGCTATAAAGTAAACCAAATACCTAGCTCACATACATACCTTGCAATGAAGTGCGAACAAGGTTGTGGTGGCGAGCTTGATATTACCAATGAGCTTGAAAATGCTGATTTAAATACATGGCAAACCATGAGTATAGATTTAACCTGTTTTGCTAAAAAGGGCGTTGATTTTGCCAGAGTAACCAGCCCTTTTATTATTAAAACAGCAGGAGAGCTTAGCGTTTCAGTTTCAGATATTAGCTTTGAGCCACAAAGCGCTAAAAGTGCCATGGTTAAGTGTGAATAGTAAAGTGTTTATAGTGTGTTGTCTCAAAGCCCTTTCTTAAAGGGCTTTTTTTTTAAGAGGATATTTATGCTGGGCAATATTGTTTTAAAAACTCATGATGAGGCGGTAATTGGCTAACGCGCTGTTCTATTTGCTGTTTAATACCGTGTAAAAAACGGGTGAGTTCTTCATCGCTCATCATGCTGGCTATTAAGTGATGTTGATTAGGCTCAATACCTTGACCAAGCATTACTTGCACCCACGAGTCGACTCTAAAAATGTCGCCATCGTCTAAAAATACACGGCCGGTTTGTTTAAACAAATCAATTTTATGTTGAAGTGTTTTTGGCACCTCCATCGCGCTACAGTGTTGCCAAAACTCACTGTCATCGCGATTAGTTACTTTGTAGTGCAGCACAATAAAGTCGCGAATATTTTCTATTTCACTTTTAAGCTGTTTGTTGTATTCGTCAATGGCGTGATTGGTAATGCCATTAAACGGAAATAAACGCATAAAGCGAATAATGCCCGACATAATTAAGTGAATGCTGGTGGACTCAAGTGGCTCTACAAAACCGCTAGCAAGGCCAAGTGCTAGGCAGTTTTTGTTCCAGCCTTTTAAGCGCCGCCCTGTTTTAAATTTAATAATACGCGGCTCTGTAATAGCCTCACCTTCAATGTTATTTAATAGTAGCGCTTTGGCTTGTTCGTCATCCATATATTGGCTGCAATATACTAATCCGTTACCTACACGGTTTTGCAGCGGTATACGCCACTGCCAGCCGCTTTTGTGCGCAATAGATCGGGTAAGTGGCAATACGGTATCGCTGGTGGATTTTGTTTGCACGGCAATGGCGCTGTTACACGGTAATAAGTGCGACCAGTCTTCGTAGCCAGTATGCAATGCTTGCTCTATTAATAAGCCTCTAAAGCCGGTGCAATCAATAAAAAAGTCGCCATTAATATACTCGCCACTATTTAAAGTTAATGACTCTATATGGCCTGTTTTAGTGTTTTTTACTACTTTTTGTATTTTACCTTCAATACGTTTTACACCTAACGGCTCTGAAAATTCACGTAAAAACTGCGCGTAACGCGTGGCATCCATATGGTAGGCATAGTTAATGGGGTTTTGCTGATTAAACGCAAATTTACCGGCTTTAGCCGCTTGCAGCTCGTAGCAGTAATCGCCAAATGGGTTGTTTATTCCAAGTGCTTTTCCTTGCAGCCAAAAGTGATGAAATTCACCCGCCCAACATTCTTTGCCCGTTGCGCCAAATGAGTGAATATAATGCGTGTTTTCATCGCCCCAGTTTTCAAAGCTAATACCTAATTTAAAACTGGCTTGAGTGGCTTTCATAAATGCTTGCTCGTTTATACCCAGCAATTTATGAAATGTACGAATAGGCGGAATTGTTGCCTCACCAACACCCACAGTGCCAATATCGTCAGATTCAACAAGGGTTATGTTTATATTGTTGCCAACTAATTTAGCAAGTGCTGCTGCAGCCATCCAACCTGCAGTGCCGCCCCCAGCAATTACTACGTTTTTAACAGCGTTTGTTTTAGTCATTATGTGGCTGCCCATTATTTGATAAAAGATGATTTAAAAGCGCGCGATTACTTGGCAGTCCATTTAAGCACTGCGCTATTTTTTCGCGATTTTGCTGATAATAGTAATCCCCAGCGCGTGGGTCGTTAAATGTATTTTGTGCAGATACTGTTTGTGTATCAAAGCCCATGCCATATAAAACGTATTGGTAACTACTTGATGAAAACACTTCTTCGTTTTCAATAAAATCAAAGCGGCTAGGGGGCTGAAATTGCCAAAGTTTAAGTAAGTTTTGCAGGCGCTCGGGCGCGGTATTTAAATTACTAATATCTTGCCAATAAGGAGTGTCGTCGCGCTCGCTTAGCACATAATGAAGTTTTAAAAACTCAATAACGCGCTGCCAACGAGTGCTAAAACGCTCATTAAAACGCGTTTCAAGCTGGCTCATGTGGGTGCGGTTTTGCGGGAGTTGCTCGCTTATCATGCTAATTGAAAGCTCAACCATAGCAAGAGCTGACGCTTCAAGCGGCTCTAAAAAGCCAGCAGACATACCCACGGCAACACAGTTTTTAATCCAAAATTTTTGCCTGTAACCAGGGCTGAATTTTAATACGCGGTAGTTAAGTTGCTCAGCTTGTTGCTCACTGGTAGTTTTAGCTATGTAGCTTTTTAGAGTATTTGTTGCGCTTTCATCACTTTGATATTTACTGCTAAATACATAACCTGTACCACGGCGCGTTGGTAGGGCTATATCCCAAATCCAGCCGTTACTTTGCGCTGTAGATAGCGTAGCAGAGGCAATTGGTTGATTGATGTGTGCATTAGGTATTTGCGCCGCAACAGCGCTGTTATTAAATAAAATATGATCTTGCGCTATAAACTCATTATTAAAATGCTCATCAATTAAACGAGCACGAGAGCCTGAGCAATCTATAAATAAATCACCTGTTATATCGCCATTATTATTTGTTTTTAATGAAGCAATATAACCATGTTCGTCGTTAATAACCTCGGTTACATCGTCAATAATATGTGTAACGTTTAGATTTTTAACACAGTGATTTTTTAAAAACTCAGCAAATTTACCCGCATCTAAATGATAGCCATAGTTGGTGACCGCTGCATATTCGGGTGTTTGTAATTGCTTTGGTGCAAGTGCTGCTTGGCATACAAAGCTTTGCATATTAACAACGTCGGCAAATTTTTGATCAGGTGCAATACGTTGCCAGCTGGCGTGTAAATTGGTTTGCTCATAGCCTTGTGGATTCATAAAAGGGTGGTAGTAGTTTTCTCCCTCACTGAGGTTGCGCCAATTTATAAATTTAGAACCTTGCTTAAATGACGCGTCGCACTGGGTTATAAAATCAATTTCTTTAATGCCAATGCGCTGCAGCGTGTTGCGCATTGACGGCCATGTACCTTCGCCCACACCCAATATAGGCACGTTTGCTGACTCCACTAACGTTACATTAAGGTGCGGGTGTTCGGCAGCTAATAAGCCTGCGCTTAGCCAGCCGGCAGTGCCACCACCTAAAACGACTATTTTTGTTATTGGTTTGGTCATGAGTTAACACCCTAAAGTTGATAACAATTAAACTAGCATTAATACTGTTTTAAATACAAAAAAGCCGCTAGTAAAAACTAACGGCTTTGCTTTGTATTACCTTTAGAAGTTGTAACGCATACCAATATTGTAACGTGCACCTAGCTGTTGTAAGTTCCACAATTGGGCTGACGTACGGCCATGTTCGCGGCTGTTTTGCTCAGTAATGTTAAGGCCTTCAACAAAAAACGATAGTTGTTCGCTGTAGTTGTACGCAATATTAAAGTCGATTTGATAATATTCTTCAGTAAAGCCTGGCTCGTTTACGTATCGAGCTGCGCTATTTAAAAACTTATCACGCCAGTTGTAAGCAATACGTGCCTGAAAATCATCGTTTTCGTACATTGCAATAAAGTTAGCTGTATCGCTTAAACCCACTAGTGCAAATTGTGTTGTAGTAGGGTCAGCGTTTACATCAAAGTCTATGTCGCCATTAACTGTGGTGTAGTTTGCTTGCACACCAAAACCGCTTTCACCAAAAAAGTGCTGAAAGGCAATTTCGAAACCATCAATGGTGGCATTTTTATTGTTGGTAGGTACTTGCGCTGTAAATTCTAGTAATGGGTCATCGCTGTTAGCAATTACATCGTAAGCGGCTTCAAACTCTTCGTAGGTCATAGAGTCAAAATCAACGCCATTTTCTGTTGCGGCAACCATTTGAAATAAGTTTGAATCGGTTAGAGCAAGTCCGCGAGATTCTAGCTCAGCAATGGCAGCTTGTGCGCGAGGACCCGCTGTTGCATCGCGTAATCCGTAGTAGTTTTGCGTCATTGGTGTTAAACCAATAAAGTTTTCAATGTCTTTAGTGTAATAACCTACCGACACATAACTTGTTTCTGCAAAGTACCACTCAGCCGATACATCAATATTATCTGATTCAAGCGGCACTAAACCAGGGTTACCTGTTGACGCTGTAGCCGGTGAAGAACCCGCTAAAAGAGTAGGGGCACCTGGTACACCAACAGTAGCTGCTGAACTTAAGTTATCGTAAGTTGGGCGAGCAATTGTCGTGCTATAAGAAAAACGCGCTTTCACGTTTTCGATTACTTCTATGTCAAAGTCAAAGCTTGGTAAAAAGTGATCGTAGCTAGATTTAAGCGTGAAATCTTCTTTAGCCGAGCCAAAACGAACATTAAAGTCGTTATTACCTTCCCACGCTACTGCGTTAGGTAAATCGATATTAGCCGTTGAGGTAATGTCGGTAGACTCTTGCCGCGCGCCAATAACAATGTTGTATGGCATATCGCCAATGTAACCGTTGTAAGTAAATTGCACAAACGCAGCGGTTATGTCTTCTTCAATGGTGCGGTTAGTTGCAAATGCGCCATCGGCTGCAAAGTTAAAGCCGTATTCTTCACCTGCCCAGTAACCAATTTGCGATGCGCTGCCAGTATAACCTTGGTTGAACGAGCCCGATGTATCGTAGTCGTCAAACTCAGCTAAAAAGTTTGTTGGGTTTAGGTAGCCATCAGGTAGTTCGCCTGGGTTTTCTATACCCCAGTTACCCATTGTATTACGTGTAAGTGATTGCAGTGAATGGCTTTCCATAGAGCGAGACTCTATACCAAAGTCAATTGCCCCGTTTTCAATTTCGTATTTACCATGGATTCTAAATTCTGTGATTTCAGATTCTTGGCGGGCAAAGTTAGAATCTAAAATAGACGTACCCACATCAGAGGCATCTAATGTGTTATTACAATTTAGGTTGTCTCGGCGGCAATCATCAAAATCGATACTCATTGATGGAAGCTCGCGGCTAAAATCAACTTCTTGTGCGTTAACTACGTTTGCGCCTAAGCCTGCGTTTACCCAGCTGCCGTAAGGTGCATCTGGTTTGCTAGTGGCTTTTGAATTGTGCGCATCAAACATAAAGCTTAATTCTGAGTTGAAATAGTACTCAACGTTTAAACCAATAGAATCGTTTTGGTTAACTTGGTTTAGCTCTTGAAACGCTAAACCTAAATCGCGTGTTTGCTGATCGCGACGTTCTTCTCGGTAATAAATAGGGGTTTTTACCGTGTTGTCGTCAAATGTTAGCGCGCTTTTGTAGTTATCCATCCAAATTGATTGCTCAGCACGGGCTTCGAATAAATCTTGCTTAGAATATGTGTAATCAAGCGTGGCTGTTAAATCGTCAATAGGGCTGTATTGCAGCGTTAATTGCGCGTTTGTACGAGTACGTTCTCTGTCGGCAATGGTGTAGCGCAAATCTGATGGCATTGAATAAAGCTGACCAACAGCGGGTGCATTAGTTAAAACAATATCGTCTGCAGCTTGTGGGATTGTGCCGTCAAAAGCTGATGTATTCCATTGATTTACAAACGCACCTGTTGATGAGCTATCGCGCTGTTGCATGCTTGCAGTTAACGAGGCACCAAATTTAGCTTCACTGTCGGTCCAGCTAATTAAGCCCGAAAGCTCAGGTGTTATGTCATCACCAACGCGGTTTGTTGAGTCGTGTAATGCTTTTACGCCAATGCTTGAAACAAAGCCTGGATTGTCGAGCGGGCGAGCGGTATTAATATTAATTGTTGCGCCAATACCACCTGATGCAATGCTTGCTTTACCAGTTTTATATACTTCAACCGATTTAACGCTATCAGACGCTAAGTTTGCAAAGTCAAAAGCACGAGAGCTGGGTGTACCACCGCCTGCAGGCAAAGATGCCGCCGGCATTGTACGCCCATTTAGGGTTACCATATTGTAGTCGGGGCCAAAACCACGAACCGTTACTTTAGAGCCTTCACCATTTGAGCGATCAATCGACACACCCGTAATACGCTGTAGCGACTCGGCTAAGTTGGTATCGGGGAATTTACCAATATCTTCAGCTGATATAGCATCTACAACACCAGCGGCGTCGCGTTTTAAACGAGTCGACTCTTTAATACTGCTTTTAAAACCAGTAACTTGGATTACTTCAACGTCTGTATTTGCTTCTTGTGCATATACAGGCAAAGAGATTGATGCACCTAAAATCAGAGATAGGCTGGTCGCTATCTTTGTTTTTCTTACAATATGGTTGGACATTCGGTTTCCCTCGCGCTTTTATCATTATTATTAACAGCTTGTATGGGGCTGTTATTGTGTAGTTATAAACATTGTCAAATGTGTGGAAGCGCTTCCAGAAAGATCTGTTTAACTAGAATTTGTGGAAGCGCTTCCAGAAATGCTAGTTTATATTTTGAATAGGGTCAACTGTTGTTTTAATAAAATGAGACTAAATTGTTTTTAAAATGTATGTTTTTTGGATTTAATTTTATTTAAATTATAAATTACAACTGGTTATAAAAAACCGTTTGAAATAGTGCGGTAACAACATTTTATTATAAGAAAACCAATTATTGATTAATTTAGTTATTTACACACTTTTATAAGGTGTTTAAATCAGCTTTTAATACTAGCTAAAATTAATAAATTGGCCGTTGGTCACTCAACAAAAAATAGGTACATTTGCTAACTTAGCGAAAATGCCGATGTAGTGATTATGTACAACGCAATTGAAGCAATCGCATCAAGCGGCGGTTCTATCTCAGTTTATGTATCGGTCATTAAAAACCAGTAGTTGTTTAAAAAATCGTTAATTAAATCACTAAAAAGTAACGTAATTTTTGCAGAAGATGGTTTAAAAATAAACTTATAAAGTATTGCGCATAAGGTGTTGCGAGTCGCTAGTTTTATCGCTATTTTAAAGGCTCTCTCATAGATGGATTTTATTATGCGCATTAAATTTTTAGCGAGCTTTTATTCTTTCTTCTTGTTTGCTCTGTTTGGTTGTGACGACCAAAGTATGGCAATTCAAGGTAGTCCTCAGCTAAATAATAATGTAAGTAACTCACCCTCTAATCTCAAAGTAAACACGCCTTCAGCAGCTCAAACACACGAACCCGCTTTAGTGGTCGGTATGCTAGCAACACATTGTAAAAGTAATGAAGCAGCCTACATTAACGCAAAAATGCATAAAGTTGTGCGTAACCCAGATGAAAATACAGCCTACAAGTTAGAGCCTACCGATAAAGTGCTTTCTATTTGTGTTGCAAAAGATGACTCATCGCTTAGTTATCGATTTGGTAGAGTAAATGACATAGGGCTTGAAAAAGAAGCAACACCGGATGCTCCATTTGGTAGTTACTACAGGCAAGTAGGGCGTATTGGCGAGAGTATTTTATTTTTTAGTAACGGCGAATATCACTACTATATTATTAACTCAGGCGGTATGGGCAGCGGTGTAACCGTTAATGTTTATAAAAACGATACATTAATAACTGAGCTGTTTTCGGGTAATGATCCTTACGATGATTTTGTTATAGCAACCGATTTAAATTTCCCTAAAAAATTGGTTATCGAAAAACAGCCATTTAATAAGCAAATGCAGTAAATAATGACTCCACAGCAGCAAAACGTTATAGAGCAAGGGCATTGGTTTAAAAACCGTAGCGCTTATTTAAAAAGCTTTTTATTAACGCAGGGCAAAACGCTCTCACTAAAGGCTCAGCAATCATTATTTTTGCGAGGTGATAAGCACGATGGAATTTATGCCGTACTTAGCGGCGTGGTGCGTATTAGTGGCGTAAGTAACGAAGGCAAAGAAGCTGTATTGAGCTTTATTGATTCATCACTGTGGTTTGGCGAAGTTACCTTGTTTGATGGTGGCCTGCGCACTCATGATGTATATGCACAAACTGATGTTGTGCTTTTTTACGTGCCCCAACGCGCGCTTGAACAGCTATTAAACGAACAGCCACAATATTGGCAAGAGTTTGGTTTATTGCTGGCACAAAAGTTACGCCTAATGTTTACCTCAATGGAAGATCACGCATTACTAAGCGCTGAGCAAAAAGTATGCAATCGACTTTTAATGCTTAGCGAACATACAGAGCACTTAACACCGCTTGTTTTATCTCAGCAGCAACTTGCTGATATGACCTACCTAACGCGCCAAACTATTAATCAAATACTGCAACAGCTTGTTAGCCTACAAGCCATTAGTTTGGGGTATCAACGCATAACTGTTTTAGATAAACAAAAGTTACAGGCGCGTGCTACACAAGCTTAAATAGAGACTTTTTTATTTAGTTGGAACCAAAATTGCTACAGATAATGTAACGCAACAATGGATTTGAGCTAATGACTACAATAACCTTTAAAAATCAATATAGTAACTATAACTCTCCTGCATTAAATAAAGCGGCAGGACTAAGCGAAGTTGCGGCAACTAATACCCTCCCTAACGAAAAAACAAATGATGTTAAAGGCATTACCTCAGCCCCTAAAGAACCAACGTTTTTAGAAAGTGCTCAAGAAGCGCTGGTTTATCAGCGCTTAGGTGTAAACAAAAACAAAATAGACGAGCTAAAAGCAACAATAGAAGAGCTCATTAAAGAACAGCAAAGTGAGGGCGCAGACCCTAGCGCAATTGCTGATAAAATAGAGGAACTCCAAAAAATGCTTGAGCAAGAGTATCAAAAAGGGCGCGAGCGAACGGATATGCAAGGTGAGCATGAGCCGGGTAAAATAATTTCTGCATTTGTTTAATTTACAAAGTGTCGGATACCTGACATTGTTGTTGTGTCTACTTTTGCTAAAGTAAGTTTTAAATATAAAAATAAAGGCAAAACAATGAAAACACTTCAACAGCAACTTGGTAAATATGGTTTATATCATCGTTCTAAACGTAATGTACTAACGCACTTTATTGGTATTCCGCTCATTGTATTTGCAGCGTTGTGTTTACTAGCGCGCATTCAAATACCCCTTGGTAGTGTAGTATTTGATGGCGCACAACTTTTTGTATTAGCGTCGGTTGTTTATTATTTTATGCTGAGCTTTTCGCTTGGCTTTATTATGGCCGTGATATTCACTTTACTCCTTGTTGGTGCTCAGCCTATTGCGGCAATGTCGTTTTGGCCTTGGTTGAGTATTGGCCTAAGTGTGTTTGTATTTGGTTGGGTACTGCAGTTTATTGGGCACTATTACGAAGGTAAAAAACCAGCGTTTGTAGATGACCTAATGGGTTTAATTATTGGCCCTTTGTACGTAACTGTTGAACTACTATTTTTAATGGGTTTTTACAAAACATTAGAAGATGAAGTAAACGCGATAGCTGGTCCTACAAAGGCGTAAAATACTTTTCTAAGTACCTTAATAAAACTTAATAAATAATAATAAAAGGCAGATAACGCATGCAATATAATAATAAAACCGTGTGGATCACCGGCGCATCATCAGGTATTGGTAAAGAGCTTGCTATACAATTTGCCGAGCTTGGCGCGCGCGTTATTTTATCGGCGCGCAATGTAGATAAACTAAACGATTTAAAAGCAACGCTTAAAGGCGAAGGGCACTTAGTTGTGCCGCTTGATTTAGCCAAGCCAGAACACGTACTGAGCACAATAACAGCAAAAATGAACGAGCTTCCTGCAATTGATATTTTAATTAATAACGGCGGGGTATCGCAGCGTAGCTTATTTTTAGAAAACGACTTTAACGTGTATCGCCAATTAATGGAGGTTAATTACTTTGGCTTAATTGCACTGACTAAAGCGGTATTGCCTTCTATGGTCGTAAGGCGCAGTGGCTCAATTGTGTCTATCAGTAGTGTGGCGGGTAAGGTAGGTTCAAAATTTAGAACGGGTTATTCGGGTTCTAAATATGCGGTTGTTGGTTTTATGGATTGCCTACGTGCAGAAGTAGCACAACATAACATTCATTGTTTAACAATTTGCCCAGGCTCTATTAAAACAGCAATTGCGCATAACTCATTAAACGAGCAAGGCATAGCGCAAAATAAACCAGAAGAGTCGATAGAAAATGGGATGGATGTAAGCGTAGCTGCTACAAAAATGATTCGTGCCATAAGTAATAAAAAAGACGAAGTGATTATTGGCAAAGGTTTGAGTGGTTGGGCGCCTACAATTAAGCGCTTTTTTCCTACTTTGTTTAATCGCATTACTGCAAAAACAAACTATAGGTAGCGTCGTTTATTTCAAAGGCGTAAAATGCCGTAAATTTGATCAATTTAGAAAAGGATTCTAAATGAAGTATTTATGGTTGAGCCTGTTTTTTATTGTATTAATTTGGTCTGGTATTAACCCAAAAGATCAATTTACATGGCTGCTTGAAGTTATCCCCGCAATTATTGGTTTAGTGCTGCTGGCAAGTACCTATAGCCACTTTAAACTTACCCCTATTTTATATACATTTATTTTAGCGCATTGCATAGTGCTGATGATTGGCGGGCATTACACCTACGCCGAAGTCCCTTTTTTCGATAATTTATTTGGTAGCGAGCGTAATAACTACGACAAAGTAGGGCACTTTTTTCAAGGCTTTGTACCTGCACTACTAGCACGCGAAATTTTACTGCGCAAAAAAGTAGTAAATGGTCGAGGCTGGTTAATCACCTTTGTTATTTCGGTATGTTTAGCATTTAGCGCCTTTTACGAATTAATAGAGTGGTGGGTTGCAGTGTTAAGCGGCGAAAACGCAGAAGCGTTTTTAGGCACGCAAGGTTACGTGTGGGATACCCAATCAGATATGGGACTGGCGTTATTTGGGGCTATTTGCTCGCTATTAGTACTTTCAAAAGTACACGACAAACAGCTAAAAAACGTTAAAGATTATTTATAGGCTATAGGAACGTTCTATAGAAATGTTTATAAAAACATTGATAAAAAAGACTACTAACGTATGACAGCAAAAATTAGTAACTACTCAATCAGCACAGATAAAAGCAAACTTAACTTTAATGTTATTTATAACTTTATTGCTAACAGCTATTGGGCCAAAGGCATACCTAAAAGCGTGATGCAATCGGCTATTGATAACTCAATGTGCTTTGGTGTTTACAGCGCTCATAACGAACAAGTTGGCTTTGCCCGAGTAGTGACCGATAAAGCAACCTTTGCCTATTTAGCCGATGTATTTATTGCCCCGCACTTGCAAGGTAATGGGCTGAGTAAGTTACTTATTAAAACAATAGTAGAGCACCCTGAGCTACAAGGGCTCAGGCGCTTTTTATTAGCAACTTCTGATGCACATGGTCTTTATGCACAATACGGGTTTAAACCGATAGACAACCCCGCACTACTAATGCAAATAAATCCTGAGAATGTGTATGGTGATAGTAAGTAGAGAGTACTTTCTAAAGTGGGGTTATTATTTTTATAATTCACTATATAGCTAATTAGTAAGCTGTTTTTTGATGTTATAAACTTTTTGGCGGTAGATATTAATACTCTTTTAAATACGATATTTTTTCTTCATTGATAGAGCATAAGAAAGTACAAATAGAGCCACCCACCAAGCAGCAAATACCCACAATCCAGGCTTAAGTTCACACCATTCTTTAATGTTAATAACACCATATATAAACAAACCTAGAGAGATGAGTGGTAAAATAAATAAGGAGTAAAAAAGATATTTAATAAAGTTTGATAGAAGTTTTTGATACAGTTTATGCTCATTATCAGAGCGAAACTCGATCATTAAAAAAATACATTGTGAAGATATAAGCAAAAGTATTACTTGTAATAAACACCAGCCTAAAGCCGCCAAAATTGCGATCCATTGCATTGTCATTTTCGTTTTCCTTACCTTTTTACTTTAACAGATTGCTATAAAGCTATTGGTATATTTTACCTTTGTGTTTTAACCAACCACCAACATGATATCCGTTGGGATCTTTATGAGTCCAGTGTACTACGGCCACTTTTTTATTCCACTCATACTCTCTATAAAATTGAACATTATCACTTTTCGAAATCAATTTAATTTTTGGGGCTAGGTCAATGTTATGTGCGATTAAAATAGTAATGCTGAACTTAATTTAAGAATAAACTTTTGATGACGCCAGCCTTTATTATCGACGTTTAATATAGGAATCTTTTCGTCAACGACTGAGCATTAACGGATGAATATCAAGCGTCCTAGCAACCTCCTTTATCAAGACATCGTCACGTAAGCTTAGTTCGACTGCTTTGATTTTGAAATTAACTGGGTAAAACCGTGTCTTTCTAGCTTGAGTATATCTAGGCATTTTAGTCTCCTCATAGTGATGAGGAGGTGTCCACTAAAACGGGTGAGGAGCAGTCCTTGTTGATTTGCCTTGTTATATGTTTATTTGCTGGAGTAGTGCTCAATAGAGTTCCTAAGCATATCCTCATACATTTCAATATACTCTGTAATATTAGCTTCGAGGTTGTTTGGGGATGATTTATCAAGAATGTTTTGAGCATTGTAGCAAGCGGTAGCAAATAGCATTGAAGAGCTTGCTTGAGACATTGAAGTCTCAGTTTCAACTTCAATCGCTTTTTCTAAATACCGGCCGACTACTTCTTCAAATTTTTCATCCATACTCTGAACATTCCCTAAACATATAATAGCTTTATCAGAGGACACTTTCCTCTTTTTATGAGCAAAGTATGTCCTCTTAGTTATTTTTAATAGTAATAGCAAATCTTGTAACACATTGCCAGTTATAAACTTTCAGGCGGGTTGTTCTTTTAATGATATGCACAAATGAGGAAAACGTCCTCATTTTTTGACTTAGGAGGAAAAACGCCAGTACTGTACGTAAATGTAGCAATTACATATTTAAAATGAAAGCTAAAAGCCTTTTTAAATGATTTAACAGCCACTAAAAAACGGCGGCGATAATGCAAGTAACCGCTTTAAGTACACTTGTTTGTGTAAGCATATTATAAAAGGTGGTTTACTGGTGGTAGAAGTTGTAAAAACGAGGTCATTAATTATTTGGCTTTTTTAGCCTCTAGAGTTTCTATTTCACTCCAGATTTTTTCGGCTTCGGCACTTAACATGGCAAAGCTTTTAATGTCGCCTTTTCTTTGTGCCTGCATGCCTTGCTCTAGTTTTACGTCGTATTCTTTACGCAGTTTTTTTACGGGATCAGGCTTTAAAAATGAAAACATTAGTATTCTCTTAATTTATTAAATTATATGTAGTTAGTGTACGCATTAATGGGCTTAATAGTTCTTTATTTGGTGAAAATGTTCACTTTGCGCTTTTAAAGCGCAAAGTAAACACGGTGTAGTTATTAACGTACTGTGTGCTAGTTCTGGTTCTAGTGCTTACGTTTCTGGCTCTAGGCGTTTAATACCTTGCCCATCAATACCCAAATAAATAAAACCATCGCTGCCTTGGGCTAGGCTACGTACTCTGCCAATGCCATCGAGTATTTTATATTGCTTAACAACCTTACCCTTTGAGATTTCCAATGCGCTAATAAATGCAAATTTCATTGATGCTAATAATAGCTTACCTTTAAGCTTTGGGTATTTATCACTCGTTACATACAACATATCGGAAGGGGCAATTGAAGGGGTCCAGTGTAATACGGGCGATTGCATGCCGTCTTTTTCTTTAAGGTCTGTAAACTTGGTACCGCTGTAGTTAACGCCATAACTTACTAAAGGCCATCCGTAGTTAGCGCCTTTTTTTATTATATTAAGCTCATCGCCGCCGCGTGGCCCGTGTTCGTGAGACCATAAAATATTATTTTGATTATCAAACCACATGCCTTGTGGATTACGGTGTCCATAAGACCATACCGCATGTTTTGCATTTTTTTGTTTAACAAACGGATTATCACTTGGGATATTACCATTTTCGTGTAAGCGATAAATTTTACCGCCGTCCCGCGTGAGATCTTGCGGGTTTATGTCGCGCGAGCCGCGATCGCCAATTGAAAAATAAACATAACCTTCATTATCAAACACAATACGACTGCCATAGTGTTGGCCTTTAGTGCTGTTATGCTCGCCTTTGTATAGCAATTGTTGATCAGATAACTGCGTGTGATCGCTATTTAGCTTGGCGCGCATTAAGGCGGTGTTACTTCCGCTTCCTTTGCCCTCACTACTTGAGTAACTAAAGTACAGCCATTGGTTTTGCTTACTATCGGTGTGTAGTGATAAATCAAGTAATCCACCTTGGCCATTAGCGCCAATGTCGGGAAGCCCTGAAACCTTAGTTAATTTAGTGGTATTTTTAGGTAATAAAAATAAGGCTCCACTGCGCTCAGATATTAGTAAATCACCATTAGCTAAAGGCTCAATAGCCCAAGGTATAACTACACCTTCTGCCGCTGTTACTGCGTTAACGCTAAGCGATAAAGTATCGAGCTGCTTATAGTTTTTTACGTAATCGCTTTTTGCATGCGCGGGTGCGTTAGTAGCAAATATAGCAACGGCTAAGCCTGCACTTATTAGTTTAGGGAGTGTGTTTTGTGACATTAAATTTATCATTATGGCTTCCAAAATTAATCCAATCTTACATAACCTTAACATGGCATAAATAAATTTGTTAAGTGCTGAGTTGAATGAAAAACACACACTTATATATTTTAAAATTACTTCTTCACAGGAAATTGTTTTAGTAAATTGCGCTAATAAAAATTGAATAATTACTCTATTGGGGTTGAAAACTTGAAATTTGAGCGTACACTTGTGCGCTGAAGTTTGGGCGTACACGTGTAAGTTCAAAGCAATTAAGATTTGATAGAGATTTAACCATGATGACTCAAGTATTAAACCAATTTTCAAAATGGTTTTTACACCATCAAAGTTTTGCAGGCTACATAGAGCCCGTAATGCAGGTGTTTAAACCTGCTTGGCGTGCAGGGCAGTTTAGAGCGCAAGTAGTTAGTACAGCTGTACTTGATGGCGGTTTTTTAAGTGTGCAACTTAAGCCAAGCAAACAATGGCAGGCGCATACGTCAGGGCAGCATATAAGTTTAACGGTTGAAATTAATGGGCGATTATTAACACGCGTTTTTACCGTGGCCTCAAGCGCTCAGCAATTTAAAAATACAGGTTTGGTGCGCTTACTAATCAAAACAAATGCGCAAGGGCGCTTTACAGGCTTACTCAGCAGTGCATTAAAAGCGGGGTTGTGGTGCAATATTTCTGCGCCAAGCGGCGACTTTGTGTTTAAAAACACACACACGCCAGCCACTTTTATTGCAGGCGGCTCGGGTATAACACCTATGCTGGCTATGCTTGATGATTACTTAAGCCAAACTACGCAAAAAGTGTCGTTAGTGTATTACGCAAAAGCCACTGAGCATCAATGTGTTGATGAGCTAAGTGAGTTGGCGGCGCAGTTTGAGCATTTTTCGTTTTTATTATTAACGCGTGAGCAATCAAGCGATATAACCAGCAATATTAAGCCGTGGGAAAACCCAGATATTTACTGCTGTGGCCCTGCAGCATTTATGCAAACGGTGAGCGATTTTGCTAAAACGCATAAGCTAAATTACTACCAAGAAGCCTTTGGTTTAGCGTTGCCTAGCTTAAACGACGACAGCCAATTTAATGTAAAAATTAACGCCAGTGCCCATGTTGTATCGGGCAACGATGTTTTACTGACTCAGTTTGAAGAAAAAAAGCTACCCGTTAAACGCGGTTGCGGTATTGGTATTTGCCATCAATGCCAATGTATTAAAAAGTCAGGCGTGGTACGTAATTTAAAAACAGGTGAATTGAGTGACAACGGCGAGCAATTAATACAACTTTGCGTAAGCCAACCTGTTAGTGATTTGGAGTTACAATTATGAAAAACATTAACTATGACATGCTCGCAAGCGAGCTAGATGCCATTAAAATGGACACCCTTGGCAAAGTTGGCCAACAAGATGCTGACTATATTCGCTCTGTTGTGCGCAAACAGCGAGTGTGTGAATGGAGCGGGCGAATTTTGCTTATGCTTGGTTTTATTCAGCCACTATTGTGGATTGCAGGCGTGCTGCTATTAGCGCTTGCTAAAATTTTAGACAATATGGAAATTGGCCACAATGTAATGCATGGTCAATACGATTGGATGAACGACAAGCAACTTAACTCACAACATTATGAGTGGGACATAGCGTGCGATGGACAAAGTTGGCACCGCGTTCATAACTTTGAACACCATACGTATACTAATATTATTGGTAAAGACAGAGACTTTGGTTATGGCTTGTTGCGTTTAAGCGATGATTTTAAATGGCGCTTTAAAAATGTATGGCAGTTTTTTACGTATATTAATTTGAGTGTGTTATTTCAGTGGGGCGTGTCGTATCACGAGTTAGCTGCAGAGCGTGTTTTTATTGGTAAAAAGAAAGAAAACCGTGAAGGGCTTTTATCGCACTCTACATTAAAGCAACGCTTTTTTAGTAAAGGCGCTCGCCAGTTAATTAAAGATTATGCGATATTTCCGTTACTTGCAGGGCCTTTATTTTTATGGGTATTGGCGGGTAATTTAGTAGCAAACTTAATCCGTAATTTATGGACATCAACCATAATATTTTGTGGTCACTTTACTGAAGAAACGCAAACTTTTAAACAAGAAGACTGCGTAAACGAAACGCAAGGACAGTGGTATTATCGCCAAGTACTGGGCTCGTCAAATATTAAAGGGTCGCATTGGTTTCATGTTTTAACGGGGCATTTGAGCTGCCAAATAGAGCATCACTTATTTCCTGATATGCCGTCTTCGCGCTATCAAGAAGTTGCACCTCAAGTACAAGCCGTTTTGAAAAAACACGGTATTGATTACCATACAGGTAGCTTTTTTAAACAGTATACCTCGGTGTTAAAACGTATTATTAGATATTCTTTCAAGTAAATTATTTACCTTTAAGAATCGGCTAGTGCAACTGTATTAGCCGATTTTTTTGTTTATAGCACCCAAAGCGGTTGATTAGTAAACAGCACTTGCAAAAAATTCTCATAGTTAATTAAAAAAGCCTTACTTTAGCTATGGTTAAATAGCGTGTGATTGTCATACAATGGAGGGAAATAGACCACACAAGAGAGATTAAAATGGCCGCATTTGGTACCGTGTTTATGCCGCAGATGATTCAAGCTCGTTTTTCTGATAATAAATGGAGCGAAAGCTCAATTGTTCCTTCCGATAAACTTGAACTTCATGCTGGTGCGCACGTTCTTCATTATTCAAGTACATGTTTTGAAGGCTTAAAAGCCTTTCGCCATGAAGATGGTTCTGTTTATCTTTTTAGAATGGATGCAAATATTGCACGCATGCAACAAAGCTCAGCGCTATTAAGCTTACCGAGTTTTGACAGCGATATGCTAAAAACGATGATTATCGATATTATGCGCGAATACGCAGATGAAACGCCATTACCGCCGGGCTCTATGTATATTCGTCCAACGCACATTGGTACTGAGGCTGCAATTGGTAAAGCAGCAGCGCCATCAATGAGCTCGCTTTTATACACGTTACTATCGCCAGTAGGTGATTACTTTGCCGGTGGTGCAACTGCACTGCGTGTACTACTCGAAGAAGATGGCATGCGCTGCGCTCCGCACATGGGTATGGTAAAAAGTGGTGGTAACTACGCCAGTGCTCTAGCACCTATTAGTGCTGCACGAACTAAGTATCAGGCAGACCAAATTTTATTTTGCCCAGGTGGCGATGTTCAAGAAACCGGTGCTGCTAACTTTATACTTATTGATGGCAACGAAATTATTACTAAAGCGCTTGATAGCACGTTTTTACATGGTGTAACGCGTAATAGTATTTTAACCATAGCCAAAGATTTAGGTATGACGGTAAGCGAGCGTAACTTTAGCGTTACTGAGCTATTAGAGCGTGCTGCTAAACCAGGTACTGAAGCCGCGCTTTCGGGCACTGCAGCTGTGCTAACTGCTGTGGGTACATTTATTCATAACGATAAAGAATACAAAGTAGGTACTGGCGAGCCAGGCCCAACGACCGCGCGCCTTCGCCAAGCATTGAACGATATTCAATGGGGTAAAAGTGAAGATAAACACGGCTGGTTAACTAAAATTTAATGACTTAATAATCCGATATTAGTTTTCTAATATCGGATTTTTTTATGGCAGATTCGTGTATAGAGGCATTTTCACACATATAGTGTAGCCACTTAGTTTTAGTAGACACCTTGGTCTGTTTAAGCATTTCAAAATATATCTAAGTATTTGACTCATCAGTATTAAAATATTAATAAAGGGAATTAGTTTTGGATTCAATTAATTTTGATTGGTATGACTTTGCCGAAAAGTTGATAAATACTAAAGTAGAAGAAGGTTGTAAGCCTTTTTTGACAGCGCTTGAAAGTGTAAAACAAGGGGATGTAAGCGCTGCAGTAGCTGCTTTACAAGACCTTAATGAATTACAGTACCTACTTAGTGTTGTTATTCTTGAAATACAGCATGTTAAGTTGGGCGCAGACCCATCCCTATTAACTCTATTTACGGAAGCACTTCGCGAGAATGTACCTATTGGATCTGTAGACACTTCAAATATCTATCATGAGATTGCATCGGTTTGGGAAAAAGATGTGTGTGCTTTATTACCTGATGATGATGTTCTTTACCGTAATCAATATCAAAGAGGTGACAGCTTACTTATTAGTGTTGTTAATGAGCGCTGCCGACTAGGTTTACACGCTAAAGCATTACCTTTGGTAAATAAAATAGATGCTTATTATAGAGAAAGTTTGTCTGAAACGTGGGTTAAAGTTATTTCTGGGTTGTCAGAGGGTGATGTTAAAGAGCAGGCGCTAATGACATTAGCAAAAGTGGGGTCGTATCGTCCAATGATTCAAGATGGGGGAGAGGAAGCCTGTGCGTTTGCTAATGCGATTAAAGGGTTTAGTGATCTTGATTTAGACAGTGAACACGCTGCTGTACAAGTAAGCTTTAAAGGATTGCTAAGGCTCTCTCGTCATCGTGCAACGAAAGATGTTCGCTCCTTTGGTACATATACTGCTCAAGTTGCCGCAGCCAAAGTTGCAGGTCGGATAAAGCACAATGGATGGCATGAAATTGCAAAAACACTTACTCCTAATATACATGATACAGACTTAAAACAACGAGCTATTGTTGCATTGCAATTAGCCGAGTTTCATTGCTTAGAAAAACCAATTTCAGAGTTACAACCCATTATTGAATCGATTGGATTAGTTTGGTCAGGTATTGATGATCCTCTTCAAGCTCTCAATAATTATATTGATAGTAAACCACTTAAAAAAGTTTCTTCTGATGAAGAGTTAGCAAATGCAATTATAGCGGGAAAAGATATGACTGCTGAAGTGGCATTAAGAATGGCTCAAGAAGATAATGAAAATAGATATCATACTCCTGCCTATAATCGCTTTTTACTCGGATGCCAGCTTTGTTTGCCAGATGAGCAGTTGAATCAATTTTATGAAGAGCTTGATTGGAGCCATGAAGAAGCATTAGTGGAAGGTGCTTGGTGGTTTGTGTGGCGTCAACCTGAAAGAGTTTTGCCATATTTAAATCGAGGTTATCCAGAAGGGGATAAATTTGGTACTTACACAAAAAGGTTTTTGCCCTTTTTAACCCCTGACTTACTTGCCAAGGCTGAAAAGTTCTATATTGAACACGAAAGAACAGAGCCGCTGACCCTTTTTATTGCTCATTGGGTTTTACACGACAATTTACATAATGCCGCACGTATTCTTGGCCATCTGGGGAAAACAACTTCAAAGAAAGAGTGGGTACCTCGTTATCGAAGAGGGAACAGTGCAGGCAAACCCTTTATTACAATTGCGGATAAAGAAACTAACGCAAAACCATTGCCCTACTTAGGCGAAGTTTCTGATATTAAAAGTGCAATAAAAGCTTGCACAACAATTGCCTTGTTGTTGCAATTAGTAACTGATCATTGGCAAGATAAACAACTTGTAGAGGCGGTTTTGAAAGCTGTAAAGCTAAAAAAATATCAAAAGTCGTTTGATGATCGATGTGCTTTAATTAAGCTTTATTTAATAGTTGGCGAACTTGAGGCTGCAGTTGCTTTATTACCTTCGGTGAATACGGGACGTAAAAGATGGAGTAATGTTGAATATGGCGCTGAACCGGTTGAAGATATTTTAAGTTTTTTAATGACCTCGCCAGAAAAATTAACCTTAAACTTATTTAATACATTAATTATAGAAATATCAAAAATATTTCCTCAATGGATTTGGTCATCGTATTTTAGTTTAGCGCGCTTAAGTTGCCACCTTTCAAAAGCTGATCGCGAAGAGGCACAGCAAGCTATAACTAAAACTGCTAGTAAGGTATTTAGATTTCCATCTGACAATATTTCTGTTTACTTTGGTTTTTTGAAAGGCACGCTGGAGGTTGAAGGTTATAGTAATTCGCTAGCGTCTCAATTAGAAACTTGGTGTCATAAAATCAAACAGCTTATGAATCATCAAGGCTGCTATGTTGATATTGTATGGATAATCTCACAGGTTGCTAACTTAAAGATGCATGTACCACACGAGTTATGGGAAAAGTTCTCTAGTGATATATACATTAATATTCAATTTACTGCGTACAAACATAGAGCTATTTCGGTACTTGAAAAAACGTTAATTCATTTATGGTCTGTGGGAGATTTAACGCTAATGAAGGCTTTAATTCAATCTAATAAATTACCAGAGCATTTACAATATGATTTGTATCGAAGTATTTGGAAGGATATTCATTTAGCACCAAGTCCATATGAGGTATTAGCTTTGACAAAGCCAGGTCTAAATGCAACGCCAATTCTTAAAAAAGAATTTACTGAATCTTTATGTAGTGTGATGGTTGAGCATCAGCATCCCGACGCTCAGCGTATGCAAAAATTATTGACCACTACAATAATGCCGCTAAATTAATCAAAAAGTGATAGGGAATGGTTTTCAGCTATAAAGATATCGAAGGTTTGGTCAAGATAGAATTGATTAGCTTGTAATTAAGTGTGTGATTCATAGAGATCGTTTCAATATACTATGACGCTATGAACAAAGAAATTAAACAACGTTTAAAGTGGATTGAGCTTTACGAAAAAACTAATAATGCGGGCCTAGTTTGTCGTCGGTGT
>NZ_JACJEK010000009.1:0-182468 GCF_014164015.1 Pseudoalteromonas sp. SR41-1
GAGTATGTTCGTTAATCATAATGTGCCCTCAAACAAGATTTGAAGATCTGATCATGACATTGAGATTTAGTTCAAAAAAATCCCCGCTAATTTCTTAGCAGGGATTTGTGTATAAGAGACAGCTATTTTAGCGGCTTTAGAGTTTAATTATTTACAATCAGCGTTTGGTAAATACCAAAGAGTCGTCATTTGCATCAATAACAATCACGCTACCTGGTATGTAGTCCCCATTAAGTAGCTTTTGTGCTAGCGGATTTTCAATCGTTTGCTGAATAGCACGCTTAAGCGGGCGTGCACCGTACACAGGATCAAACCCACTTGCTGCAATTCGCTCAAGTGCAGCATCGCTTATTTCAAGCAGATACCCCATCTCTGTTAAACGCTCACGTAATTTCATTAACTGAATATCAGCTATTTCTTTTATATGCTCGTTTGCTAACGGGTGGAATACAACAGTCTCGTCAATACGGTTAATAAACTCAGGTCTAAACTCATTAATCAATACTTCCATTACTTTAGCTTTAAGGGTCGTATAGTCATTATTCCCCGCTTGTTCTTGGATAATATCTGAGCCTAAATTTGATGTCATGATAATAACAGTATTTTTAAAATCAACGGTTCTACCTTGTCCGTCAGTTAATCGGCCATCATCTAACACTTGCAGTAAAATGTTAAACACATCTGGGTGTGCTTTTTCTATTTCATCAAGCAATATAACTGAGTAAGGTTTACGACGAACAGCTTCTGTTAAATAACCGCCCTCTTCATAACCCACATAACCTGGAGGTGCGCCCACTAGGCGTGCAACTGAGTGCTTTTCCATAAACTCAGACATGTCAATACGTACCATGGCATCTTCGGTATCAAACATAAAACCTGCCAGTGCTTTTGTAAGCTCGGTTTTACCCACACCTGTTGGACCTAAAAACAAGAAAGAACCAATTGGGCGATTAGGATCTGCAAGTCCTGCACGTGAGCGTCGTATTGCGTTAGCAACAGCAACGACCGCTTCATCTTGCCCTATTACTTTACTGTGTAACTTATCTTCCATTTGCAGCAGCTTTTCACGCTCACCTTGTAGCATTCTTGCAACAGGAATACCTGTCCAGCGAGATAAAATTTCAGCAATTTCATCCTCACCTACTTGGTTCTTAAGCAGAGTCATTTCTTGCATTTCAGCTTGTGAGGCTAAATCAAGTTTTCGTTCAAGCTCTGGAATTCGCCCATATTGCAGCTCTGACATACGCTGTAAATCACTTGCTCTTCGCGCTACATCTAAATCTAATCTTGCTTGTTCAAGTTCGGCTTTAATTACTTGTGTACCTTGAAGCGATGCTTTTTCAGCATTCCAAATTTCGTCTAGTTCACGATATTGTCCATCAAGGTCGGTGATCAACTCTTGCATTTCAGTGCGACGTTTTTGACTCGCCTCATCTTTTTCTTTAGCAAGTGCATTATCTTCTAATTTTAATTGGATAATACGACGCTCAAGCTTATCTAACGACTCTGGTTTTGAATCAATTTGTAATCGAATTGAAGAACCCGCTTCGTCAATTAAATCAATTGCTTTATCTGGTAACTGACGATCGCTAATGTAGCGGTGAGATAACTGCGCCGCAGCAACTATCGCGGGATCAGTAATTTCTACTGAATGATGTAGCTCATATCGCTCTTTTAAGCCACGCAATATTGCAATGGTATCTTCAACCGACGGCTCTTCAATGAGTACCTTTTGGAATCGACGCTCAAGTGCTGCGTCTTTCTCTATATATTTACGGTATTCATCAAGCGTGGTTGCGCCAACACAGTGTAACTCACCGCGTGCTAAAGCAGGTTTTAGCATATTACCCGCATCCATTGCGCCATCACTTTTGCCTGCACCCACAATAGTGTGTATTTCATCAATAAATAAAATGACTTGGCCTTCTTCTTTAGCCAATTCGTTTAACACTGATTTTAAACGCTCTTCAAATTCACCGCGATATTTAGCGCCCGCAACTAGTGCTCCTAAATCAAGCGATAAAACACGTTTGTTTTTTAATCCTTCAGGTACTTCACCATTAATAATACGCTGTGCTAAACCTTCTGCTATTGCTGTTTTACCAACACCTGGCTCACCGATTAATACAGGGTTATTTTTAGTACGGCGCTGTAATACTTGAATCGTGCGGCGAATTTCGTCATCACGACCAATAACAGGGTCAAGCTTACCTTGCTCTGCTCGCTCAGTTAGATCAATCGTGAACTTTTCAAGCGCTTGGCGTGTTTCTTCGGCATTTGGGTCATCAACTTTTTGACCACCACGAATCGCTTTAATTGCTGTTTCAATTTTAGTGGAGGTAATATTTAACGATCTGAATATATCGCCAAGTGGACCTTTATCGTCGCATGCTGCCAGTACAAACAATTCACTTGAAATGTATTTGTCTTTGCGTTTTTGCGCATACTTGTCACATAGGTTAATAAGTGAAGCCATATTATTTGATAGCTGCACGTCGCCACCTACGCCTTCTACTTTAAATAGTTTTTCTATTTCTTGAGAAAGCTTGGTGTTAAGTTCATCTGCGCTGACCCCCGTTTGTGCAAATAACGCGCGCACACTGGAGCCGCTTTGCTGCAGTAGTGAATACATTAAATGTACGGGTTCAATAAATTGATGGTCGCGGCCAAGGGCTAGCGATTGCGCATCAGAAAGCGCAGATTGAAATTTACTTGTAAATCTATCTAAACGCATGGTGTTACCTATTAAATAATCTAATTGCTTAATTAATGGGTATGTTTAGGTGTTTGTTCAAGGTGTAGAGAGAAATATAATAGCTAAAGGTGCTAATTACTTGCGCCAGATCAAACTTGCCATACGTCCGGTTTGCCCATCCCGTCGATAAGAAAAAAATAAGTCACTTTGAGAGACTGTACAATAGTCGCCGCCTGTAATATTTTTAACGCCTTGCTGGGTAAGTAAAGTACGCGCAATGCCAAAAATATCAGCAAGAAATTTGCCATTAGCTTGTGGTGTAAATGCTTGAATAAATGAAGAAGACCTTTTTTGAAATAACTCAAACACTTCAGCGCCAACCTCAAATTGAGTTGGCCCAATTGCAGGCCCTAGCCAAGCATTTATATTTTCATACTTTGAGCTAAAACATTCTAAAGTATTTTTAATAATTCCCTGCTCAAGCCCCCGCCAGCCACCATGTATAGCTGCAACTTCCTTCTCATCATCACTCACTAATAAAATAGGTAAGCAATCGGCAGTCATGATAGCCAAAGGCTGATTTAATAACTGAGTATAAAGCGCATCAGCATTGTGTAACTTATTAGAGTCAAAATGTTCATCAACAATAACAACATCAGAGCTATGAACTTGATTTAGCCACACGGCAGGTTTAGGTAAGTGTTTGGTTAATAGTGAGCGGTTTTTTGATACATGATCTTGATTATCTCCAACATGGTATCCCAAATTGAAACTTTTAAATGGGTTTTTTGAAACACCACCTCCACAAGTAGTACTTAACGTTCCTACTTTATGAAGGTTTTGCCATGTCGCTGACAATAAGTGCATTATCTATCGATATCAGGATTAGCTTTAGTATCTTCACGTAGTGCATGTGTCATAGCAACCATATCATCAGGGATAGGTGCTTGCCATGTCATCATTTCACCCGTGATTGGATGCGCAATACTTAATTTTACGGCATGTAGTGCTTGGCGTCTAAAGCTACGAAGTAACTCGAATAACTCTGGTGTTGCACCTTTAGGTGGACGCGGACGGCCGCCATAAGATTGATCGCCAATTAGCGGATGATTTAAATGTGCCATGTGCACACGAATCTGGTGAGTACGGCCTGTTTCTAGGCGCAGACGTAAACGAGTATGAGCACGGAATTTTTCAGCAACACGGTAATGTGTAATTGCCGGTTTACCCAGTTCATGTACGGCCATATGCGTACGCTGAGTAGGATGGCGGCCAATTGCTTTTTCAACCATACCACCAGCAGTCATGGTGCCATTACACAGTGCTTCATATTCACGAGTGAAATTTTCGCGCTTTTGTAGTGCTTTCACTAAATGCGTTTGGGCCTGAATCGTTTTAGCTACAACCATTAAACCGGTCGTGTCTTTATCTAAACGATGTACAATACCTGCGCGTGGCACGTTAATTATTTCAGGGTAGTAATGTAGCAATGCGTTTAACACTGTTCCATTAGGGTTACCTGCACCTGGGTGAACCACTAGGCCCATTGGTTTATTAATTACCAAAATATCATCGTCTTCATAAACAATGTTTAATTTGATATCTTGTGCTTCGTATTCGCGTGGTGCTTCAATTGTTGTTTCAACACTTACAACTTCACCACCTAGTAGCTTTTCGCGTGGAGTGTTGAAAATTTCACCGTCTACAGTGATTTTATCATCCAAAATCCACGTTTTTATACGAGAACGTGAATAATCAGGGAACAATTGTGCTAATACTTGGTCTAGACGTTTACCACCTAATTCGGTTGGAACGTCGGCTTGAAGAGAAATTTGCTCTGACATTAGTAACTTTACCCAATTTACCAGTGCAAGCTTTGCTCGACTGGGTTAGAATCGCTTTTAATAAAAGCATAATATAATACGCATAGTTTACTCGGTTTTACCGACTTGGCCTAGCCGAAGACATCGAAGGTAACAAATAAAATGATAAATAAAATAGGGAAACGTGCATTTGCCATTGTTTTTTCAGTTTCTGTACTTAGTTTAGGCGCTTGTTCGTCTGCTCCAGACCAAGAAGACATTCAACGTGTACCGAATAAGTCTGCACACGCTTTATATGAAGATGCAAAAGAAACGCTAGATTCTGGTTTATATGCTCGTGCAATTGAACTTTTGAGTGCTATAGACTCTCGCTACCCATTTGGCCCATTCTCTAAGCAAGTACAAATGGACTTAGTCTATGCACATTATCAATCAGGTAATACTGAACAAGCACTTGCAACCATTGACCGCTTTATTCGCTTAAACCCAAATCATAAAGATTTAGACTACATGTATTACATGCGTGGTTTAGTAAATATTAAAGCAGATAAAAATGCGTTCCAAGAGTACTTTGGTGTAGATAGAGCCGACCGTGATGCTAACCGTACTCGTGTTGCATTTACAGATTTATCGACATTAGTAAAACGTTTTCCAAAAAGTGATTACGCGCCTGAAGCTAAGCGTCGTTTAGTGTGGCTTTTAAACCGCATGGCACGTTATGAATTAAAAGTAGCAACTTACTATTACGAACGTGAAGCTTATTTAGCTGCTGCTAATAGAGGTAAGTTTGTTGTTGAGCATTATTCACAAAGCAGTTACTTAGATCCCGCGCTTGAAATGATGGAGAAAAGTTACGACCAATTAGGTTTAACTGAGCTTAGTGAGCACGCAAAGCAAACACGAAAACTAAATAAAAGAACTAAATAAATAAAAAAGGCGCTTACTAAAGCGCCTTTTAACTACATAGAAAAACAAGCTTAAATCGCTTCTTCATCTTCCTCTGCAGTACGAATACGTATTACACGCTCAACATCTGTGACAAATATTTTACCATCACCGATTTTTCCTGTTTGCGCCGTTTTTACAATAACTTCAATTGCACGGTCTACATCTTCATCAGTCAATACAATATCAAGTTTTACTTTAGGTAAAAAATCGACCATATACTCTGCGCCACGATATAGCTCAGTGTGACCTTTTTGACGCCCAAAGCCTTTAACTTCGCTTACCGTCATCCCCGTAATACCCACATCTGACAACGCTTCACGCACATCGTCTAACTTAAAAGGTTTGATAATTGCTTCTATTTTTTTCATATTAATTACTTTTGAAAGCTTCAGTTGCCTCGATTTTAGACAATCATAGTGTTCATAGCAAACAAAGCAATTGAATTACGGTGATAAAACAACCGATCGTGGTATAATTTATTATATAAAAATAGCTATACTTAAATGACTAGCAGTAAATGAGATTAATATGAAAAACAAACAAAACGGGTTCACCCTTTTAGAACTCATGGTAACCGTTGCTATCGTTGGCATTATTGCATCAATTGCGATTTGGAATAGCAGCGATATGCTAGAAGAAAATAGAGCTGAGAATTTTTTGTTGGAATTAAAAAGAAATATTAGCTACGCCCGTGCTCAAGCTGCAAGTACGGATGAAATTGTTATCATATGCCCTGCTCCTATAAGTAAAGTTGAGATTAATAGATACTTTAAATGTCAAAGTTCATGGGGGGAGGATTCAATCATAACTCTCTTTGTAGATACTAATAATAACGGAATATATAACTGGAAAGAAGATACTATTTTACGCACCATGGAGCAGATAAATAGTATAGACAAGGTTAAATTTACTGGTGATAGTAGCCTTCGCTTTAATACTAGTGGGCGCATTACAACAAACCTAAACACCAGCGGTAACTTTGCTGGCTTTGTATACTGCCCTAATAATGACAATGAAAACAATAAAGCGCTGAATGTATCAGTATCTGGTACTGCTTTCTACCTTGGTGACACCACTGAAAAGTGCGATTAAAAAACGTACAATTATATCTTGTCATATTTGTATCATTTACTAGACTGAGTTAATCATTTATTAACTCAGGTCTTCAAGGATGAGATTATCAATATCAAAAAGTAAGGGAGTAACACTTCTCGAATTAATGGTATCTATGGCTGTTGTCAGTATTATCAGCCAATTATCTATGTGGTTTTACCCAGATTTTTTAGCTAAAAACCGCTTAGATAACCACGTAAACCTCCTACACCGAAATATAAATTATGGCCGTTTATATGCCATTGAAAATACTACTTACGTCACGCTTTGTGCACTAAAAGACAGTCAATGTACAAAAGATGAGTGGAATGGCCAAATGTCACTCTTTATCGACAAAGATAAATCAACCTCGTTAGATGATGATGAACTACTCTTAAGTACTTTTGAGGAGATCCATGAAGCTGACAGTTTTAAATACCCTCGCAGCGCAATTACGTTTCGTCCTGATGGTTCTTTGAATGGTTTTCAAAATGGTACTTTTATATATTGCCCCAACAGCAATAAGGCCAACCTCGAGGGGTTGGCCTTATCAGTAAGTCAAACTGGCAGAATACGTATTAAATCAACTGATAAGTGCCAGAAGAAGTAATCTAGGCTATCGACCCCAGCAATAACCAACATCGGTGTCACCTTTAGACCCTTTTGCACCTTTGAGACCAATATCAGTGATTGAAAGCTCTTTACAATCAGTATCTCCTTTTACAGCACCGTCTATAGGCTTAGCTGTAATAGTGAAGGTATTACTATCGACTACGCTGATAGATAGTTCAAAGTGACCATTTTCGGTTTTACTTTGTAGCCCTAAGTCAGTAAAGGATTGCGTATACTCACGATTATCTACAAAATATTGCTCCTCTTTGTTTGCAGCATCTAACAATGCTGCAGCAGCTTCAGCGCGCGAAGCACGCTTTACATATTCTGTATAATTGGGCAATGCAATTGAGGCAAGTATGCCTACAATTGCAACCGCTATCATCAGCTCAATTAAGGTAAACCCATGTTGTTTCTTCATTTAATTTCCTTAATTATTAACTTCGTCATTTTCTTCACGTTTATAGATATATGTTTGTTGAGTTTTAAAGCCAAACCCTACAGCATTGTCATTAACCAATACAACTTTACCATCAACAATTGTTAAGCCAGGGCCCTTTATCTCAACAGGCTTCATTGGGTTTTCAGCATTTTCACCTTTGATACCCGGCCCAATTAGATAAAACTGACTTTCTTGTGTTAAGTCAACTGTTGGGTTGTCATCACACTTACCATCTCCATTACCATCTACGCATGAAGGGCCTTCGCCAAAGTATAACTGAGGTGTATCAGGTACATCATAGCTGGTTGTAAATTTAAGGTCGTCATACACTTTAGTACCGTAATGTAAGTGAAATGCGTATAAAGAACCACCACCACCACTTAGTGAACATTGGTTTTCAGTCGATGTATCTGATGCAGGTGTGAAACTTGTAAAATAAGCAACACCTCCAACAACTGTAGCAGCAGCTAGTGATTTTTCACCCGTTCCTAACTCATATCTCCAACCATTAAATTTAGCCAAGTCGACTTCTAAGTCAACAAAATCATTAACGTCATCTAGAGCATTACCAAATGGGTCTGAATTCATTTGCATCAAATCAGCAGGTACAATAGTATCCGGTGCATTCGTTTTATATGATTTAGTAACTGTATTTTCATCTCTGATCATAAACAGTTGATCTTTTTCATTGGTACCGGTTGGTTTTGAGCGGTTACCACTACCAATAACTATTGCATCATACGGCGTATCTAAGCGTGTTATAACGGTACTACCATCAACGGTTGTCTCGCTTACTTTACTATAAATGGTTCGTGCAACGAGTGGTTTGTAAAAAAAGCGTCTGTCCTCAGTTGCTTTATTACTGCCAAGCTCAGCTAATTTAAAGTGACTAAATTCACTAGTACTAGTGCCTGGCATATCTATACGCCAAATATCTCCACCAGTATCTGCCGCATAAATTCGGTCTATATATCCATCATAATCTGAGTCAAGCGTGGTAATATCTGCAGCAATACTATGCTTACCTTTAAAGCCATTAATATCGGGTGTTAATGCCCATACTCTTTTACCTGTTTCGGCTTCAACAATGTAAATACCTCGCCCTGTACTATCTTCACTTTTAATCACCGCATCTTTGTTTGTATCGTACCCAGCACCAAAAATTAATAAAGGCTTGTCACCAAATGCTTTAATGTAGGCTATTTGCGGTTTTGACCATGTTTGCGCAAGCTCTTTAAAATCACCTTTTCCGCCTTCTATTGGTGCGCTCCATAGTTTTTTAGGCTGATCGGGATTTGTTATATCCAGTGCGTAGTAGTTTTTACCACCTCGACGCATTCCTGCAAAAGCCCATACTTCATCATCACCACTCGCATCAATAATCCCGTCGTTTAAACCATCGCTATTTAAGTTTTTATTATTAAAATAAACGCTGATTGGTCCATCCATACCATATTTTTTACCCGTTTCTTTGTTGCGCAGCGGTTGGATAATACTGTACAGATCTGAGGGTATAAATGCCCAGCTTTCAGATACTTCATTATTTGTATCATCGTCTTTAAACATATGCAAAAAGCCAGCATTGGTACCAATAAGAATACGAATATCATCATTACCGTAATCAAGCGCAACAGGCTTTGAATGCAGAGGATCACCAAAAATATCATCTCTTTGATCCGTGGTATCGTTATCGTTATCTTCATCATCAACATCAATACCCATAGCCCATTTAATATCTGAACTAGATAAGCTAATTGGGTTATTAGTTATTAAATCAAGAATGTCACTAACAATCGATGTAGTAAATCGTACTATATCGCCTTGTTTATCTGTATATAGTGTTCTTCGTTCTTCTGCGTTGGTTCCTGTTAAGGTACTTAGTTGATAATTAACGCCACCTTGTGCTACTAAGTTCCCATCTGCTGACTTACCATCAGGAAGCCAAAATGTTTTTGCATCAGTGTCTATCAAACCATTAGAATCAAGCGCTACATTGCCTGTTGAATCAACTATGTTACTACCCGATACCTTTAACTTTTTTAAGTTACCGCCCCAGCGGGTATTTGTCTCTGGATAAAACATTGCAAAATAAATAGCATCTCGACTACGGGTTTGATCTACGTTGTTACTAGCAACGGACGGCGATGAAAAGCTATCATTTACTTCACGAATACGAGAAATTGCACTGTTTAATGATTCAGAAAGCTCATCTGGCGTACTTGCGGGCAAGTTTTCACCACCACCTAAAGAAGCGGCCCTACGTAAAAGCTCTTGTCCACTCGCGCTCATACCAGAGCCAAAACCGATAGTATATAAACGGCCTGTTTCATGAATATCGGGAGTCGACGGGTATAAATCAACAGTAGTATCACTTGTACCATGAATAATTTTAGCCATTTGGTGTAGGTAACTACTGTAGTAACTATCCGTATTCCAGTTTAATCCTTCCCCAAAGTACTTCTCATGCTCTGCACTAATTTGGCTGTCACTATCATTATCACCAGATGGGTCGCCATCGGTCATATAAATGATATTTATCGAATTATCACAACGTTTAGCTTCTGCTGTACTATCTGCAAAAGGTGATATATAGGTATAATTCGTTTCAGGTACATAATATGTATTACATACCTGATAGCGATTTCGTCCCCGACCAGCCCAGTAACAATATTGATTTTCAACTTGGACAGTAGAGGAACTTTCTACACTCGTATCACGCTCTATTATTGAAGCTTCAAGCCCGTACTGAACTCCTTGCCCAGTAATATATAAATAAGCTTCCCAAAGAGTTTCTGTTAAAGGGGTCCCCCCAGCAGCAGGTAAAGCAGCAAGTGAATTTCGTATAATTGTAGAATCTTTACCAACTCCATTAACTATATAACCACCGTCTGTGGCTTTAAAGCGCATTAAACCAAAGTCGATAGTATCTTCGTTATCGGTAATAACTTTATTCATCGCAAACTGTGCTGCAGCTAATCGACTATCAGAACATAAAACCCAACCTCCACTCGAATATTGCCCACAATTACTACCTGTACTTGATGAAAAAGCCATGCTTCCTGATGTATCAAAAATCAGTAATACTCGAGGTTTTTCTTCAACATCCACATCATGATTAACATAAAGCTCTATATCTTCAGCATAAACTGACGCACTTATTGTTAAGCCAAGTAAAGAGGCTAGCACTTTGTTTAATTTAAATTTCATCTTAAATCCCCTTACTTACGCTAGCCATTTCTTGTGCTACACCTGTAACAATGGTTAGTTCATGCTTACTTTTAGAGCCATATTCTATTGTCGTGGCGACCTGTAACATATTGCACGATATACCTGCAGTAAAATTAAAGCGTCGAGGACACTCTAGGTCAAGCGCACCTTTGTTTAGATTAACCATTTTGCTTTGCATACCATCATGTGTTGCGATCACCATGCCTTCTTTATCAGAGGCTGCAATCGAAGTGACTTCATCTGGACTCAAAAAAAACTGATTATTCGCACCTTTATTTGCTTCATCAGAAATCATGCGCTGTACTTCGCCAATAAGTTCATTTTCGGCCACTTCACGCTCTTGCGCTGCATTGGTAATTTTAATATCAATACTACTACTGCTCATAAGAGTCACCGCTATACCCGTCACTGCAATTACCATTATTAGAGCAGTGATCAGTACTACACCCTGCTGCTTTTTCTGTGATTGTTTTAAATACGCCATAAATTTGATCCAACATTATTTAATCGAATAGTCGTGGTAAACACTGTGCGTCTGAAACTATCTGTGAATTTCAATTCACGCTTGTTTTCATCTTCACCTAATATGTAAGTTTGGTTTTTAATTTTAACCCCAGGGTCTGGCTCCAATGCGCGTATTAATAAAAATACCTGTACTGTTAAAATACCCTTTCGATTTTCCCAATCAGTGTGCTCCATACTTTTAATACTTCGGTATGTATCTACACGATTGTCGCTGTTTGTATCGAGACCAAAAACAAACCGCATGTTTTCGACACCTTCCATAATAGTTTCTGTGGTGATATTTCCACCAACTAAGCGCTTTCTCATTAATGCAGGTACAGTTAGGTTCTTGTTATTTACTTTATATGTTTGCTCTGAAATATAATAAACATGATGGCTATACGGCCAAATAGAGGCATTAACAGAACTTCCTGTAATTTCACCTCGCTTGAATTGAGCTCTCTCTTGCTCCGCTATGAAATAGTTTTCACTCGTTTGAGTCTCAGCTTCAGTTAATTGATCACCTTGTAAAAACTTTAACTGAATAATATCGGTACCTTTTACTGGACTCGTTACGCAGTTTAGTTCTTTTGAAGCATCTGCAACCTTCGCATAAATAGTTCTAAAGTTACTCGCAGTTGCCAAATCAGGAAAACTACCGTTATTTAGTCCTTCGAAACAGTCATTTAGCGGGTTTGATAATGCTTCTGTGTTTACCGAAGTAAAAGAATCATCATAATAAGTGCCCCAAAAGCCAATTTGCTCAATATCACGTTGCATTATGTTAATTGCAAGGCGTCCTGATTCTTGAAGTTCACCAATAGTCATCGTATCTTTAGTGGTTACTTTCATACCTATATAGGTAAACATAACGCCGCCTAAAATTAACCCACCAATAAATAATGAAATCATCATTTCTACAAGTGTAAAACCTTTTTGCTTCATGTTAGCTCCTAAGGTAAATATAACTAGTTAAAACAACTAAACGGCGCTTTTTATCAGCCGTTCCACACTTTATAGCGCCAGTAGCATCATTTGCATTAAACTCTTGACGCCCTTGCCAAGATACAACGACCTCTAAATTAAATGCTTTACCACCTGTACCTGCAACTGCAGTAGCCGCAATACATACAGTTGCGTCATCTAAAGAGCCTGTGTTTCCCCTTGCTTTTATAGCTCTTTTCCATTGCTCAAGGTCTAGGGCTGCAACTTGCGCTGCGCTACAAGTGCTTGTAAAACACGTCTGTGAGGTTTTAGTTGAGGCTTCGCTATTAAATGTTTGGGTATATAGGCTAGCTATTTGCGGGGTATCGTTAGCACGGATACGCTGCACAATATCATTACCAAGTGCAACTGCAGCAGCACGCTGCATAGAATCAAAGCTTGCTTGCTTTGCTTTTGCTTGCAAAGCAACTGCGCCTAAAAGGCCAAAACTAAGAATAATAAATGCAATTAGCACTTCAATCAGAGTGAAGCCTCTTTGCACTTTTACGTGAGGTGATTGCATAATAAAACCAAATAAAAATTATCTGATTATAAGTTTATGTTATTTATTTGAGGAATCAATGAGGACTAAGACAAGCGGTTATATTTGTTGATAAACGGTTAATTAAACCTGTTTATTCAATAACACCGTTGATAATTAAGACTCAAATGTATTTAAATCAGGGGGAGGTTAATTGCAAGGTAAGCCTAAAGCGAATTTTTTACTAATTTAAGCTCACGGCGGCTCACTGGCAATAACTCACTGCACCCTTGTAGCTCAATCATATGATTGCCATTCGCTTTTGAATGCAAAGCAATTACTTTTTGTTTATTAACCAATGTATTGCGATGAATTCGCAAAATATGTGTAGGAAATTGTAACTCTAATTGTTTTAGACTTTGTTCAAGTAAAGCTTCTCCACCACAGAATATCATTTTGGTATACTTTTCTTCGGCACTAAAATACAAAACATCATTTATATCAACACTGCGTAGAGTACCAGCTAGCTGATAAGAGATTTTTACATTTTGTTGTTTTTGAATATGTACTTTATTTAAGCGCCCGACTTGCTTAAGCACCTTTTGCAATGATTGCTCTGAAATAGGTTTAACTAAATAACCTGCAGCGCTTAATTGTAAAGCATCGAAGGCATGCTCAGGGTGAGCAGTTATAAAAACAATAGCAGGAGGTAGAGTTAAACTATTGAGCTCATTAGCAACTTGTAAACCATTCATACCGGGCATATCAACATCTAAAAAAATCAAATCCGGCGTTTGCTTTTTAGCAAGTACCAGAGCTTCATTACCATTACTTGCCTCGCCTTGTACAACTATGCTTTTATCATGTGCCAACAAACGAATTAAGCGCGATCTCGCAAGAGGTTCATCATCTACAATGAGTACGTTCATACACTGCCCTCAATTAACTTAGGGATCACAACCTTGACCCTAAACACATCATTTTTATTAGTAATTGTTAGCTGCGCTTTATTTTTATAATAAATATTTAATCGCTGGCGAATATTTTCAAGCGCCATGCCGTTATTAGGCCTAGTTTGAGCATTAGAAATTGTTATTGGGTTAGAAACAATCATGGTTATATAGCCGGTAGTAATATGTAGCTCTACTTTTATTTCTGCACCATGCTCACTTGTTTCAACACCGTGGCATACTGCATTTTCAATTAATGGCTGCAGTGTTAAACAAGGAATACTCAATGCAGGTAGTTCATTGGGTATTTGCCAATCAACGCTTAAGCGATTACCGAAACGCCATGTTTCAAGTGCTATATATTGCTTACTCAGCGTTATTTCATCGTCAAGAGATACATTTTTTCCTGAGTGCATTGCAGCCTGCGATAAGGCGGCTAATGCTAAAATAGCCTGCTCTGCCGCATCGGCATCATGATGAGTAAGCTCTGCAGCAGTGTTTAAACTATTATATAAAAAATGAGGACGTATTCTAGCTTGCAAGGCATCAAGCTCAGCTCGAGAAAGCGCTTTAGTTTGCTGCTCTTTCTCAAAATGAATTAATAAAAATTGGACGAATAAAGCCGCCAGCAAAGCCACTATAATGCAATTGCGAAGTGTAAAATAAATTAAGTTATCTGTATCATCTATATCAAAAGCAAAATGGGAAAATAAAATACTAAAAATGC
The DNA here is from genome assembly GCF_014164015.1 of Pseudoalteromonas sp. SR41-1. Lineage (NCBI taxonomy): Bacteria > Pseudomonadati > Pseudomonadota > Gammaproteobacteria > Alteromonadales > Pseudoalteromonadaceae > Pseudoalteromonas > Pseudoalteromonas sp. SR41-1. Next base: position 14,487 of record NZ_JACJEK010000009.1, read on the forward strand.
ATGTAGATAATAAAAAAAAGATAAAAAACAAACTTAATTGAAAAGTTTGAGTGCGCGTTTGTAAGAAAAATCTACAAAAGTATAAAGAAGAGGTACCGACTAAAACAATTAAATGCATAAACAAACTGATGATCCCAAGTCGAAGCCAAATATCGCCTTCTACATTGGGTGCAAAGGCTAAAACAATAGCAATAACTTGAGAAACAATAAGCGAAGCTAGTACGCCTCGCTCATTAAAAAGAGCCGAAAAAAGCAAACCATCATTTTTTAGTGACTTGCTCATAACGACTCTCCTATAATCTAAATTTTAAATTAACGTAGCTCTACAGGAACAGCAAATACGATATTCTCTTCTTCGCCTGGGTTTTCAACAACCTGCGTACCACCAAGATCTTTTAATCGGCTTATAACTTGTTGTACAAGTACTTCTGGCGCAGATGCACCCGCAGTTACACCCACTGATTTAGAACCTGAAACCCACTGCTCTTGCACATCAGTTGCATCATCAATTAAATAAGCAACAGTGCCCATTTTATCTGCAAGTTCACGTAAGCGATTAGAGTTAGAGCTGTTTTTAGCGCCAACAACTAATAGCACATCAACTTTGTCAGCTAAGTCACGAACAGCATCCTGACGATTTTGCGTTGCATAACAAATATCATCTTTACGAGGTCCGTCAATTGATGGAAACTTATTGCGTAGTGCATCAATAACATCAGCAGTATCATCAACTGATAAAGTCGTTTGACTACAGTAAAAAAGATTTTCAGCATTTTTTACATTAAGCGCAACAACATCATCAACGGTTTCAACAAGATAAATACCACCGTCTGAGTTATCATATTGTCCCATTGTTCCCTCTACTTCAGGGTGACCATGATGTCCAATTAAAATACACTCAATACCTTTGCGACTCGCACGTGTAACTTCCATATGCACTTTAGTTACAAGCGGACACGTTGCATCAAATACTTTTAAATCACGACGTTTAGCCTCGCTGCGAACCGCTTGCGATACGCCATGTGCGCTAAAAATAACAATACTGTCGTCAGGTACTTGATCAAGCTCTTCAACAAATACCGCACCACGGCTTTTTAGTCCATCAACCACATAGCGGTTATGTACTACTTCGTGGCGAACATAAATTGGCTTTTCAAAAATATCTAAAGCGCGCTCAACAATACTAATAGCACGGTCAACACCAGCGCAAAAGCCGCGAGGATTAGCTAGTAATATTTCCATTAACCTTCCACCTCAATAATATCAACTTCAAAGGTTAAACGCTGGCCAGATAAAGGGTGATTAAAATCAATCGTTACCGACTCACCTTGCACTTCGCGAACTAAACCAGGAAGCTCAGTGCCATCAGGTTGAGTAAACGCAATAATTGCACCTACCTTAGCTGGTGTTTCTGGACCAAACTTACTACGGTCAACGTAGTAAATATTATCTGGGTTTGGTTGACCAAAAGCATCTTCAGGTTCTAATTCAAACGTTTTACTTTCGCCTGCAGTTAAACCTAATAAACACTTTTCGAAGTTTGCCGTTAAGCTGCCATCACCCATTGTTAATTTAGCAGGTTTGTTGTGCACCTTGGTAGAATCAGCGGCAGAGCCATCTTCTAATTTAATAGAAAAATGGAAAATAACTTGCGAGTTTTCACCAATTACAGCTTGGCTCATGCTTTATGCTCCTTTGGACTCTCGCCGGTGAAGGCGTCAAATAACAATAATGCTGCGCCAATACAAATAGCGCAATCGGCAATATTGAATACAGGAAAATGTGAGTCTTTATAAAAAACGTGAATAAAGTCGATTACATAACCATACGCAATACGATCGTATAAATTACCAATAGCGCCAGCAAGTACCAATGCATAAGCACCGCATAGTACTTTATTTGTAGCAGGTAAGCGTTTTAGCCACCATACAAGCAAAGCACTAATAGCAACGGCAATTGCACTTAAAAACCAACGCTGCCAACCACCCGCTTCACTTAAAAAGCTATAAGCAGCACCATAGTTATGTACATAAGTAATACTAAAAACAGGGAGTAAGTTTATAGACTCTTGATAAGCCATAGTCCCTACAACAAGTGTTTTACTGGCAAAGTCTATTACTAAAAGTAATAGACTCAACCAAAGCCACACTAAACCACTTTTTTGGGCTAGTTTGCTCACTAAGAATAACTCCTAAGCGAATTGACGCTTTTCACCTTCGCCGTCAACATTACTTACACAACGACCACAAATTTCAGGATGAGCAGGCTCAACGCCTACATCTTCGCTGTAATGCCAACAACGCTCACATTTAGCAGCATCTGTTGCAGCAACGCTAATGAACAAACCTTCAATCTCGGTAGCTTGTGTATCTACAGGCTGGCTATCAACTTCAGTAACATTCACGGCTGATGTTAACAATACAAAACGCAGTTCATCACCAAGCGCGTTTAATTTAGCGGCAAGCTCTTTACCCGTAAATAAATTCACCGTTGCTTGAAGTGTTGCACCAATGACTTCTTCTTTACGTGCAGCTTCTAATAAGCGGTTTACTTCGTCACGTACAGTTAAAATCTCTAACCAATCATCGTTACTAAATTGGCTATTTGTTGGTGCTTGTAAGCCATCGTACCAAACTGATGTAAATACGTAGTCACTACGCTCACCCGGTAACGCTTCCCAAATTTCTTGTGCGGTAAAGCTCATAATAGGTGCCATCCAACGCGTCATTGCTTCTGCAATATGATAAAGCGCAGTTTGACAAGAACGACGTGCATGGCTATCACTCTTAGCTGTATATTGACGATCTTTAATAACATCTAAATAGAACGAGCCAAGCTCACCCGTACAGAAGTTCATTAGCTTTTGAGTTACTAATAGCATTTGGTAGCTGTCGTATGCGGCTAAAATCTCGTCTTGCAACTGAGCTGCGCGACCAACAATCCACTTATCAAGCTCAACCATATCATCAACAGCTACTTGATCTGTTTCTGGGTTAAAACCATTTAGGTTAGCAAGCAAGTAACGGCTGGTGTTACGAATACGACGGTAACGATCGGCTGAGCGTTTAAATATTTCATCCGACACAGTCATTTCTGCCGTGTAATCGGTAGAAGCCACCCACAAACGTAGAATGTCAGCACCTAGTTTATTCATCACATTTTGTGGTGAAATAACATTACCTAGTGACTTAGACATTTTGCGGCCGTTTTCATCAACAGTAAAACCATGAGTCAATACTTGGCGGTATGGCGCATGACCATTAATAGCAACAGATGTCATCATTGATGACATAAACCAACCACGGTGCTGATCAGAACCTTCAAGGTATAAGTCAGCTGGACCAACCAGGTCTTCACGTGCATCTACTACACAAGCGTGTGACACACCTGAGTCAAACCATACATCTAGCGTATCTTGCACTTTCATGTATTGCTTGGCGTCTTCTTCACCAAGTAAAGTAGCTGGTTCTAAATCGTACCATGCTTGTATACCAGACTTTTCAACAAGCTCTGCTGCTTGAGCAATTAACTCTTGTGTATTTGGGTGAAGTGCACCGGTGTCTTTATCAACGAACAATGCAATAGGAACGCCCCAAGTACGCTGGCGAGAAATACACCAATCTGGGCGGCTTTCAACCATGTTAGAAATACGGCTTTCGCCCCACTCTGGTAACCACTGCGTGTTTTTAATCTCAGCAAGAGAATCTTGACGTAAGTTAGCCTGATCCATACTTACAAACCATTGTGGTGTAGCACGGAAAATGATTGGTGTTTTATGACGCCAGCAATGTGGGTAACTATGCGTAAGCGCATGGTGATGCATAAGCGCACCACGCTCTTTTAACACTTCAATTACGCTCGCATTCGCCTTAAATACATGCTGACCTGCAAAAAGTTCGGTATCTGGTAAATAAACACCATTTGCACCAACGGGGTTAGCCACTTCAAGGTTGTAATTTAAACCAGCCACGAAATCTTCTTGACCATGGCCTGGGGCGGTATGTACAACACCAGTACCTGAATCAGTAGTTACGTGTTCTGCAACAATCACTGGTACATTAAAATCATAAAAAGGATGGGCTACTTGCAAGTTTTCAAGCGCTGCACCTTTTACATACCCTAGTACGTGAAAGTGATTAAAACCAAAACGGTCCATAGCATCTTTAACAAGCTCAGAACCTAAAATTAGACGTTGTTGTACTCCTTCATCTTCAACCTGTACTAACGCATACTCTAAATCGGCATGCACAGCCACAGCGCGGTTTGCAGGAAGCGTCCACGGTGTTGTTGTCCAAATAACAGTACCAACACTGCCTTCGCCTTTATGACCATCAGCCAAATCAAATGCACTAACAACAGCATCTTGATCAACAAATATAAAACGCACATCGATTGCTGGAGACTGCTTATCTTGGTATTCAACTTCAGCTTCTGCTAATGCAGAGCCACAGTCTGTACACCAATGCACAGGCTTGGCGCCTTTATGCAAATGACCTTTTTCAATAATTCGACCAAGCACACGAATTGCATTCGCTTCAAAGTCAAAGTTCATTGTTAAATATGGCTTATCCCAATCTGCAAATACGCCTAAACGTTTAAAATCAACTTTTTGACCTTCAACTTGTTTTTTAGCGTATGCACGGCATTTTTCACGAAACTCACTCGCAGTAACTTTTACACCCGGCTTGCCTACTTTTTTCTCAACCATTAACTCGATTGGTAAACCATGACAATCCCAACCTGGAACTAATGGTGAATCAAAGTCAGATAATGTTTTAGACTTAACAATAATATCTTTTAATATTTTATTAACTGAGTGGCCTAAATGGATATCGCCATTTGCATACGGAGGGCCGTCATGCAAAATAAAGGTTTTTTTACCTTTCTTAGCGCTGCGAATTTGACCATAAAGGTCGTCCTCATACCATGCTTTAAGCATTTTTGGTTCACGTTGTGCCAAATTGCCACGCATTGGAAACGGTGTTTCCGGTAAGTTCAAAGTATGTTTATAGTCGCTCATTTATCCTACATTCCGTCTCTATCGGCTACCTGATTTAAACCAAAACACTGCTTAGCGGCAGCAACATCAGTTGCTATTTGCGCCGTTAATTGTGTTAATGTCTCGAATTTTTTCTCATCGCGAAGTTTTTCTATTAACTCCACATGCATAAATTGTCCGTAAATATCCTGTGCAAAATCAAAAAGGTGAACTTCTAATAATGCACGAGTTCCATTAAATGTCGGCTTATTGCCTACATTTGCAACTCCAAAAATCTGTTTTCCTGCAATCGTTGCTTGCACTGCAAACACTCCGTTGACAGGACACACTTGGCGTTTTAGGGCTATATTTGCCGTTCTAAAACCGAGTTCACGTCCTCTTTTCCAACCATGTATAACACGCCCAGAAATAGCATAATCGTGACCAAGCATTATTTTAGCACTCGCTAAGTCACCGGATGCTAAAGCATCTCGTATTAAAGTGCTGCTTACTCTAGCATTTAATTGACGAAAGCTCGCGGTGCTTTTTACATCCATGCCCGCTTGCTTACCCATGCTAGCAAGTAAGTGAAAGTTACCTTGGCGTTGCTTTCCAAACTTAAAATCATCACCAACAGTAAGTGCTTTAACACCTAACTTTTTAATCAAAATCTCATTAACGAATTGCTCAGCATGCATGTTTGCAAATTGCTGATTAAAGCTAATGCAAATAACTCGCTCAATACCTAAATCACTCAATAAACGTAACTTATCTCGTAAGCGCGTTAAACGTGCAGGGGCATTGTTTTTAGCAAAAAACTCTTGTGGCTGGGGTTCAAACAGCATTACAGTACTAGGCAAACTATGCGCTTTAGCATCGCTAAGTAAACCTTTTAATACTTCTGCGTGGCCTAAATGAACGCCGTCAAAATTACCAATAGTTAACACACAACCAAAATGGTGTGGGCGAATATTGTGTATACCTCTAATTAACTCCATGCCACCTAATGCCTTGTTTAGCGAGCTATTAATTACGGCTAAAAAATGATTAAAGCCGCAGAGTTGCCGATTATAATCTTTTTTTTAGTTTGATTCAGTAATTGCTACACTTTTTATCGTATTTAGTCTAACGCCCATCACAAATAGCATTGCAAAGTAGCTAATACCTGCCAAAGCCACTAGCGCTACTAATAATATTACTTGCTGTGTAAAGACCCATGTAGCCCAATAATAGTAACTGCTCACAAACCATGTGACAGCTCCCATAACAATACTTGCAACAACACATTTAAGTGTAAAACGCATACTCATTGATGAGAACTGGTATACATTTTCTTTTTTAAGCTGTCTGTATAATAAAAATGCATTGCAGCTAGCCGATAACGAAGTAGCAAGTGCCAACCCTAAATAACCAATGAAAGGAGCCAGCATAATGTTAAACACCATATTAAGTACTAAGGTAATAATACCAATACGCACCGGTGTTTTTGTATCTTGACGAGCATAAAAGCCAGGAGCGAGTACTTTTATTAGCATAAAGCTTACAAGTCCGACCGAATATGCGACTACGCCTAAGCTTACAGCTTTGACATGATCAATACTGTCTTCTTTAAATGCACCGTGGTCGAACAACACGGTAATAATAAGTGGGCTGATGATCATCAAACCTATCATTGCTGGCAGGCCTAAAAATATAACAAAACGAACTCCCCAATCGAGAGTATGCTGAAAGTCGCTACTTTTTTTACTGCTATGTAGTTTAGAAAGCGCCGGTAAAATAACTGTCGCAATACCAATACCAAATAACCCCAGCGGAAATTCAATTAAGCGGTCTGAATAGTAAAGCCATGCAATTGAGCCCGTCATCAGTAATGACGCAATCATGGTATCGAGCAACAGATTAATTTGACTAATAGAGACACCAAACAAAGCCGGTAGCATAAGTTTTCGTACTTTTTTTACGTTTTCGTCTTGCCATGCCCAGCGCGGACGCGCCAACATTTTAGCGCGATACAAGAACGGTAATTGAAATAGTAGCTGCACTACACCACCGACAAATACACCTATGGCAAGTGAATAAGCACCTACCGAAAATTTATCATGTAAAAAAATTGCACACGTAATAATAGAAACATTAAGCAAAACTGGTGTAAACGCAGCAACAGCGAAACGGTTATACACATTCATCACCGCACCACTAAGTGCAACTAAACTTACAAAAAATAAATAGGGGAATGTAAGTTTAAGTAGTGAACTTGCAAGTTCAAATTTTTCGGCATTAGGTCCGCCTTGCCACCAATCTATAAACCAACCGGTACCAAATAATGCTGCAATAACAGGAGAAGCAACAACACCTATAATAGTGACAATTAGTAAAATGGTTCCTAATGTGCCTGCTGCTTGTGCAACAAAAAGTCTGACCTTGTCGTCTCCTTGCTGTTCTTTAATTTCACTTAGCACCGGTACGAATGCTTGTGCGAAAGCACCTTCTGCAAATAAACGGCGTAAAAAATTAGGAATACGGTTAGCAAATAAAAAAACATCAGCCGCTGCACTTGCGCCTAATAAATTGGCAACGACAGCATCTCGAACGAGCCCTAAAATACGCGATATCATAGTCATACAACTAACAATCATACCAGAGCGAAATAAACCTTTTGACACCTTAAACCTACTCAAAAATCCTCAAGATAGGCGATTATGCCACAGTCTTTTTTATAAATCGCTTTAAAGCACTAGGCTGGGGGTCTGTGCTTTGTTACAATGTCTATATTAACTGCTAAAGCGGCAAATTGATGCTCGTTATATGGTGCAGTTTTTCTTGGATTGTTAAATTTAAATTGACATCCATGATAGAAACAGGCATATTCCACGGCCTTTAATTTAAGCTTTATTTTAAGATTGTTAGGAGCAAACCTTGGCTAACATCAAGTCTGCAAAAAAACGCGCTATCACAAGCGAAAAAAACCGTCAGCACAACGCAAGCCGTCGTTCAATGATGCGCACTTACTTCAAAAAAGTAATTGTTGCTATTGAAGCGGGCGATAAAGAAGCTGCACAGCAAGCTTTTTCTGTTGCTACACCTATCCTAGACCGTTACGCAACTAAGGGTCTAATTCACAAAAACAAAGCAGCTCGTCATAAGAGCCGTATAGCAGCTAAGATTAAAGCTCTATAATTTGTTTTTGATAGAATATAAAAAACCGGCTTTTGCCGGTTTTTTTTTTATCTAAGATTTAATCTCGTACTTTAATAACAGTCGACATAAATATTTAAACAGATTGGTGTCATACATTTTCCAAGTCTGGATAAAACTTCTTAAGCATTGCCGCTATTTTTTTAGGTGTAAACGGCTTCACTACAAATCCTTTAGCGCCTTTATCAATTGCATCCTTAACATTTTCAATACCTGAATGTGCAGATACCATTACTACATTTGTCTCAGGGCTTAATTCATTGATTTGTGCAATCAAATCTTTGCCATCGCCGTCCGGCAGTTCTATGTCTAAAAAAATGATATTATAATTTGCAGCCTGGCACTCACTAATACATTGTGAGGCAGTAGATGCTTCCTTTACGTTATCTATCCCTAAGTGCATGAGCGTTTGGCTCAAAAAACTACGCACTGTGCTAACGTCATCTACAATTAAAATTGATAGCTGCGTATTCATCTTTATTCCTCGTAGGCTATAAGCTAACTTTAAGTTATCATAATAATTAGCTTAGTATATAAATTTGCTCATTTAATTATAGAGACCTACGGAAAAAAGGCCAGATTTGCTTTATGTCTAAAACCCCAAATAAACAGTCGTTGCTAGGTAAAGCACCAACAAGAAAAAAAACAGCGCAAAAAAGAAAGCCGCAACACCCTACTCAGCGCTCTATACCCGTAGAGGAAAAAACAAACATAAACAATGGCACTAGCCAAAAAACAAAGTCTAAAAAGGGGCTATTTATATCTCTGGCCATTGTTATTGTAATAATTTTAGCTTTTCCAAAACCAACCTTGCTCACCTATAAAAAATTAGGGATGGTAAGTGAGAGTGTTTACTGGCCTGGACTTTTAGGTTACGGAGCTACTTTAATTGATTCCAACTTGCACCCCAACTATGATTCTAGCCGTGAATCCCTTTATTTATGCAGTGATTTACAAAAACCACAGAGCTGTCAAAAGTATCAAGTAATTGCTGACAATGGTTTGTTTTCGGCAATTGGCAGTTACTTTTAGCATTAAAAAAACTAATCTGAAAATTTAAAATTACTTGGTTGAAAGGTGTGCAAAAGATCAACATAATGGCGCTCCTTTTTTCAACAACTGAACTATTGAAACGACCATGCTAAACGAGCTAGATTGGCTTTTAAATACTACACTACTTGCACTAGGTTTAGGTGCATTCTTTATTAACCAGATAACACTGCTGCGCGTTGCCGCCATTAGTGCATGTGGTTTATTGTTCTTATCATTTAGCCTAGATCTTATGTCGTCGAGCGTTATTTCAAATATGAGTTTAGTGTTGATCAACACTTTTTACTTGTTTAAAGTTTATACATTCGGGCAATTTAATGTAACCCAAAGTTAACAACTTTTCCTTAGAATATTTAATAGCCCAGCATTGCTGGGCTTTTTTATTGCGAATTTTTAAAATATTAGAAACACGTTGCATCAGGACAATATTAAACGCCACTAAAGCACCACTACAATAATGGTGCTGAGCATGTACTGTTGAGAGAAACGAGAAGAAAGACGAAAACCGAAAATACCTAATAAGCTAGGTTAATCTGCTATTGTTAATTCACTTTGGGTTTGTGTTTTAGATGGACTATCTTCAGCGTTAGCCTGATTAAACCAAGCTGAAACACCTAGCACGATAATTGAAATAACAACGAGGCTTAATTTAGCCCCACTTTGACTGGATTTCATAACACCCTCTTTATATTTTTATTAGTGAGAATATCTTTTACACTAATGAAAATTACAAATGTTAACAAGCTGTTTTTTAAACTAATTAGCTATCAGCTAATAACCTTTAGTTCTATCTACTGAATTATTGAGTGCTAAGCCCATATTCAAACGTTCAATATTATCGGCTATTTGGTCTATAACGCTATTTAAATCAGATAGCGCTGCACAATGTGGTGTAAGTGTTATTTTGGGGTTTCCCCAGTAAGGGTGATTCTGCGTTAAAGGTTCTTGGTCAAAAACATCCAAGGTAGCAGCGCGTAAGCTATCGTTATTTAATGCATTTAATAAATCTTGCTCAACCACATGAGCACCACGTGCTACATTAATAACAACAGCATGTGAAGGTAGCTTAGCGAGCATTGAGTGATTAATAATACCCTTCGTTGCCTGCGTAAGAGGTAATAAGCACACGAGATAATCAATCTTACAGAGCATATCGCTAAGTCCTTCATCGCCATAATAAACCTCGACATTAGTCGTGTTTTTATTACTTTGCGCCCAGGCACTTACTTTAAAACCATTAGTTACAAGTTTTTGCGCACATGCTTTACCTAATTCGCCAAATCCAAGTATACCAACATGTTTATTACTAAAAGCTCGTTTTGGCTTCCATGTTTGCTGTGTTTGTTTAGTGTAATACTCTTTTAAGCGTAATTTTTGAGCTAAGACATGTGTAAGTACATATTCCGCCATATCTTCAGCAAGTTGCATGTCAACAATACGTACTACTTCGACATGTTCAGGTAATAATGTTAAATCGATACTGTCTACGCCTGCACCAAATGACGACACAGCTTTTAAGTTAGGCAGCTGCGGCCACAGAGACTCAGGAGCATTCCACGCAAGTACAAAATCCACATTATTTGCGTTTTTGCAATCAGGCCATTGCTCTATCAATGTATTTGGTAATCGCTCTTGTAACTTCGTTATTAGCTTTTCGTTGTTGCGCCCCGTTATAGCCACCAATACCGACATAAATTCTCCTAGCAATTCACAGTTTATAATTTAGTACTTTAAAAAGTCACACTACTGCAAAGTAACTGTCACACCCTTTTTTTAATCTTACATGTATAGCGAATAGACCAAACGGGATATGAGGTTAATATGATAAGTGTTGATAAAGTAATTGCAGCAAACTTACCACAACTAGAGAACTCTCCAAAAGTAAAAGGTTTAGTAAAAAAGGGCTTAGGTTACTTATTGCATGAACAAGAGTTTATCACCTTTGGTAATACGTACCCTCACCTACAAGGATTAGAATTTGTTGAGCAAGTACTTGATGAACTCAATTTTGATACGCGCTATAAACCTAAGCAGATAGAACATATTCCTAACGAGGGTAAACTTGTTATTGTTGCTAACCACCCTATTGGTTCACTAGATGCTTTAGCACTTATCAAAGTACTCTCTACAGTAAGGCAGGATTTAAAAGTAGTCGCAAACCGCATGTTAATGTCGGTCAGCGCAATGCATTCTCTTTTACTCCCTGTTGATAACTTATCTGGTATGAGTAAAAAGCAAGAGCTTAGTAATATACAAAACCATTTAAAAGGTGGAGGTGCCTTACTTATATTTCCTGCAGGGGAAGTGTCGCGCCTAGGACCAACCGGTATTAAGGATTGCAAATGGAATAGCGGTTTTTTACGTATGGCAAAAAAAGCCAACTGCCCCATTTTACCTATTTTTATTAAAGCCAAAAATAGTCCACTTTTTTATGGTACATCAATGATTTATAAGCCTCTGGCAAGTTTATTATTAGTGACAGAAATGTTTAAGCAGCGCAAAAAATCTTTAGAGTTTGAGATTGGTGCTTCTATCCCTCCTGAGTCCTACTTAATAGAAAACCTTAAAGATAAAGAAATTGTAAACCTCATACGTAAACAGCTTTATAGGCTTACAACTAAAAAAACACTACCGCTAAAAACACAAACACCTATTGCTGTGCCCGAGTGTAGAAAAGAACTAAAAAGAGCAATTGAGCAATGTCAGCTTCTGGGTAAAACACACGATGGCATGCACATTCATCTATATCAATATGTAGGTAGTTCCCCTATTTTTAGAGAGCTAGGACGCCTCAGAGAAATAGCATTTAGAGCAGTAGGTGAAGGAAGCGGTAAGCGTCGTGATATAGATAAATACGATATGGATTACCAACACCTTGTACTGTGGGACCCTATGCAACTAGAGCTAGTAGGTGCTTATCGATTAGCCTGCGCACAACAGATAATACAAAAGCATGGACGTGAAGGTTTATATACCGATAGTTTATTTTCTTACACCGACGCTATGACGCCCTATCTGCACCAAGGTATTGAGCTTGGTCGAAGTTTTGTACAACCTAAGTATTGGGGACGTAAGAGTCTCGACTATTTATGGTACGGTATTGGTGCTTTTATAAAAAACTACCCACAGTATAGATATTTATTTGGGGCTGTAAGCGTGTCCAACGCTCTACCTGAGCAAGCCAAAGCCATGCTCGTTTATTACTATCAACATTATTATAAAAGCAGTATAGAACTAGCTACGCCTAATAATGAGCTTAAATTAACTGAGCAACAGCTAACTCAATGCAATATTCTTTTTAATGGAAACGATGTTAAAGAAGATTTTGTAGAGTTAAAACATGTGTTAGCTAATATGGGCGCTCAAGTCCCTACTTTATTTAAACAATATACTGAGCTTTGCAACCCTGGCGGTGTACAATTTTTAAGCTTTAGCATTGATCCCGATTTTAATAATTGTATTGATGGATTGGTATTAGTCGATCTTAAAAGTGTGAAAGAAAACAAAGCTAAACGTTATTTAGAATAACTATTGATAAGTAAAGTCAGTGCACCGAGTATTTTATGCATTATAAAATACTCGGTTTATATTTCATTATACAAACCGACTCAATCGCATTTAAGTCTTCCAATACTTTTTTAAGTGTCGGCTGTTTTAATTATTTTTTGAACCCTGCTAAAAACATATTTTCTTGTTTATTAAGGCCCTTGGTTAAACACGAGATTATGGCAAGGCAGTGCCTGCCTTAATATATTCATGTGACTGTTAATTAAATAAATATGTCAATCTTTACAAAAGCATAACGACACTAAAATTAATCTAAATCAATAAAATATTTTATAAGCTTCAAATGCTTTTTAAACTTTGATCTAGAACAGGTTTTCATATTTATTGCTCGGTAATAATAGCGCCAATCAAACAGTAGTTCTTGGAGAACAACATGAAAACTCAAATTAGCATCGCATTATTAACCTCTTTATTAGCACTCTCTCCAGCTGCACACGCTAACTTTAGCGTAAATGTTGGCGCTATTAACGTAAACCCTGATAACAGTAGCTCAGCGATTAATGAAGCACCTACGCTAGGCCTTAAAGGTGATTCAGATACTCAACTAGGTATCACCGTAGATTATGCATTTAACGATCAATGGGTGTTAGAGCTGATAGCAGCAACACCGTTTTCACACGATGTAAATGGCGCAGACGGCTTAGCAGGCAACAAAATTGCAGATATAAAACAACTTCCACCGTCATTGGTTGCACAATACCACTTTTTAGATACAAGCTATGCGCTAAGACCTTTTATAGGCGTAGGCATAAACTACACTACATTTTTTGATGAGCAACCCTCTCAAGCACTTAAAGCAACACTAGGAACAGACGATGTAGAAGTAAAGTTAGATGATTCGTTTGGCTTTATGGCTCAGGTAGGTGCTAACTATAAAATTGATAAAAACTGGGGTTTACACGCTATGGTATCAATTATGGATATTGATACCGATGCCACTGTTTATGCTAATGGTGCAAAATCGCTTACATCAACTGTTGAGCTTGACCCTGTTGTGGCTATGTTTGGTGTTAGGTACAGCTTTTAAAGTATATATGAAGTAGTACATAGTTACCCAATTACAATGTGTGTTAAAAGGCCGAAAGGCCTTTTTTCTCATTTGTAGGGTATTAGCGATTTGGCAGGTTACTTAACTTTTTCTGCTCTAACATTTCTTTCCAGTGCATTACTTCACTTGGCAATATAGGTGTTTGCCCATCAAAACCAGCAACTTCAAGCATTTCTTCAATACTTATAATACCCTTTTTACTTTTAAATACACCGCGTACATAAGCAATAGCATGTAAGCCTCGCTCTGAGTGAAACTTTTGCTCAATATAAAAATATTTATGATCCCAGCCAACTAACTTAGTACTTATTGTATATCGCTGCATAGGTTTAATATCGCGGATATAAGTAATAGCAGTTGCGTTAACAATCGGAAACCAACGACGCTTCATTATTTGCTTTAGTAAGCCAACACGCTCCGTCATCCACGTGCGAGATAAATCCATCATCGCAAGATAGCGTGAGTTCGTTAAATGTAGATTAATATCACAATCAGTCGGCAAAGCTTTGTAATCAATATCTACTGTATCAAGTAGATTTTGATATTGCTTATTGCGTTTAATTTTGAAAAATAATAATAAAAGTCGAATATATAAGTTCACAATAAAGGTCTTACCAGTTAAATTTATTCGAGTGTAGCATAGCCCCTTGCGAAGACGAATATTCTACTTTAATCTTAAATCATTATTACAATAAAAAAGATAACTAATGAAATCAAAACTAAAAATCATCGCTGCACTGGCCCTATTAGTCCCTAGCTACAATGCTTTTGCCGATTTTTCGTTACCAGGTAAAGGCTCAGTAACTTACCCTACCGGTGTAGTTAAAGAATTTAAATTTGGTTTTGAATGGCAGCAAAAAGCTGAGAAATTCACTATTGGATCTAAAAGTTACAATATGGAGCAAATTCCTAGCTCTTATTCTGTCGCTATCACGCTTTCAAAAGATGACAGCCAAGTATGGGTTCAAGAATTTAATAATGGGTTTATTGAAGAGTTTGAATGGCAAATTGGCGAACATACAGTCACTTTAAAAAAGCAGCAGTTTAGCGATCCCGTAAAAGGCGATTATGTTATTGAACTTAATGGCCGTAGCTATTTTTTCACTCGTAATAACGCCAGTATCGTAATGAACTTTAACGAAGAAGGTATTGAGACGATTGCAATTGATGGGGTAACAAAAAATATGGGCACTAAAAATTAGTCCCCATATTTTAATTTATTTAGGCCAATTACACTTTTACTGTTTTTCGGTTAATCCCGTAATCACGTAACTTATTAGCTACAGCGGTGTGACTTAGGCCCAATCGCTTAGCTAACTGACGCGAGCTTGGGTAAGCGGGGTAAAGTTTACGAAGTAAAGTCGCTTCAAAACGTTTAACAGCTTGATCTAGTGAGCCTTCAAAATCAGACTCTAAATACCCTAAATCATGAGTAAAAGTTGGTAACTGCAAATGCTCTACGCGAAGCTCGCTATCATCTAGTAACGACACTGCACGGTAAATTGCATTTTCCAGCTGACGTACATTTCCAGGCCAGGGATACTCTTGTAAAAAGCTTAAACACTCTTGTGATAAAACAGGAATTGCATGACCATTTTGTTGCGCATATTTTTGAATAAAATGCTCTGCAAGTGGTCCTACATCTGCTTTTCTATCTCTTAGTGGCGCTATTTCTAAAGTAAGCACGTTTATACGGTAATATAAGTCTTCTCTAAAAACCCCTTCTTGTACCATTGCAGGTAAGTCTTTTTGAGTAGCAGCTACAATACGAACATTTACTTTAACTTCGTTCTCATCGCCTACTTTTCTAAACGTACCATCTTGTAAAAAACGCAGTAACTTAGTTTGTAGTTGAGTCGACATTTCGCCAACTTCATCTAAAAATACAGTTCCACCATCAGCTTGCTCTAATACACCACGCTTTGGCGCTGCGTTTTCTTCGTACCCGGCATAACCAAATAATTCAGACTCAGCAACATCATCAGGAAGTGAAGCACACGATAGCGCAATAAAAGGCTTAACAGAGCGATTAGATGCGTAATGACACGCGCGAGCTAATAACTCTTTACCAGTGCCAGTTTCGCCAGTAATCAAAATAGGGGCTTCTAGTTGCGCCATTTTGCGTGCTTCGCGCACAACTCGGCGCATTGCCGTACTAAAGTTATGAATAGTAGCAAAGCTTTCTTGCCCGTAGCGTCTAAATGCACTGACCTGCTGCCCTAAGCGGCTTTGCGATTTAATGTTAATAACCGCACCCGCAAGCACATCACCTTCACTACCTTGAGGGACTGCAATTGGTAAAATGTCTGCAATAAAATCTTCACCCGCCACTTCAACGCGCGTGGTTTGCCCAAGCACTTCTTTACCTTCTAGCCAACGCGTAAAGTTAAACCCTTTAAGTAAGTTATTAATATTTGCACCAATAACTTCTTTTTCAATTAACTGTAAGTCCTTACATGCTGCATCGTTGCATAAGCGTACCCAACCTTTAGCATCAATAGAGATAACGCCATCAGGCAATGCACGTAGCAAAGTATTTAATTCGTTGTGTTCACGCTCAGATGGTAAAAACGCAGTGGTACGCACGTCATGTACGCCGTCGATTAAACGTATCGATGGCATAATTTTTTGAAATTGTTCAAATTCTATTTCGGGAAAGCTGACGTACATACGACAATTTACAGAATCGACTTCGATTCCTTTTAAATCAACGCTGTAGTTAACTAGTATGTTAAGGATTTCTTGAGCAATACCAATTCGATCAGCACAGTGAATATCTAGACGCATACATCCTCAAAGAAGGAAAAACTAAATTAGCCGAATAATACGCTAAGTCGCTTTGAGAAGGTAGCTTATTGTAAACATTTTTGGACAAGTCTGCGTTTTAATTAACGCATAAGAATAACAACATAAACACGCTACACAGCAGAGCTAGCCTGCTGCGTAGCTAAATTACTTTTAACCTTGAGGGTAAGCAGACCATTCTTCGCCATCAAGTTGTATGTAAGGTCGTTTATTAACATACATCATGATTGTGCCGGCATTTTCAGCAACTTTTGGTGCTTTTGGCAAGTTTTCAACTAAATTGGCAATGCTGTTATTACCCCCAAAAACATTTGTCTCAAGTGTTTTTGCAACAATTTCAGATAAGGCAAAGTAACTAGTCGATTCGTTAATCATAATTTGCGAATAACTTTTAACGTCTGGGCCAATAAATTTTATAGCAGCTGGTACAGATACAATAGTAGGGCTTGGTATTTCACGAAGGCCAGCAAACTGTACCTTGTCACCTTTTAATGCTGCACCATGTTCGGGTACTACCATTAACATGACATTACGGCCGCGCTTTTCAAGGTTTTGAATAAAACGATTAATATCAGATAATAAATTAGCGTGCCTGATTGGGTAACTTTCAAGGCTGTTCATGCGTTTTTTATTGGCCAGCTGGTTACCATCGTGAAGGCTTGTTGTGTTGTAATACATTGCACACGGCTCACAATCTTGCGCTTCATTTTTAAGCCAACTATCTAGCACTGCACCGTCAGAATAAATAGGACTGTCGTCAAAACCGTATTGCGCTACTGGAAGCGAATCAATATTAAGTGGTTTATCGTTTAGGCCACCAAAGCGATTAACCAAACCTTTAAAGTCATCGAAGTGGCCATCGTGGTTCATCACAACGCTGCTTTGATACCCTAATTTTTCTAAGTTTTTAAATAGATAACATTGCTCTGGTGCATCACTAAATAAAGCCGTTTGGCTTGTTTGCCCACAACTTGCGCGTAAAAGCCTTATAGCTGCAGGCCCACTGTATGATGTTGCTGAGTTAAAATCTGAAAACACCACATCAAAATCATTAAACATGTCTTCAACACTAACGCCAATAGCGTTCAAATCATCAATCGCCATTGAACAAATATTTAAAACGATGACATCGAACAGTTCGCCATTAACTTGCGAAGGAAAATGGCTAATTAAATGGCTTTGTTGTTGATAAAAGTCTGACAATTTTTGATCAGGCGTTTGGCTTTCGCGAGTAATGACTTGTGCTTGATTAGTAGGCTCATTTCTAATTGTTGTATTTGTAGATTTGGCATTTACTACTGTGCCTGGTTGTTCACCCTCTCCTTGCCATCCAATCAAAAGCAGCCCAACAATTGTAATTGTTGTAAAACGTAACCACTGAGATGTATACCAAAAACACACGGTAATAACGAATAATGCCAATAGCATATCTACACTGATTACACGTGCTAAAAGTTCAAAAAAATAACCAAAGCTGAAATCTTGAACATTACCAGCTTGCTTTGTCAGCCTATTTATTGGCGGCAACCAAGAGTCTTGGTAAAGTATGATAATCGCAAAAATACCACCAAGTACATGTTTTAACTTTTCAAAAGTCGATTTATTAAATTTGATTGCTAAAAGTGCTGCAAGGGCAGCATTGGTTAATACATTAAAATCAATTGCGCCGTAATAAAACAAGGCAAATTTAGCTAAGAAATAAAGATTCCACGCTCCTAAACCTGATAATTTCACTGCTCATCCTTCTTTTTTTTATTCGGTGTATAAGGTTCAAGTACTTCGTGTTTAAAAGTAAGCTTGTAATAATATGTTTTTACTCTGGCCAATATTTGAGTTGCCGACATACAAAGCATAATACCGACTATAATTGCCAAAATAACGGTAATAAAAAGCTGATTAATACTCATTGGTTAAGCCTTTAATCTCATTACAAATGACACAGCATCGGGGCGCGCATCATTTGTAAACTCAGGTGTGTCTAACGACTCAGTAATCCCTTTTGACACACCGGGTTCAAACTTATAGCTATCATTCTCTGTTAACTGTTTAGAATAATCAGTAACATGTTTACCGCTATAAAGCCGCCTTAATTGCTTACATTCTTGCTGTATATGAAAATGATCTGAAATAACATTTTGCTGCACAAAAAAGTCACTCGTTTGTAGCTTGAATAAATGCTTAATTGCATTATTTACGTCGTTCTCTCTACACGCATGCAAGTACAAATACACGGTGTTATTTGCAAGGCTAAATACATCCCCTTCACGCTTAATATGAAACAAGTGTAAAGGGTGAATGGGCTCTATGCGGGGTAGTAACTCAAGCTTAACCAACACGCCGCTAACACCCAGATTAACAGCCGAGTCACTATGAACCTCTACTTGGCGCGTAAATTCATCAAAAGGTAAATAGCCTTTAGAAAACGTATTTTCAGTATATTTCAGAACGTGCTCGACAGATGGCGGTAACGGTCTAGAAAATTGAAACCCTTGAATAGATTGAATTTGAGATAATAATCGCGAAGGTTCAGAAAAGCTATACAAAATAAGGTTAACGCCTAAAGTTAAAAATAAACATTCATCTTGATGGCGAATAACGCCATCAACATTTTGTACTACCAATTTCAACCAACGACCGCAGCTTTTTCTGAGTTCAAAGCACTGTTTACCAAGCAGTACTAAATCTGTGTAACGCGTAACAGCAAACACCAATGTTGCCGCTTTTAATTTGGGGCCTTTGTCAAACAGCTCATTATTGTCTTTTGCGGTATAATAATGCGTAGGCAATTTTGTACCGATTGGTACCGCGCTTTGCACTAACCAAACATCGTCCTCATCTGGAAAATGCGAGCCATTGAATACTTTTAGATCGTTTACAGTTCCCTCTTGTACCAAAAACTGATTATCTTCAAGCGAAAGTTGAAACTGCATATCAGCAAATACACCCGTAGTGTGATGCCAATAATCGTACTCTAAAACGCGGGTAGCGGAATCATTATCTACAAAAATTAATCCATCAAAAGATTTATTAAGCTGCCTTATTAAAAATCGATAGTGTGTTACTTCTGGACCAGATAACAAAAATAATAAGGTAACCCCTGTTTTTTTTGCAAACTCACTGTAATCGTTCATTATTGCTTTTGTGCTAGCTTCGGTTGCTGCACTAAGTAGCTCTGTATTGAAGTGAATAAACACTAGCGCATTTTTTAATTTTTTATACGCGCCTATCTCTTTAATTATACCTTTGTTTATTCGCTCTATTGAGTAATGCTGTGTCTCAGATGAGAGAGAAAATGGATGAACTTTACTACGTTTGTACGCAGTATTAATTGCTGCAGAAAATGACGACTCAAAAAAAGATTCAACGTCTTGAGAAACAATGTAAATATCGTTTGCGCAATTTTGGTTAATTGCATGTAAAGCAAATTCAACTACAAAATTGTCTAAAGGCGCTAAAACAGCATAACTTGAAGCCGATTTTAACTCTTTTGCAGCCGGCTCTAAACCCGTTATGTTAAAGTTATGCACTTAAAAAGCCCTCAAAAAAATACTTTTTTACTAGTTTTACCCGCTATTCTATATATAATAGCCAAATATTGTCCACTTTTAATAAAAATAAATATTACGCTTACAAAGGTTGTGATGAACAATTTAGCTACAAAAAGCTCACAAATACTCACATCAAGTGACATAGAAAACCTAGCTCGCCGTTTTGGTGGAAAAAGTGACGACTATATAGAAATTATGAATACACAAAAAAATCAAAAAACAATTAACAAGTATGCGCTATTGAAAGAAATTGATGACGCAATAAAAACATCTAAAGAAAAAAAATAAAAAAGGTAAACTCCATTGCAAAGGATTTTTATTAAAGGTATCAAAGGCGGCATAGGTAGCACATCAGTTGTTGCAAACTTAGCGTGCGTTTTGAAAAAATCTGATGTTGATGTGGTTGCAATAGACCTAGATGCTAAAAGTGACCTTGGTTTGCACTTTGGCCTTAAGTGGACAGCCACAAAAGGTTGGAGCAACGAGAGTACTTTTGACGATGCGTTATTGCATTTTCGTAAAGACAGCGATGGCGTTCTTTTTTTACCCCATGGCGATAACGAAGCAACGCTAGATGAAATTATAGCCACAATTAACAATTGCAAAAAACTGGACTATAAAGAATCTGCTTGGATATTATTCGACTGCCCTTCACACATTAATATTTCTCACTACCCGTTAGAAGAAAACGATATTGTTATTGAGCTAGTCACTTGCGATGCAATTTGTCATAGCCTCATATACAAGCGCCTACAAACCCTTAAGTCAGTAGAGTCAAGCTGGAAACACTTTTTTGTCGTTAATCGTTACAACGCAGCCTCAGTGTTAGAATTTGATCTATTTTCTCTTTGGCAATCTACATTGCCATTTATGGCGCCGTTTTTTATCAACAGTGATGAAGTTATTAAAGAGGCCACAGCTAATCGTAATGTAGCCCTTAATTGCGCACCATACAGTGTAGCGAACGATGACTTTGAAACACTGGCCGGTTGGCTTGTAAGCAAGGCGGCGAACTGAGGATGAGCTTTACTCTTTTTTACAAAAGGCCCATACACAGTACATTGTATATTCTATTGAGTATATTATTCACTGATAAGCTTGTGCGTTACATTTTATTTAAATTTCATAGTTACTTTAATCAGCACAAAGTAAATGTAATTGAAGCCTTTTTAATGCCCTTCATAACTTTGTTCGGTTCATTATTTGTGAATATTAAAAAGAACAAAGAAAACTTTGAGTTAGCGTTATATAACTATTATCCACATTTAAGATTGCCATACAGAACTTATATCTATTCCAATATTATACGCTTTGTTATTCAGAGCATATTTTTGCTTTTTGCTGTTCATAAACCCAAAAGAAAATCAGTGTCTATAAAAAAGCATGCTGTAAATTATTTTTATGATGGAGTCAGTTACAGCCTAAGGCAACTTCGTTGGTACGACCTTAAATTAGGCCGATTAATAAGGCGCCTTTTTTCCAAAAACAACAAGCCTAAAAAAAGTGCTTTTAAAACAATGGCCGACGCTCGTATTTGGCAGAACAAACTTATTAAATACATCGTTGTTGCACTGATATTATTCTTGCTTGCCATATTTGTTACTATTCCCTTTAGCCTTGAAGCGCAAGCGGTGTTTATTAGCTTTATTTTACTGGTTGCTTACGCGCTCAAACGCGTAAAAGGCCATATGGCCACGATTGTAATGATCACCTTATCTGTCACTACATCTTCTCGATACTTGTGGTGGCGATACACTGAAACACTTAACTGGGATGACCCTTTAGCACTTACATTAGGTGCAGGCTTGTTACTAGCAGAAACATACGCATGGATGGTACTTATTTTAGGTTTTTTTCAAACTATTAACCCACTTGAAAGAAAACCTGTCATGTTGCCAAAAAATACTGACTTATGGCCAACGGTAGATATTTACATTCCTACTTACAACGAGCCTTTAAGTGTTGTAAGGCCGACTACCCTTGCCGCTTTAAGCATAGATTGGCCAGCAGATAAACTAAAAGTCTATATTTTAGATGATGGTAAACGCCCTGAGTTTGCTGAATTTGCTAAACAAGTTGGTGCAGGTTATTTAACAAGACCAGATAATAACCATGCAAAAGCCGGTAACATGAATAGTGCTATGCGCTACACAGATGGTGATTATATTGCCATTTTTGATTGCGACCACGTACCTGCTCGTTCATTTTTGCAAATGACTATGGGACAGTTTTTAAAAGACAGTAAAGTGTGTTTAGTACAAACACCACATCATTTTTTCTCAGCAGATCCATTTGAGAGAAACTTAAATAACCACAGTCAAATTCCAAATGAAAACATGTTGTTTTACGGGCTTATTCAAGACGGAAACGATATGTGGGATGCTACGTTCTTTTGTGGTTCGTGTGCGGTACTCAAAAGAGAAGCGCTTGATGAAATAGGTGGCTTTGCTTTTGAAACCGTCACCGAGGATGCTCATACTGCACTGCGAATGCAACGCGCAGGTTATAAAACTGCCTATATAAATATTCCTCAAGCTGCTGGCCTTGCCACTGACAGTTTATCGGCTCATATTGGCCAGCGAATTCGTTGGGCACGGGGCATGGCGCAAATATTTAGGCTCGATAACCCGCTGTTAGGCAAAGGCTTGAACATACCTCAGCGACTTTGTTACTTAAATGCTATGCTGCATTTTCTATCAGGTATTCCGCGCATTGTATTTTTAACCGCGCCCCTGGCACTTATATACTTTAATGCATACATTATTTACGCGCCATTTTTAGCTATTTTTATCTACGTTGTACCTACACTTATTCAGATAAAAGCAACTAACTCACGAATACAAGGTAAGTATCGCTATTCGTTTTGGGGCGAAGTTTACGAATCTGTGCTTGCTTGGTACATATTAAAGCCAACAACAGTTGCTTTGTTTAATCCAAACAAAGGTAAATTTAACGTTACCGAAAAAGGTGGCTTAAACGATAAAGAGCATTATGACTGGGGTATTTCTAAGCCATATTTGGTTTTACTCGCCATTAATTTAGTAGGTATGTTAATTGGTATTTTACGCCTGTTTTTTGGCGACCCTACGCAAGTTGGTGTACTGCTGATTAGTATGGGGTGGGCGCTTTATAATATTATCATTTTGGGTGCTGCGGTTGCCGTGGCAGCAGAAGCACGCCAAGTGAGGCATTCACACCGTATTAAAGCAAACTTCCCAGCGGGAGTTCGTTTAGCAAATGGCCACACATTAAAAGTAAAAATTACAGATTACTCCGATAACGGCGTAGGAATAGAAACCGACCATGCACATGCTTGTCGTGTAAACGATAAAATAGAATTATTAATGAGCCGCGGTAATAAGCAATTTTCGTTTACTACCCATGTTTGTAATACTCGGGGTAATCAAATTGGCTTAACCATTAAAGATTTATCTCTTGAAAAACAGCGCGCGTTTATACAATGTACATTTTCACGAGCTGATGCGTGGCTTGACTGGCAAAATAACTTTAGACATGACCGCCCATCTTACAGTTTTAAAGAAGTGCAAAAAACAAGCCTCAGAGGGTTTAGTAACTTGCTCTTCCACGCACCAAGAGTGCTTCAACCTATCATTCAGTTTATGACTAATTTAGTTGTATACGTAAACTCATTTACTCCAAAAAGACCAATAGTGCATAATAATTATGATTAAAAAGTTGCTTAATATATCCCTAACATTGTCGCTTATTTGTTGCGCTTATTTTGCGCATGCAATTGAGCCATTACAAAATAAATCAATGTTCATTAATGGATACCCTGAGAGCGCTCAGGTGTCGAGTTTACGCTTAGATTTTGAAGCGTTAGGCTTTACAGGTTTTAGGCTCAACGGGGTAAATAATAACTCCCGCGTTGACTTTACAAACCGAATAGATAAATTGAGCACCAATTTAAAGCTTAACTTTTCGTATACTAACTCGCCTTCATTAATCGCGAATGTTTCGCACTTAAAAGTATACTTTAATGATAATTTAGTCACTGTTTTACCTATTAACGAACAACTTAGTATTGTAAAAAACACAGTGCAGCATAGCCTCGATCTTAACGCTAAATACATTCAAGATTACAACCAAGTCCGCTTTGAATTGGTTGGTTATTACGACCTTAGATGTCAAGACTACTTCAGCCGTACTATTTGGACAGAAATAAATAAATCAAGCAACATAACGCTCGACCAAAAGCAGCTTGCTATCGATAGCCGTTTAGAATACCTCCCAGAGCCGTTTTTTGATGAAAAGGATTACAACAAGCTTAACCTTCCATTTGTATTTGCTAAAACACCCAATACCCAAGCTATTGAGGCAGCAGCAACGCTATCGAGTTGGTTTGGAGCCCAAGCTGATTGGCGTGGATTTAATTTTCCCGTAACGTTAAATAAATCGCCTGATCAACACAGTGTGGTTTTTATTACTAATGATTCAAAACCTGATTTTTTGAAAGATTACCCAGATGTTGAAAAACCAACGATTGAAATCATTTCAAACCCATTTAATCGTTATTATAAAATGTTACTGATATTGGGCCGTGATGAAGCTGATTTAAAAACAGCGGTGACTGGCCTTGCATTTGGCCACAAAGTAATGACTGGAAGAAGCGCAAGTATTGAAGCCATAAATCAGTTGCCACTTCGAAAAGCGTATGATGCACCACGCTGGCTTAGAAGCGATCGTCCAGTGCATTTTGACGAGCTTATTGACTACCCTACGCAACTACAGGCGCAAGGTCTTAATAATGGTCCAGTAAAACTAAACATTCGCTTTGCACCTGATCTATTCACGTGGCGTGAAAGAGGAATACCTATTACTCTTCAGTACCGTAGCACGCCAGAATCAGAAGCCATCGACTCTCGTTTAAATATGCTAATAAACCAAGAATTTATAAGTGGTTTTTTACTAGATGAAAACAACGATTTATTACAAACAACACAAGCGTTGTTGCCACTAGTTGCCAATACTGACACCACACAAAGTACAGAAGGCTTTTCTGTCAATGGCATTAATTTAGCTAACAGAAATGAACTTAACTTTGACTTTAGGTTTGGCGTACTCAAAAAAGGCGAATGTGCTGTTGCACCTCCTGGCGGTGAGTTTGGTGTTATTGATGGCGATTCAAGCATTGACGTAAGTGAATTTGATCACTACATCGCATTACCAGATCTGAACGTATTTGCTAATAGTGGCTTTCCTTTTACCAAATATGCTGATTTACAAAAAACACTTGTACTTATTGATGAAAACCCAACACCTAATGCTTTAACCGTTTTATTTAACTTAACGGGGCACTTTGGCGCAATCACCGGCTACCCAACCCACAGAATGAGTGTTGCTCATTTAAATGAGGACGCTGATTTAGATGATAAAGACATACTCGTTATTGCTAAACCTAACAGTATTGCTAATGACTTAGATGAAGATGCACAAACAAATGTTTTGCTTAACAATAATCAGCGCGCAATTAAACAAGCAATTTATAATGGTGCATACGACGAACAAACGACCGATAAAGTAGAGGTTAGTATTAAAAGTAGTGGCGATATGGCTGTTATAACAGGGTTTCAATCACCGTTTGACTCAGACCGCTCTATCGTCTCGTTGAGTGCTACGACGCAAAATGCATTTACTATACTTGACGATGTTCTAATGAACTCAGAAAAATTAGCTCAAGTAAAAGGTAGTGCAGCCATTATCAACTCACAGGGTATTAAAACCATTCAAGTAGATGAGCAATACTTTGTAGGCCATATCCCAGTCCATACATTAGTGTGGTTTCACTTATCTGATCATCCATTTATTTTGGCATTACTGTCTATTTTAACGCTATTGCTGATCTCATTTATCTTATGGCGATTATTACAAGCACTAACTTACAAGCGTTTAGCTGAAGGAGACGAATAATGAAATCACTCGTTAATATGTTTTTTACTGTGATGGCACTATTTGCTTTCAATGCCAACGCACAAGTTGAACAGTGCGAACCTTGGCAGTCGTGGCAAGTGTTTAAAAATCATTTTATAAGCCAAGACGGCCGCGTTATTGACTTGGGCAGTGATCAAAGTATCACAACCTCTGAAGGCCAATCATATGCACTATTTTTTGCGCTTATTGCCAACGATAAAGCCGCTTTTGATTCTGTTTTAAATTGGACCCAAGAGCATTTATCAGAGGGCGATTTAAGTACGCGTTTACCAGCATGGAAATGGGGACTAGATAAAAACCGCGTAGGGGGTATTTTAGATTCAAACCCTGCGTCAGATTCAGACCTATGGATTGCCTACAGTTTATCGCAAGCGGCAATTTTATGGGATGAACGCCGCTATAGTATTTTAGCCGCAGTGCTTGCTCAACGTATAATCAGAGAAGAAACCGCCTACATAACGGGCCTTGGCCTGTCTTTACTCCCCGCACCTGCCGGTTTTGAGTTTGACAATGAGCGCTATAAGCTAAATCCTAGCTACTCGCCGTTATTTATTTACCAGCAATTTAAAAAGCTTTATCCACATTCACCGTGGCACCAACTGCACGAAGGATCAGCTAAGCTAATTTTAGATACCGCACAGCAAGGCGTTAGCCCTGATTGGGTTATGTTTGATTCAAACCGTGGTTTTTACTACAACAGAAAAAATACAGATTTAGGTAGTTATAATGCAATTCGTGTTTACCTTTGGGCAAGTATGATGGCAAAAGATGCACCCTACAAACAAGAGCTTCTTGCTCAGTTTGCACCATTTGTGAATACTATTGAAGAGCGCGGCTATGTTCCTTTAAATACGTACGCTCAATCAGGTAAATCTGAAAAAAGAGGACCTTTGGGCTTTAACGCTGCCCTGTTGCCTTTGTTAGCAGAGCAAGGTAATGATGAGCTAGTAATGGCCATTCAGCAAAAGCTAATGATTGATAAGTCTTTTACGCAAACACGTTATTACGACAGTGTATTGCATTTATTTGGTGAAAGTGCTGTAAACAAGCGCTTTAAAATAACGGCTGATGGAACGCTACAACCTACTTGGAGCACTGAATGTCGTTAAGGTTGGCCTTAGCTTGTACATTGGCACTAAGCACTAATTTAAATGCCGCAACAATAAATGATATTGATACACAATCGGTTGATTGGTTATTAAACCAAATTAGTATTGGTGAAGCACAACAAAACAAAAGACTTGTTGAAGATAGCCTGCAAAAATTGGTTGCAATTGCCCCTACGCGAATAGAAACGCAATGTGCGCTTGCACATTACGACTTTACGAATGGCAATACAGACCAGGCAAACTTGTTATTAAATAAGCTTGATAACCAACTAACACAACAAACACCTTGCGTAAAAAAACTCAAGGTTATGTCTCGTATTCAAGGTAAAGACAAGGCAGTAATTCAAGAAGCAAAGCTGCTTGCTCGTGCCGGCAGATATGAACAAGCACGTCAAATTTACAATAAAATATTTAATGATGTTTATCCTACTTTAAACTTTGAGCTTGAGCATTTAGGCTGGTATGCACAAGACAGCGCTCAATGGCAAGGGGTTAAAAATGGTTACAAGCAATTATTAAAACGCTATGACAACCTAGGCACTATAGAAGTTGCTTATGCCAGACATTTGCTAAGACGTAACCCACGCGATAAAGCAGCAATGCGTATTTTAAGTAAGTATGGATCGACATCGGGTTTTAGTGATGAAGTTGAAGGTATTTGGCTCTCTGCATTAAAAAATATGCCAATAAACAGTAATACTGACAAGCAATTTCAGCAATACTTTATACTTTACCCGTTTAGTAATAAGGGAGAGTTACAGTATCAAGACTTTAAAAAGCAATTAAAAGCACGCCAAAAATTATTAGCCGACCCGGCTTATCAGCTCTGGTTAAAAGGCAATAATCTACTCGAACAAGAAAAGTTAAAAGCAGCAGAACCTCTTCTATTAAAAGCATTAAAAGGCCGCCCTACTGACGGCGAAATCATGAACAGCTTAGGCATACTTTACCTACAACTAGGTGAAAATGGTAAAGCCTATAATTATTTTACACGTGCACAAAAATACACTGCCGACTTTGCAGAGCGAAATACCCTTAAAAGCATGGCTAAAACAGCTAAGTTTTGGCTGTATATTCGCCAAGCAAGAGACGCTATAGATAGCAGTGAATTTAGAGTTGCTAAACTAAAACTCGATTTAGCCGCCGCATTAGAAGAAGAACCTAATACCGTATTGGTAAATCGTGGCACCTTACAATTTGCCCAAGGGCTATATTCACAAGCTGCGCTTACCTACCAAGTGGTGCTTAAAAGCGAGCCTTTAAACGAAGGCGCCCTATTTGGCTTACTTGAAATTGCAAAGCTTGAACAAAGTGAAAAAACGCTCACCTCTTTTTTTAATCGACTTTCATTTTCACAAAAAGAAATATTAAGAGCGTCATATTTAAGCTCATTAAGTAGCGTGTATAGAGCTAAGGCAACAAAGCTAACTGAAGCTGGTGAGTTAGAAGAGGCTGAAAAAATATTAAAAGAGGCTATTCAGGCAACACCAGAAGAGCCTTGGTTATATTACGACTTAGCGTTTATATATCAACAAAAAGGACTCACCGACAAAGCTCGCTCATTGTTTAATAATGTATTGTGGCAATTTCCGCTAAATTCACAGCTTAGGTATAGCCATGCACTGTTTTTGCGCGCTTTAGATGATTACCAAGGTGCGCTTGCTACGCTTCAGTATATTCCATTTAAATCTCGCGATGCTGACATTGTATCTCTTGAACAACAGTTACAACTTAATGAGTCTTTAGCACAAAGCGAACGTTTTATTAATTCTCAAAATAAAGCGGCTGCTATTTATCACTTAAGTGCGTTAGAAGCACAAAATTTAACGCCACCAATGAAAGCGGAGCTAGCACGAAGCTGGTTTAGCATAGAAGAACAAAACCACGCTTTAAAACTCATGCGTGACGCATTAGCTGAAGACCCCTCATTATCAGCCTATTGGCATATGCTGTATGGAGAATGGCTTTTAGCACAGGGTAATAAAACTCAGACTACGGATTGGTTTAATCAATATCGGCTTCCTGAAAATGCCTCTGAGGGTGAAATAGATCAGTTTGTGCAATTACAAAATGCCTATTATTCTGAGTATTTTAGTGGCAGTGATCTTATTGCGAAGCTAAATCAGCTTGATCAAAAATACCCAAGTTCATCAGCTACAACAACTGCGCTAATAAATGCAAACTTAGCACTTGAACAAAACCAATCTGCGATTATTTTATACGAACAAAAAGTAAAAAATAATCAGCTAATTGAACCTCAAGCTTTAATGGCAATATCCAAAGCCTACAGAGCGCTTGGTGATGATTTCCAATCGAAAGAAGTCACACAACTCGCGATTGAACAAAGTACAACGCAAGAAAGTTATTTTCAGCGTCAAATTATGGAGTCGTTAAACGATTTTAACTACGCAGGTGATGCCCTTTACTTAGCTGAACAGCTTATTCAAAAAGCACCTAATGATTTAGAGCTTCGTTATTTAGGCGCGCAAGTTGCCTCTAATTTTAATGAAACAGAGCAAGCACAAACGTGGTACGCACAAACGCTTTCACCTAATCGTCAACTGAATGAGAAAGAACTCTACACATCCCTTTCGCGCATCAACGAAAACGACGAGTGGTATATAAACGGTGCCAAACGAGAACTACTCAGCCAACAAAACAAAAACCAAGCCTACATTGCCGTTGGTGTAAATTTTAGCGGACAAGTAAGTACTGAAAGTGAGGCCACATTGGGCGCTGGTTTAGTCCCTATTGAAGCGTACTTTCCGCTTTGGCAGGGGCAAGGCTTTGTAAAAATAGATCCTACAAGTATTAGCGCGCAAACAACACGATTTGACGAGCAATTTGCTGGCAGTCGATACGGTCAAGGCGCTTTGTGTATATTTACCTGTGGTATTGACGAGGTAAGTCCTGAGCAAGATGGCGTTGATATTGGCATTGGTTGGCAGAACGAAAACTGGCGCGTAGATATTGGCACAACACCACTGGGCTTTTTAATCGAAGACATTGTATGGGGTGTTAACTATTCGGACGACTTTGGTGACTTTGGCTATAGCCTTGAGTTAGAAAAACGACCAGTAACCAGCTCAGTACTCGCCTATGCAGGCCTTGAAGACGTTAATACTGGTAAAATTTGGGGGGGGGTTCGCTCAACTGGTTTAACCGCTAATGTTTCTCATGATTTAGGCGGCAATTGGGGATTTTGGTCTAGTGCTGACTTTACATTGTACAAAGGTCAAAACGTAAAAGATAACCAACGCTACCGCTTGATGGGCGGCACCTATTATCGTGTGATAAGCAATCAAGACCGCGAATTTACAGTGGGTGCAAGTTTATTGCATTGGGCCTATAAATTTAATTTAAGTGAAGAAACCTGGGGCCACGGCGGTTATTACAGTCCGCAAAACTATGTAGGTCTATCCGTGCCACTCACTTATGACGCGCGTTGGGGCGATGATTTTGTTTATCGATTAAAAACCGGTGTTTCGTACTCGCAAACAAAAACTCAATCTATTGATTTCTTCCCTAACGATAGCGATTTGCAAATAGCTGCGTATGATAGAGAATCAATAACAGGTGTTGACCCTGTATTTGAAGGTGAAACAAGTTCTGGTGTTTCATATAATCTTGAAGGTAGTTTTGAGTATAGAATAACGCCGAATTGGTTCTTTGGTGGCTACTTAGCCATCGATCGCTCTGACTTTTACGAACCAAACTTTGGTCAACTTTACATACGTTACTATTTTAACCCTGTTTATGGAACGCTTGAGTTCCCAGGTACCCCTATTGTTCCTTATGCTGAGTTCTAACTTGGCATAAGGTGATACACCGCGCAATACTTCCCCTAGCACTAAGGTATATGTATACTTGTGCCCAATTGTAACTAGGATAAGGGTGTGTCTCTTACCTTCTGGTGTTACTACCATATAGCAAATCATTATCTTAGCTACAAATAATAAACTGATGGTCGAGCATTTTAGTATGACTAAATACTAAGATAGCTAAAGCAAAAAATTATAAGGCCATTACAACAATTCTTAAAGTTAGGAAGTAAATATGAGTTCAGCTCCAGATAGTGGTTGGTTTGGCCACCCTAAAGGACTTTCGACATTGTTCTTCACTGAAATGTGGGAACGAATGAGTTATTACGGTATGCGAGCTATGCTCGTATTATTCATGACAGCAAGCTTACAAGAAGAAGGCCTTGCCTTTACTGTTGCATCAGCTGCTGCAATCTATGGTTTGTACACAGGCGCAGTATACTTTTTAGGCTTACCAGGTGGTTGGCTAGCTGATAGATTGTTTGGTGGTCAAAAAGCAGTTTGGTATGGCGGCATAATTATTATGATTGGCCATATTATTTTGGCTATTCCACATGATTATTCTTTCTTCGTTGGCTTAATATTTGTAGCAACAGGTACTGGTTTACTAAAACCAAATATCAGTGCAATGGTAGGCCAATTATATAGCGATGCTGATGAGCGTCGTGATGGCGGTTACGCTATTTATTACATGGGTATTAACATGGGTTCTTTAATAGGTTACTACGTATGTGGTTACTTTATGGAGAACGTAGGCTGGCACTGGGCATTTGGTGCGGCAGCTGTAGGTATGGCCATTGGTTTAGTACAGTACAAACTCACACTTAATAACTTACCAAAGCACAGTGCTTTACCGGCTAATCCATTAGGCTCTAAAGGTACTTCACGTGCATGGGGCGGTATTGCTGCATTTGTAATTGCAGCTGCTGCAGTTACTACGGCTGCAATGACCGGCGCTATTGTTATTAATCCAACTGTAGTTGCAGGTTACACAGCCATTGTATTTACTATTATCTTTTTTGTTTATTTTGGAGTTATTTACTTTACAGGTAATTTAACAGATGCAGAAAAACAAAGAATGTGGGCACTATTTTTAGTATGTATTGCATCTGCATGTTTTTGGTCTGGCTTTGAACAAGCTGGTTCATCATTAAACTTATTTGCTCGCGACTATACTGACCGTCTTATTGGTACTTTTGAAATCCCTACAACGTGGTTTCAATCATTAAACTCACTGTTTATTATTGCTTTATCGCCATTTTTTGCAGCGCTTTGGATTAACTTATCTAAAAGCTTAGTATCACCTAGCTACAGCGTTAAATGTGCAATTGGCTTAATTATCATGGCATCAGGCTTTTTAGTTATGTTTATGGCGGCTCATTACGCAGCTGAAGGCTTAAAAGTTGCGCCTTACTGGCTTGTTACTACGTACTTTTTACATACAGTGGGTGAGCTTTGTTTAAGCCCTGTAGCATTAAGTGCTGTAAGTAAGTTATCGCCTAAACGTTACACTGGCCAAATGATGGGTGTGTTTGTATTAACTTACTCAATCGGTAACATCATCGCAGGTTTACTTGCTGGTAATTTCGATCCGAATAATGTTGATGAAATTCCTAACTTATACTTACAAATTGCATTATTTAGCATTGGTGTTGGTGTTGTTTTAGTACTAATGACTTTTAAAGCTAAAGTATGGGAAAAACAAGGTTTAGAAGAGAAAGTCTCTTAATTATTGTTTATTTCAAATGTAGCAATATAACCTAAGACAATTCCTCCATAGCTTCTATGGGGGAATTTTTTATTCAACTTTGCCCTTCCCCCGTTAACTGATATTATATCCTGATTGGTTATTGAATAGACTCAGGGACATCCGTAGATGCAATCGTTAACGATATCACGTGTTATTATATTTATATTTCTTAGCTTTATTCTAACTGCCTGTGGTAGCGGTGATGAAGTGACGGTTAATCCAAACGATCCTGTTGAGCCTGAACCTAGCAAATTAACACTATCAAGCGCTAATGGTTTAGAGGCTACATTAGACGAAGGCAATTTTATATTTAATGCACCTTCCAGTGCTATTTCTAGTGATGTAGAGCTTACCTACGAGAAAACATTATTAGATGAGACGAATATACAACAAAATATAATTTCTGATTTACATGCGCTTACGCCCTCCACGCTTACTCTTGAAAAACCTATTACCATTACAATAAAAATCCCTGATGACTATGCATTAGGCGGACAACTGTTTATCGCAAAACTATCGGGCGCTAATTGGGATACTGTTACAAATTCAATAGTTTTAGATGGGTTTGTTAGCGCTCAAGTAACAACACTGGGCACATATGCAATACAAATGCAGCGCAATGAAGCTTTCGCAAATATCGGCCCAACTTGCGACGCTAATGCAACAGAGCAATCGGTAAGGTTTGTTCACGTTGCAGATTTACATGCTCGCTTTGGCTATGAAGAGCAATATTTCAGCCGGATCAAAGCCTACTACAACCAAGTAGCAAGCCAAACCCCGCACACCTTATTTACAAACGGTGGTGACGACTATGAAAAAGGCACCGTTGCTGAGCAATTATCACAAGGTACCGCGACAGAAGAAGCTATAAAAGCAATGCAGTTTGACCTGCGAGTCGTTGGAAATCATGATTATGCTTGGGGCCCTGAAAAATTACTAAGTTATTCCCAAGACGAGAATGCAATTGTACTTGCTAGTAATACTCGTTATGAAGCAGAGCAACTACAAGATTTTGCAGGCGTAGGATTTGCAAAAGTACAAGTAGGGTGTATTACACTTGGTGTCTTTGGCATGACCTCAGTGCCATGGAATGAGCTAGATGAACCAATTCAAGATGATCCGATCCCTGATTTTATTAAACAATTTAAAATGAGCTGGCAATGGCAACAAATCGCACAAAGCATCGTAAACCAATACAGTGATGATGTAGATTACATGATTATGTTGAGCCACTTAGGTGTAGGCCAAGATACTGATATGGCAACAAACGTACCCGGTATAGACTTAGTACTTGGCGGCCATACACACGGTGGGGAAAGCTACACAACCCTTGATAACGGCGCTATTGTTTTACAACCGGACTTTTACGCTAAAGGTATTACGGACTTAACGCTTAATTTTAATTTAGCTGATAAATCATCCCCAGTTGTTGATTACAAAACGATTGAAACCGATACAATTGATGAACGCGATGAGGCAACAAAACTAGCTATAGATGAGATAATGGGGCGTTATGCTCCCGATGCAGAAACTGAAATCGCTATTTCTGAAAACTATCCAACTGATGCGCAGCTAGCCGAAATAACCGCCTTAGCCGCAAAACATTCAAGCACAATTAGCGCAGCATTACTTAATCCTGAACTAGTACAAAAGCGCTGGACACCCGGCACACTGACTCAAGAAGACTTCCATAAAGCTTTTTACGTAGAAAGACAGCCATCAAATACGCCAGGGTTTAACTCTATTTATAAAGTAACAGTATCGGGAAGCGACTTAACAACGATGTTTGCAAGTCAACCAGATTGGTTTTTACTTAAACCTGAGGATATACAACCCACTAATAATTACGAAGTTGCACTATTTAAAGGAGCAGCTTTGAATCCTGATTTATTTTTTAATAGTGTTACATTCTCAAACGTAGAACCGATAGCTGAAGCTTGGTGGCTACTTGATAAATATGCACGTGCTAGAACAAGTCAGTGCCTTCACCTTGACACTGACACCGAACTTTATTCATGCAACAACTTAGCAAATGTAACTGTATGGAATTTTGACGATACTAACAACCCGTTAGCAGCTGATTTTGGACCTTCGGTACTTAGCTACTTTGATCCAGATGAAACAAATTGGGGCACTGCAGAGACACAATATAGCACCACTACTCAATTAAATATTGATGATTTAAGTGATGGTCCTTCAGGTGTTATGGCGTTTTCTCGCCACGCTCCAACAGAAGGCTTACTTATTGATTTAAACACACCAGCAAATGGTGACTTTGCAAATGAAGGAATGGTGTCTGACTACACCTTGGTTATGGATTTATACTGGCCCGCAGAAGGTAAAGATATTTACCGTGCAATTATGCAAGCCAATACAACTGATTATCTTAATGATGATGCCGATATGTTTATTGACCCAAGCGGCGGCTATGGACAAGCAACTAGCGATAGCGGCTATTTTGGCAATACACAACCTGACTCTTGGCATCGTATAGCTTTTGTATTTTATACAGCACCAACCAACGGGGTGTTTGAAGTCTATATAGATGGAGAACTTGCTGGCGTAAAAGAGGATGGCGAAATCGATAGTCGCTGGGCACTCAATCAATCTATATTGCTTTTTACAGATAACAATTATGAAACAGTACCAGGGTACTTAAATTCGCTGCTTTATGCAGGACGTGCTATGACCAGAGATGAAATTAAAAGTATGGGCGGCGCACAACAAAAGCTGTCTTTTGAGCAACCGACGCGAGTGCTAAATCAAACCATTGAGCGCCATTACCAAGCAGCTCCAGCAATTAAAACTAACATGTGGATAGTACAACGGAACAAGTTCTTTGGTAACGGCTCTTAAAGTGTAAACAATTACATACAAAAAGGCTTTTACTTATTAATTGTAAGAGGAGGTTTAGCGCAGGTTAAACCTCCTTTTTAGTATTTAAATACAATAACTTAAAAACAAATGCTCCCACTTGAATTTATACCATATAACTTCATTTTACTTAACTGTATTACAAACACGTAACTTTATAATAACCGTCCTATAAAATTTACACATGCACTACATACTAAATAGCGCCCCCCTCTTCCCCAAATTAAAAATCTGGTTGATTATCTACTGCAATATGACAACAACACATAATCGCAGTGCTTAATTGCGGGAGTAATAATAATGAGTGAAGTAAATAACTATTTGGGTTTAGTCGGTATTGAGTTTACCGAGTACGCAACACCTGATGCTGATTATATGGATAAAGTATTTACTGATTTTGGCTTCTCTAAGCTTAAAAAATTCAAAGGTAAAGACATTGTTTATTACAACCAAAACGATATTCACTTTTTACTGAATAACGAGCGTGAAGGTTTTTCTGCAGAATTTGCTAAAAGCCATGGCCCTGCTATTTGTTCAATGGGTTGGCGTGTTGAGAATGCGCAAAAAGCATTTGAAACAGCTGTAGAACGTGGTGCAAAACCAGCGACCGACTCAACGCATAAAAATATGCCTTACCCTGCGATCTATGGTATTGGCGACAGCCTAATTTACTTTATTGAACAATTTGGCGACAAAGGCACTATTTACGAAAGTGATTTTGAAGACTTAGAAACGCAAAATGTTGTAGAAGATAAAGGCTTTATCCGAATCGATCATTTAACCAATAACGTTTATAAAGGCACCATGGAAAAATGGGCTAACTTTTATAAAGACGTATTTGGTTTTACTGAAGTACGCTACTTTGACATTAAAGGTCAAAAAACAGCGCTTATTTCGTATGCACTTAAATCGCCATGCGGCACCTTCTCTATTCCAATAAACGAAGGTAAAGGTAACGATAACAACCAAATTGATGAATACCTTGGTGAGTACAACGGCCCAGGCGTTCAACATTTAGCGTTTTTAACAGATGACTTAGTAAGCTCTCTTGATAAGCTTGATAAATCAACAATTGCCACTTTAGATATTATCCCAGAGTACTACGATACTATTTTTGACCGTGTACCTTGGGTTGCTGAAGATAAAGAAAAAATTCGTGAGCATCAGATACTCGTAGATAGCCAAAGTGAAAATTGTTATTTATTACAAATTTTCTCTAAAAACTTATTTGGTCCAATCTTTATAGAAATGATCCAACGCGTTGATGATGGTGGCTTTGGTGAAGGTAACTTCCAAGCATTATTTGAATCAATCGAACGTGACCAAGAGCGTCGCGGCGTTTTATAAAATATTTGAGTAAATTAAAAGCAGCGAACTTCGCTGCTTTTTGTCGTTTTAATATTTAAAAAGTATGGCGCCAAGTACAAGTATGATTAAATAAACTATACCTTGTCGCCATACAGTAAAATCCAAAGGAAATGTAATGAGCCTAATTAACGAAACCCACGATATTAATTTAACCAGCTGGGTAGAATCAGCTAATGTTGATAATTGCGACTTCCCGATTCAAAACTTACCGTTTGCAGAATTTCGTCGTAAAGGGTCTGATGAGGCCTTTCGTGGTGGTGTTGCAATTGGTGACCAAGTAATCGATTTAGCAAAACTAAGTAAATTAAACGTTTTAACAGGTGACGCTAAAACAGCCGCTGATGCAGCAAGTGAAGCAACCTTAAATACATTTATGGGTTTAGGGAAGCAGTATTGGTCAGCTCTTCGTTTAGCGCTTTCAAAAGCACTAAGAGCAGGCTCTGAGCACCAACAAGCGCTTAGCGATACATTGGTTGCACAGTCTGATATAGAGTATTCTTTGCCTTGTCGTATCGGTGATTACACCGACTTTTACACTTCTATTTATCACGCTACAGCTGTGGGTAGTTTATTTCGCCCTGACAACCCATTACTACCTAACTATAAATGGGTACCTATTGGTTATCATGGTCGCTCTTCATCTATTGACGTATCGGGTCAAACATTTCATCGCCCTAAAGGTCAAACCAAAGCGCCAGACGCAGAAGTGCCATCATTCGGTCCTTGTAAACGCCTTGATTACGAACTAGAGCTGGGTATTTACTTAGGTAAAGGCAATGCACTGGGCGATGCAATCGCTATCGAAAATGCTGAAAACCATGTATTTGGCTTTTGTGTATTTAACGATTGGTCAGCACGTGACTTGCAAGCGTGGGAATACCAACCGCTTGGTCCATTTTTAGCTAAGAACTTTGCCTCAACGGTATCGCCTTGGATTGTAACAACCGAAGCATTAGCGCCTTACAGAACAAGCTGGACACGTGATGAAAACGATCCACAGCCTATGGACTATTTAGAATCAAAAGCGAATCGCGACCAAGGTGCTTTTGATATTCAAATGGATGTTAAAATTCAAACGCAAAAAATGCGTAGCGAAGGCCATAACCCAACGCGCGTATCAACATCTAGCTTTAAGCACTCTTACTGGACTGTGGCACAAATGGTTACTCATCACACAGTAAATGGCTGTAACTTTATGCCAGGTGACATGCTAGGTTCGGGCACTCAGTCAGGTCCAACGCACGAAGAAGCAGGTTCATTACTTGAGCTTTCTCGTGGCGGTAAAGAAAAAATCACGCTAAGTAATGGCGAACAACGTAGCTTTTTAGAAGATGGCGATAACGTTATTATGCGTGGCTGGTGTGAAAAAGAAGGCTATGCACGTATAGGTTTTGGCTCTGTAGAGAGTACTGTACTGCCGGCAAAATAATACGCATATTAAAAAATTTATTAAAAGGGCTGCTTACTAAAAGCAGCCCTTTTTTATTAATTTTTGAACAGTTACAATTTTTTTCTAGCTTTTTTAACTCAAATTGCTATCTTAATTCGGTTAATAGCCAGTGTTTATATGCCATGTCAGTATTTATAAAGTCTTTTTATCATAAATTTTTCCCTGCTCGTCAGCTACTTATTCGTCAAAATGGCGAAGTTAAGCATGTTGTTTTAGCCTCTTGGTTTCAACTTCTTGTAGCGTTGCTTATTTTAGTCACTTTTACTTGGCTGAGTATTTCAAGCTTTCGTGTTTATACACAAACAAATAAAATCTCTGACATAAAACAAAATCAAATAACCGAGCAAACGCTGTGGCAACAAAAAGTCAGTGAGCAACAAGCCCTTCAAGCAACGCAGTTAGAGCAACTTGCAATTCTTGAGCAAAAGCAGGCGCTACTGCAAAGCATGATAGAATCCCTTCCTGCTTCAATTAGCAAAGACGTTATTAAGCTTGATACAGAACTTGATGTACCTATTAATGAAAATGGCAATGAATTTCATGAGCCATTAGTCGATGAAAATCAAAAAGGTAAACAAGCACAGTTAATCGCTCCAATCACATTCGCAACAAGAGTGGCCAACTTAAATAATCAGTATGAGCAAAGCTTTACCTATTTAGATAACCAAATTAGTGAACGTCACCAAGCCATTTTAGCTATGGTTAAAGGCGCAGGAATTGAGTCTGCGCTTGAGCAACACCTAATATTAAGCGCCCAAACAACTGCACAAGGTGGGCCACTTGATATATTTAACGAAACAAAAATTCCGAGCCACTTTTTAGCCATCGTTGATAAGTTATTAATATTAAATAATTTAGAAAACTTTTTAACTGAGCTACCAAATACCCTGCCTTTAGCTAAAGCTAAATACTATATTTCGAGTAATTTTGGCCTTAGAAAAGATCCCATGAATAGTAATCACGCCTTTCATAAAGGAATTGATTTAGCCGGTTGGCATAAAACCGAAATATTCGCCCCAGCAGACGCAGTAGTTCTTCGTGCCGGTCGTAATGGTGGTTATGGTAACTTTATTGAGCTTGAACATAAAAATGGCTTAGTGACTCGATTTGGACACTTAAATAAAATTAAAGTAAAGAAAGGTCAATCAATCACTAAACATGATGTGATCGGCCTAATGGGCAGCACCGGCCGAAGCACAGGCACGCATTTACACTACGAAGTATTACTTAATGGTAAACAAGTCAATCCTCTAAAAATAACAAAGGCGCTTTCTCGTGTTTGGTAGAAAAAAACAAAAAACAGTTAGCTCTAATTTAAAAAGAGTGAATCACACACCGTCTATTATTTCTGAAGACGTACGCCTTACAGGCACTTTAGTTAGCCAAGGTGAAGTACAGCTTGATGGCCGTATTGATGGTGACATAAAAGTGGAGCATTTAGTTATTGGCTCAGCGGGAGTTGTTGAAGGTATTGTTGAAGCTAAAAGCGTTATTGTTAAAGGTAAAGTTATTGGGTCAATTAATGCCAGTGAAGTAAAAGTACAAAGTGGCGCTCATGTTCATGGCGATGTATTTCACGATACATTGAGTATTGATGCAGG
Organism: Pseudoalteromonas sp. SR41-1; assembly: GCF_014164015.1. Lineage (NCBI taxonomy): Bacteria > Pseudomonadati > Pseudomonadota > Gammaproteobacteria > Alteromonadales > Pseudoalteromonadaceae > Pseudoalteromonas > Pseudoalteromonas sp. SR41-1. The sequence goes on from NZ_JACJEK010000009.1 coordinate 54,603, forward strand.
CGCAGTAATTGAAGGCAGTTTAAAGCAACGCTTTGAAAAAGAAGAGCCGGAACTAATTTCGAAAGAACTAAAACCCGCAAAAGAAGTTAAAGCATTATTAAAAGAAGATGGCAGCGACTTATCATTTGTAAATAAACAAGCCGCTGATAAAAGCTAAGTCAAATCAGCTTTACGTAAATTAATTTTTCTCAGTAATGTACATAGTAATATCTGCAGTGAAAACAAGCTCATTGCGGGTATTATACAGTTTAACCGGTACTACTAAATCTTCTTTATCAATCCACTTGTGTGGTAAATCAATTTCAGCGACTGCTCGTACATCTGTATCTACTTTAGCCAAATACCTAACTGTCATCCCTTTTGGGATCCAACGATGCGTTTTAACTGGCACTGTTGCATCAACCATTACACCTGCACACAATTCAGCTAAATTACACTGCGCAATAGCATGAATAGTTCCAATATGATTATGAACGCTGCGACGATTTTTAACCACCGCACTACAATGGCCCTCTCTCAAATCGAGTACGTAAGGTTTCATCGAACCAAAATATGGCGCTTTAAAGCAAACAGCTTTAGTAAAAAGCCAATTCCCAAAAGGTAGGCGCTTAAATTTATGCCATGTTTGTACAAGTGCAGATTTATTACTCATTATTATTTTCCATCAACAGTTACTTTTTTAAAATTAACACATCAGACCAGTTTTAAAAAGTGCATTTATGCTGGCTTTTTCGCTTAATCCAATCAAAAAGTACGAATGACGACCTATGCAGGGGTCATAAGCCCTTTCTTTTTTATGAGTGCCCACCTAAAATACTCGACAAAAGGAGACTCAATGCAAACACAGCCCGCTAAACCTAATATGACTTTGTTACTTATCTTAGCGTTACTCGTTATATTTTGCCCTATGGCAATCGATATTTACCTACCTGCTTTCCCTACTATTGCAGAACAATTTGCAGTTACTGAACAACAAGTACAGCAAACCGTTGCTATTTTTATGCTAACAGTGGGTTTAGGCCAATTAATTGCAGGTCCTTTAGCTGATAAATTTGGCCGAAAGCCAGTGGCTATAGTGGGCATTAGTTTATATGCAAGCTCTGCATTACTCGCATACTACTCGCCTTCTTTTGAGATATTACTAATAGCACGTGCTTTTCAGGGATTTGGAGCGTGTGCCACATTTGTTGTCGCATTTGCGATAGTGCGTGATAAATATGGCAGTGAGCGAAGCGGACAAATGATTACCTACCTTAACGGGATTGTGTGCTTTATTCCGGCAATGGCACCTATTTTAGGGGCTTGGCTTACCGTACAGTTTGGCTGGCGTATGAACTTTATGTTTTTAACCGCGTTTGCTATTTTGGGCCTTATTGTTACCCTATTCTTTTTTAGAGAAACTCGACCTGCTGATAGTCATTATCAGGGGCATATTTTAGATTTACGTCGCTTTACACCGATTATTAAAACACCGGTATTTTTGTTTAATAGCCTAATTTGTATGGTCTCAATGTCAGCCATATTAGTGTATGTAACGCTCGCACCAGGCTGGCTTATTACACATTTAGGCGGCACCGTAGCCGATTTTACTTTTTGGTTTACGTTAAATGCCGTAATAAGTATTGTCGCAAGTTTTATTTTACCTACCTACATTAAACGAAATAGCCAACGTGCTTTGCGTGTCGGTGTGAGTGTACTGGTTTTCTCAGGCATTTTAATGCTAGCCTTGAGTCATATAGAAACAGCATTTGCGCTTATGCTACCTATCTTAATTGCTGCATTAGGGTTTGCTTTAAGTTTAGGCTCTGCTGCAGGAATGTCTCTGTCTAGCTTTCCTAAACAAGCAGGCACAGCCTCTGCATTACTCGGTGCTATGCAAATGAGTGGCGCGAGTATACTTGTTGTTTTAACCCAATATTTAGGGCTAAGCACACCGTGGTTGATTGCTTTTCACTTATTATTGCTAGTTCCGCTTTGGCTTATTTTAATGAGCAAAAAAGCACATACTTTACACCCGGCTAAAAGTACTCAATGATCAATCCTGACTTTCTAGTCTCATTTTTATTAGCCAGTTTTTTAATGGCAGTAGCGCCTGGGCCATCAAATGCATTTTTGATGGCGCAAACATTTGCTAATGGTCGAAGTGCTGGTATGCAAAGTGCTTTTGGTTTTGCATTAGGTGGGGTTGTTCATACGCTATTTGCTGTTGTAGGCCTAAGCACAGTACTGAAAGCTTCCCCTAGTGCCTATGCCGCAGTGCAATATGCAGGCGCAGCATACTTATGCTATTTAGGGTTTATGATGATTAAAGGCACGCTAAAGCAGCCAGAGCCGACATCTGATGACAAGCAAACCGATAAACCGCATATAAGTACCAGTAAAAAAAGTAATGTCATGTTTCAGGCCATGATGACTGAAGTATTAAACCCTAAAGTAGCATTATTCTTTATTGCATTTATTCCACAATTTGTAGATCCAACGCTTTCATCGGCTACTTTTCAGCTCGCATTTTTTGGCTTACTTTACCCTCTTTTTGCTTTTCCGATTGACTGCACGTATATTTATTTTGGCGACAAAATTGCACAGTTTTTTAGACGTAACCCAAATAGCCAACTTTGGATTGATAGGATCACTGGCATTGTATTTATTGCCCTTGCTATCAATCTATTATTTTAACTAACCTGCACTTTGGTTAAGAGATTTATTCTTCCGAGTTTAGGTTCATCAATAAAAAGAATTAGCATGGAACAAAAAACACAATCTCTTCCCGCACAAAAAAATATTGCTTTAGTGGCACACGATGGTAAAAAAGCAGCACTAAAATTATGGTGTGAAAAGCACAAAGAAATACTAAGTAAGCACACTTTATATGGCACAGGTACTACGGGGCATTTAATTCAAAAAACTACGGGGCTTGATGTAGTTCAGCTTTTAAGTGGTCCTATGGGCGGCGATCAACAACTTGGCGCAAAAATAGCAGAACATGAGATACATGTTTTAATATTTTTTTGGGACCCATTAGCATCACAGCCTCATGACCCTGATGTTAAAGCACTACTGCGTTTAGCCGCTGTTTGGAATATTCCGGTGGCGTGTAATGAGGTAAGTGCAGATATGTTATTAAGCTCACCGCTTATGGACGTAGAGCTTGAACGTACATTGCCAGATTACGAAAAATACCTCGCTACCCGACAAATAGATCTTTAAACCTCAATTGTAATCTAGGTTATTTATAAAGCATGCTGGCCCATTTAGTCAGGCCAGCGGTTACACTACCAAAGTGATCCCCGTTAACCATCTTTATATCGCCTAAGTGCTCACTTAAAGCCGCTTTAATCAATGGTGACTGTGCACTACCGCCAGTTAAGTAAATAATGTCTGGCGTGGTCGCAGCGTCGCTGATTGCTTGTTTTGCTAAAGTAACTATTTGGCTAATACTACTCTCAACGGCAACAGCTAAATCTCCTACAGATACATTTTTATTCAGCCCACTATCTAAAAAGCTTAAATCACAATCAAACACACTAGCAGACGAAAGTGCTATTTTAGCCGCTTCACCTTGTTGCACTAACTGATGGCCTTGCTTGTTTTGCTGTAAATGTATTAAGCGCTTATAAAGCTCAGGTGCACTTACATCACGTAATTGTGCGTTTAGCTCTCGGGTATGGCTTTCACTATAAAATTGGCTTTGTAAGTTTACATCGTTAATTTTACACGCTTGCCAAAACGCTTGATTAGGCAAAGGCAAACCCGATTTAAACGTACTACCTAAACCCAATAACGGCATTAAACCATGAAAGCTCAAAGCAATATCTAAATCGTTTCCGCCAACACGTTTACCACTGTGAGATAAAAAATCGCTATCGCGCTGGCTATTTCCTCTAAAGCTTGGGCCCATTTGTACAAATGAGCAGTCACTTGTACCACCACCAATATCAATAACGAGTACTTTTTGATCCTGAGTTAAATCACTCTCGTAGTCGATACCCGCAGCAAGTGGCTCATATAAAAACTCTACGTCTTTAAAACCAGCACGTTTAGCAGCACGCTCTAAAATACCGACCGCTTGTTGATTTGATTGCTCGCCACCCACAGCTTGAAAGTTTACCGGGCGACCAATTACTGTTTGTGTAAGTGTTTTACCTAAAGAGAGCTCAGCGCGTTGCTTAATTTTTAAGATCATCGCGGTTGCGATATCTTCAAAAAAGTTAATTTGACCTTGCTTTAAACCTGTTGCACCAAAAAATGATTTAGGAGACTTAACAAAATAGCCTTCTTCAGGAAACTGCACGTACTCGCTAATCGCTTCACGACCAATAAATAGGGTTTCATCTGAAGGTTGTAAATCAAGGTCTGACTTAATACGAGGTAAGGTATTTAATAATGCTTGGCGCTGCGTTAAAAAGTCATGCTCATGGGCTGTGCCATGTAAATGCTTAGCAACAAAATCAACAACCAACGCGCTGTGATGAGTGTAAAGTGTAGACGGTAAGTAATGTTTTCCTTGCTCTAGCGGTACTAATTGAACATTACCCTCGCTCATTACACCCATAGCACAATTAGAACTACCGTAATCAAAACCTACAAACATACTTCACCACACATTACCAAAAAGGCCGCGCAATTTAGCACACTTTGTAAAATTTATAAATATTATAAACTATCTCTGACCCGTAAAAAACTGGCAAAACGCGGTAACCCATTTTTTGTTAAGCCATGAAATCGGTACGTTACAGTACTACCAATCTCCGGTGGGATGGAGCGCTGTGCATCATTAAACCCAGTACCAATAGAAAATACCTGTCCCTGCGCTGTTTTTACCCTTAATGCCCCTAACATACCTTGGTACTTGCCTTTACCTGGTAAATGCGCAACTACAATCGCTTCAGCATCTAAATAAGGCTTTAATTTTAGTAATGCATTACTTCTTCCATTGCTGTGCTTAGCACTAGCCAAATGAAGCATTACGCCCTCACCGCCCTGTTTAGTTATGTTTTCAAAATACTCTATAAGCTGCTCATTATTGGTAAAGCTATATTGAACTACAACACTAATATGCGGCGAGTTTAGGCTAGTAATGAGCTCATTATAGTTTTTATAGCGAGTGCTAAAAGGCAAGTTTTTATCTGGCATATCAAATACTTTATAAGTAATAGTTTGCCAATCATGATTATTAGGTTTTTTAGTTCTTACTATGCCACTAAGCACAGAAAAGTGCTTACGCTTGGTCCATAGCTCACCATCAAGCCATACATTTGGCAATGTGGCTGTAAACCAACTTGGCGAATTGATAATATTGCCCTTGCGAGTAACAAACTGCGTGCCGGTCCAGATAGCTCTCACACCATCATATTTTTCACTGACTAAATATTTACTTACATCATAATGCTTCGTTTCGTCATATACTTTAGCCAGTAAAACAGAGGGTTGTGCTGCACTTATACATTGCGTAAAAAGTACAGCAACAATTAAAAGCAGATGTTTAAAAGTAAACATTGGCGCATCCAAGCAAGTAAAAGTTGGCTTAAACTATAGTTGAGATTGCGCCCATTGCCAAAACTCATCTAAGTTACTCATTTTATAAGTAGCTTGGCTAAAATCATGATCTTTAGTGTGGCTATTAGCAATAGCTACAACACGTAATAAGGCGTTGTTGGCCGCCGTAACGCCGGTAAATGTATCCTCAACAGCAATTGCATTGCCAGCTTGTATATTTATCTGCTTAAGCGCCAGTAAATATGGGTCTCCTGCTGGTTTAGGATTAGTTACATCATCTTTTGTTACCACCGTGTCAAACAGCTCATAAAACCCTAAACCTTTCAGTATTGGCATGGCTTCACTTTTAGCGCTACCAGTTACTAGCGCCATTTTTAAGCCACTCGCTTTTACAGCTTTCAATGTTTGCTCTGTAAATGGCATCAGTGGCGGTAAATGTGTTACTACATATTCACCAAATAAACGGTATTTTTCATCTGCTAAAAACTGTGCACTTACCGATAAGTTATGCTCTTGCTTAATTTCAATTGCGGCTTCTAAAGTGGGCCGTCCCGAAAAGCGCTGACAAAAATCATTTTCTAAATAACTAACACCGTAGGGTTTAAGTAATTTACTCCAGCATACAAAGTGCATGCTTTCTGAATCAACTAATGTGCCATCCATATCAAATAATATTGCTTTTAAAGTCATCCTCATTCCTTATTTAACTTGTGCTAAATTTTAACAATAAAAAAGGCGCCTTAAGCACCTTTTATATAAATACAGTTATTGCGTTAAGCCTGCTGGCGGCTCACCCGTTGCTTCCTCACCCGTTTCAACATCAACAAGCTCGTAGCCACGCGTTTTACGTACAACTTTAAGTACTGGTTTATCAAATGCAGTTTTTAAACGCTCGGAGTCATCTTTCAACTCATCTAAGGTTGTTCCAAAAGGGGCTGCGCCAGTTTCTGACCAGTTAGTTACTTTACCATTTAGGTTATACTCTACTTCATGTATTTGATATTGCGCTGCTTCGTCTTTCGTTGCTTCACAAAAAATTACACGGTAATTCCAAAATCCAGCCATCTTTTTATCTCTTTAAATTAATTAACGCTACTTTACCAGCTTTATAAAAACATAAAAGCCTGCACAAGGCAGGCTTTTAAAAATTAATATAATTTAAGGTTATCTCTAGAAGAAGTTAACTTTAAATTCAGCACCTACATAACGCTCTTCGTTAACAATACCTGTATTGTTATTGAAATCTACAGCGCCAATAACTTGTTGCTCGTCAAATAAGTTACGAACAAATGCAGCAACTTCGTATTCGTAATCGCCTTCAGACCATGTGTAACCTGTACGCAAACCTGTTTCAATAAGCTCTTTACCTTCAAACTCTACTGATTCGTAAAGGAACATGTTGATTTTACTGCGATAAGAAATATCACCGCTTGCGAAGAAGTTACCATCGGCAAGTTCTTTAGTGTAGCGAAGCGTAAAGTTAGAGATCCACTCAGGAGCATGCGGTAAGCTATTACCATCAAGTATTGCACGATCTTCAGGACCAAACGCACCTGCTACTTGGAAAGTCGGGTCTGTTACCGTACATTGTGCACAAACAGCCACAGCTAAATCGTTATCTTTAATTTCTGTTTTATTGTAGCTTAAGTTAAACGTTGCATTAAACTCATCGCTTAATACCCACTGCGTATCTAACTCAAAACCATAGCCAGTTGTTTTATCAGCATTAACTAAACGGTTAAAGTTAGCACCACCGCCTACAGCAGTAAGCTGTTGGTCGTCCATCGTATAATAAAACACAGTTGCATTTACACGACCTTGGCCGTCTAGCACGTCTGATTTAATACCTGTCTCGTACGATGTTACCGTTTCTGATTCAGCTGTTGTTACGTCATCACCAAATAAAATACGACCTTGTAAACTAGGTGCGCGGAAGCTATTTGCTACACGGCCGTACCAGTTAACATCATCGTTTACTTTGTAGTTTGCAGATAAATCCCAGCTAACATGGTTGTCACTAACATCACGTTCTACAAGTAAAGCACCACCGCCGATCGGGCTAATTGTACGGTCTGCTACAAAATCTTTATCATCGTCAGAGTAGCGAAGGCCTGCAGTTACTTTTAAATCATCTGAAAAAGTATAATCTACAGAACCAAATACAGCCCAAGCTGTTGTATCTTGTTGCTGGCGAACATAACCATTTAAAACACCGCCTTTCTCAGTGTCATAACTAAAGTTTTCAATAGTTAGCTCTTCATCAAAGTAAAATACACCTACTTGATAATTTAAATCACCATCAAAGTTACTCGATAAACGTAGCTCTTGCGTTAATTGGTCGTGTTCTGGAATGCCATCAGCACTTTCTGAAGAAAAGAAAATAATTTCAGGGCCGCTTTCTGGTGCAGCGTCAAAACCGCCGTAACCACCATCGATGTCAGCGCGAGAATATATTTCAGCGCTTTCCCATGCAGAAATTGAAGTGATTGTGTGGTTTTTAAGTTCCCACTCAAGCTTTAAGCTTGCACCTTCCGATTCTACTTGTTGAGTAGAGCGAGATGCCGCATCTTGATAAACAACATCATTTTCGTAGTTATCTACTAGCTCATTAGTACCCGCTTTAATTACATTTGCACGAAAGGCAATTGGTGAGCCATCTAAGTCACGTGTGTGATAGTTTAATAAAGCAGTAAAATCATCGCCTTCATATAAAAACTGAACGCGTGCCGCTTTTTCAGTGTAACCACCTTGCTCATCTTTAGCTTCAAAGCCTGGAGCTTGGTTATCAATGTAATCGTCTTTGTCTTGCCATAATAATGAAACACGAGCAGATAAACGGTCAGTTAAAGCACCACCTACAGCACCACTTGTATCTACAGCACCACGGCTACCGTATGAAACAGAGCCATAACCATCAAATTCTTGACTTGGTTTAACAGTATCAAACTTAACAAGGCCAGCTGGCGTGTTACGGCCAAATAGCGTTCCTTGAGGACCACGTAATACTTCTACGCGTTCAACATCAAATACTGGGAAACCTTTTAAAATTGCATTTTCTTGAACTACTTCATCAACAACAAGTGATACTGGCTGTGATGCATTCAAATCGAAATCGGTATTACCTAAACCACGAACGTAAAAGCGTGGGAATGAACGACCAAATGAAGACTCAATAGATAAACTTGGAATTTTCGCATTTAAAAAGCGAATATCCATACCTGCAGAGCTATATGCATCAAGGTTATCACCTTGTAATGCAGATACAGCTACAGGTACTTCTTGTGCATTTTCTACGCGTTTACGGGCGGTAACTTGAATAACTTCTAGTTGATTGCTTTTTTTAGCCGTTTCTTCTTCAGCGGCGAATGCTGAAATAGATGTGCCAGCAGCAGATAGTAGTGCAGCGTTAATAATTGTCGCTATTGCAGATTTCTTTAATGATTTCATGTCGGGTATTAACCTTTAGTATGCACTCTTGTTCAACGGTTTTTTGTGTTGCGCAATGTATTCATTGCGGGCTCGTACAATTTTTCGCGACTTGCTATATGGCGCGCGGACCTCATCACCGAGAGTACAAAACGGAGTAACAAGGCTGAACGAACGATTAAGATTATACCATTGTGTAATAATTTTACTGCATAAATATGAACATAAATGGAAACTTTTTTGCAACATTTAACTACAAGATTACGTGTTTTTATCAATATTTAGATGCAAAAACCTAATAATGAGGACATATGTCCTTTATTGAAGATCGCGAAGTAAAGTAGGAAAAATGGATTGCTTTACATATTAACCCAAAATAGAAACGTTGTGGTTACTCATAAAAAAGTCACACGCAAGCGACTTTTTTTATTAGAACTACGACCTTTTAAAAGCAATTTCACCATCTATATGAATATCGCGCTGTGGAAACGCAATCACTACATCATGCTCTTCAAATACAGCATAAATACTAAAACGAATATCACTGCGTACTTTTCTAAGCATGGTTTCAGACTCGGCGCATACCCAAAAAATAGCATTAAATACAAGCGAGCTATCTGCAAAGTCATCAAATAACACTGATGACTTTGGATTAACCAATATTGCATCATGATCATCAAGCACTTGCTGGATAAGCTTTTTAACCAGTATAACGTCTGAACCATACGCAACGCCGACACTGACCGATGAGCGTGCATTGCCATCTATCAGCGTCCAGTTTGTTACTGTATTTTCGAGCAATTGAGAATTAGGTATAAGCATATGTACGCCGTCATTTCGGCGAATACGTGTAGAACGCGTATTAATAGTTTCAACTACGCCCTTTGCGTTACCTACCTCTAAAAAGTCACCAATGCGAATTGGACGTTCCCACATCAATATCCAACCGCTGATAAAGTTATTAATAATGTTTTGTGCACCAAAACCTACACCAATAGCAATCGCACCGGATACAAAAGCAAATGCCGTAAGCGGGATGCTGAGCACTTCAAGCGATGTAAAAATTAAAATTGCGATACTTAAAATAAAGTAAATGCGAGTAAACAAATGCACTGCATCTTGGCTTATTTTTTTAGCGAGTAATGTTTTTTTAATAAGCTTGCCAATGCGTGTGACTACAAACCACATAGCAAACAATATAAGTGGCACTTGAATTACTTTTGCTACCGTAATATTCACATCGTTATAAGTGAATATTACAAAGGCTAAGTATTGATTAATTTGTTCGAGGGTCATAAGTGTTCCCAATATCTTTTTTGATTGTTATTTGTTCACTAAAAATAAGTGTGGTTCAGTTTTCGCTAAGCTTAGCACGTCATAATATAACTAAAACGCCAAGTTAATAAGTTCAATATGAATTTTATAAACAATTTATTAACTCTTTATTGCACCGAGTGCTATATAAATAGTGTACAAGCACTGGAGATCACATATGACACAACTTACTCTAAATCAAAGACTCGCTACTTTGCAGCCGCAGGTAGATTTAAAATTGTTTGAAAGCAGCCTAGATTACCGAAATAAAGTTTTGTGCTTGCTGGCCGAACAAGAGCAAACTCTAGCAACTATTAATAAAGAGTTTGGGCAGCAATCTAATAGCTTTGGCTCAGAGAAAAAATTTGTTTTAGGTTATAACTAACCCCCTCTCAAGCACACAATCGTATAATTAAGTAGCTTTAACGTTTGATTTTAGAGCTACTTTTACCCACCTTAATACTAATTATTAGCTAATTTGCGTTCAAATCCCCCTTAATACCGATAAACTTTATTGTATAAACCCACAAATTTGATAAGTTAACTAGGTTTTTCGACTCGCAAAGCCTATTTCGGCTAATCTTTTTATGGAGTTATTATGCGTAAAACCCTGATCGCCACTACTATTGCTAGTGCCCTAATCCTATCGGCTTGTTCTTCTAACGAACCTCAAGACATGGCAAAAGAGAGCGCAGCACAAGTGCAAGACATGAACGCAAACAATGTTTTATTCAAACCAAGCCCATTACAATACATGGCACCTGAGTTTGATAAGTTTGGTACAAAAGACTACGAAGCCGGCTTTGATGCTGGTATTGCTCAGCATACTGCGCAAATACAAGCTATTGCTAACAACCCAGCTCCTGCAACTTTTAAAAATACATTAGTTGAAATGGAAATGTCTGGCGAGCTACTAAACCGTGTATCAGCTGCTTTTTATAACCTTTCAGGTTTGATTTCTGATGACGAATACCAACGTATAAGTAAAAAAATGGCGCCGGTATTATCTGCTCACTCTGACGACATTTACTTAAATGGTGCATTATTCAAGCGCGTACAAACTATTTACGACAACAAAGACTCGCTTAATGCTGAAGATCAACGCCTTGTGGATTTTTACTATAAGCAATTTGTAAAAGCAGGCGCTAAATTAAATGACGCTGAAAAAGCAAAAATGCGTGAAATCAACTCACAACTTGCAGAGCTTTCTACTGCGTTTTCTCAAAACATTTTAAAATCGTTTAAAGAAGATGTCATTGTAGTTACCGATAAATCTAAACTTGCTGGCCTTTCTGAAGGTGAAATTGCAGGTCTTGCGGCCGCCGCTAAAAAAGCAGGTAAAGACGGCTACATGATCACGCTAGTAAATACGACTCAACAGCCAATTTTATCAAGCCTTGAAAACCGCGACCTACGTGAGCAAATATTTAAAGCCTCTGCTAACCGTGCAGCAAAAACTAACGGCCCAATTATTATTGAAGAAACAAACCTACGCGCTCAAAAAGCAGAGCTACTAGGGTTTAAAGATTGGGCATCGTATGTAATGACTTCGCGTATGGCACAAACAACTGACAACGTGTACGGCATTTTAGATGACCTAGCACCAAAAGCAGTTGAAAAAGCTAAAATTGAAGCAGCTGCTATTCAAAAAGTAATTAACGATTCAGGTGAAAGCTTTGAGCTTAAACCATGGGATTGGGCTTTTTACGCAGAAAAAGTACGTGCTGAAAAGTACGACTTAGATCCTGCCCTTGTTAAGCCTTACTTTGAAATGGATTCTGTAATTCACGATGGTTTATTCTTTGCAATGAACAAGCTATACGGTATTACATTTAAAGAGCGTAAAGACTTACCGGTTTATCATGAAGATGTTACAGCCTACGAAGTATTCAACGCTGACGGCAGCGCCATCGGTTTATTTTACCTAGACCCATACGCACGTGAAGGTAAGCGTGGCGGTGCATGGATGAGCGCTTACGTAAGTCAAAGCGGCTTAAAAGGCACTAAACCTGTAATTTACAATGCCCAAAACATTCCAAAACCTGCTGCAGGCGAGCCAACGTTAATGACGTTTGACGAAGTGTCAACTATGTTCCATGAGTTTGGTCATGCGGCGCACGGTTTATTCTCTGACGTTAAATACCCAAGCTTAGCAGGTACTGCTACAGCGCGTGACTTTGTTGAGTTTCCGTCGCAAGCGAATGAAGATTGGATGATTGAACCTACGGTACTTGCTAACTACGCCAAACACTACAAAACAGGTGAGCCAATTCCACAAGCTTTACTTGATAAAGTACTTGCATCGCAAAAATTCAACCAAGGTTTTGGTACCACTGAATATTTAGCAGCTGCTTTACTTGATATGGAATGGCACTCGTTTGGCTCAGATAAAAAAATTACTGATGTTCAAAAGTTTGAAAGCGATGCGCTAAAAGCACACGGTATTGATTACTACCCTGTACCACCGCGTTATAAATCAAACTACTTTAGCCATACATTTGCCGGTGGTTACTCTGCGGGTTACTACGCATACCTTTGGACTGAAGTATTTGCAGCCGATGCCTTTGCACACATGGAAAACAACGGCGGCTTAACACGTAAAAATGGTGATAAGTTCCGTAAAGAAATCCTATCTAAAGGTAACAGCCGCGACTTAATGCAAAGCTACATTGAGTTTAGAGGTCAAAAACCAACTACCGACGCATTACTTAAGCGCCGTGGTTTAGTTGAGTAAATAACTTAATTTATTAAGCTCACTTTTATAAAAGCCCGCTTGCGGGCTTTTATTGTTTATACCCTCACATATAACAGATAAACTTAGCTCAATATTTATTAAAAGATGATGGTTATGCAGTACTTATTTGCAGTCACTTTGCTTTGGGCGTTTTCGTTTAGTTTAATTGGTGTGTATTTAGCAGGCCAAGTTGACGCTTGGTTTAGCGTATTAATACGCATAGCACTGGCAACACTGATTTTTTTACCTTTTTTAAAGCTCAAACAAACGCCTAAACCTTTAGCCTTAAAGCTTATGCTGATTGGCGCTATACAACTTGGTGTTATGTATAGCTTTTACTACCACTCATTTTTATTTTTAACCGTTCCCGAAGTGCTGCTATTTACTGTAATGACTCCTTTGTACATTACCCTGCTAAATGATGTATTGAACAGACGCTTTAACCCACGCTTTTTTATAGTCGCACTTATTGCTGTAATCGGTGCAATTACTATTCGTTACGAAAACCTAAATAGCGATTTCATAATCGGCTTATTAATCGTTCAAGGGGCGAATATAAGTTTTGCTGTAGGCCAAGTTACCTACAAACGCTTAATGAATAACAATCAGCTTGATGACAAAGCCGTATTTGGATGGTTTTTTATAGGCGCACTTATTATTGCCACAATTTGCTATGCATTATTTGGTAACTCAAACAAATTACCAACCACTTTCACACAGTGGGGCATACTAATTTATTTAGGGTTGGTTGCATCAGGACTTGGTTACTTTATGTGGAATAAAGGCGCAACCCTTGTCAACGTAGGTGCTTTGGCAGTTATGAATAACTTGCTTATTCCAGCTGGGATTATAATTAACGTGCTGATCTGGAACAGAGATGCCGATATAGTTCGGTTAAGTATTGGGGCTGCTATAATGTTAGGTGCATTATTGGTCAATCAAATGCTTAATAAAAAAGTAAATTAATAAGCTTGTAGCAAAATTGTCATTAATAATCATTAAGGTAGTACAAATTTTACTTTTTAAGGATAAACAATGAAACGTATTACCTTACTTACAAGCTGTATATTGTTAGCCACACTTGCAGGCTGCGACGATGATGTAGAAATAGTAGAAAAAGAAGTGGTTGTTACCAACACCGAAGTGGAAATTGTTGAAGTACCTACGCCCATTGTTGTAGAGGTTGCTGAAGGAGTAAATATTCAGCTAGGGGCTCGCCCTGACTATTTAATTAACGATATGGCTCAAAGCACACTAAAAACAAAATTAGAGTCATGCAGCGAAGGTCCTTTTTACCGCACCGATTTTTCTATTGGTCATCGCGGTGCATCAATGCAATACCCAGAACACACTAAAGAAGCCTACATTGCGGCAGCGAGAATGGGCGCTGGCATTGTTGAATGCGATGTTACATTTACAAACGACAAAGAGCTTGTTTGTCGCCACTCTCAATGCGATTTGCATACCACAACTAATATTTTAGCCATTCCTGAACTTGCAGCTAAATGCAGTGTGCCATTTACACCAGCCAACCCTGCTAATGGTATTGCCGCTTCTGCAAAATGTTGTACCAGCGATATAAGCTTAGCGGAGTTTTTAACCCTTGAAGGTAAAATGGATGGTGCAAACACTAATGCAACGACCGTAGCCGATTACATGGATGGCACACCAAGTTGGCGCACTGATTTATATGCCACCAACGGCACATTGATGACCCATAAACAAAGCATTGCACTGTTTAATGAGCTAGGTGTAAAAATGACACCAGAGCTAAAATCGCCACAAGTAAGTATGCCATTTGATGGAATGACGCAAGAACAATATGCGCAAAAAATGCTAGACGAGTACACGCAAATGGGTGTGCCAGCCTCAAAAGTTTATCCGCAATCATTTAACCTTGAAGACGTAAAATACTGGATTAACAATAACCCTGACTTTGCAGATAAAAGCGTTTACCTAGATGGACGTGACAGTGAAGCCGGATTTGATCCAAGTAACCCACAAACATGGCAACCGGGTATGGATGAGTTAGTGGCTGATGGGGTGAAAATTTTAGCTCCTCCAATTTGGATGATGCTAACAATAGATAACGAAAGTAATATTGTGCCATCGCAATACGCTATTGACGCAAAAGCAGCAGGTTTAAAGCTTATTGCATGGAGCCTTGAGCGCTCGGGCCCGCTTAATGAAGGTGGAGGTTATTACTATCAATCAATTGCTGATGTTATAGATAACGATGGCGACATGATGACAGTAGTCGACGTACTCGCAAAGGACGTGGGGGTAATGGGTATTTTTTCAGATTGGCCGGCTACGGTAAGTTACTACGCCAGTTGTAATAAAATGCCTGCAAGTATTTAATACCAATCTGCTTATATATGGGGTCTATTTAACGTTAAGAAAATTACGCTAGGGCCTGTTTATCTTTCGAGGTTAAATTTGCATCAGACTGTTTGGTATTTAGGCAAGGCAGAGCCTATGTAGTGTGGTTATTCCCCATAAATAGGCGATAACGTAGCATAAATGCCAAACAGGCGCTGCCCAAAGGGTTCTGCCTAGGGGCTATTGACTCTTTGTTACTCGGTTTTTACTTAGCCCACTAGGTTACAAACCTCGCGCCGCGATTAAATGCCCCCTAGATTGAACAAATTTTAATCCTGAAAGGTCAATAGGCCCTAGAACTAGGCAAAAATTTTTTTATCTAGTTGTTCTAAATAAAAAATTTTTAACGACGTTGTAGTGAAATTTAATTCGTTAAATTGATCAAAGATTTATGCAGGTTGGTATAAATACTCAACGACAAAAGTCGTATATTTTATCGCGCTCAGTTACCATATCAGCATATATAATTTTATTTTACTGAGCGCTTTTTATGATAATCCAACAACATAATGCTGACTTGCCAACACCGACAGGTTTAATGCGAACAACTGTATATCGCCCTCAAGCGCAAGGACAGTTCCCTGCTATCATTTTTTATTCTGAAATATTTCAGCAAACTGCCCCCATCGCACGCAGCGCAGCTATTTTAGCAAGCCATGGCTTTGTAGTGTTAGTGCCTGAAGTGTTTCATGAGTTAAACCCTATAGGCACTGTGCTTGCTTATGATGATACAGGTAAAGACAAAGGCAATGCCGACAAGTGGGCAAAGCCACTTGAGCACCACGACAGTGACACACAAACTATGATCGACTTCATTAGATTACAAAGCTATTGCACAGGCTCCGTCGGCGCAATGGGCGTATGTATTGGCGGTCACTTAGCTTACAGAGCGGCACTAAATCCTGAAATTAATGCGGCTTTTTGTTTATACGCAACTGATATTCACAGCAATACATTACCTGCGCAACCTGGAAATAACTCATTCGAGCGTATGGCTGATATACAAGGCGAAATTCACTTTATATGGGGCAAACAAGACCCGCATGTGCCAAAAGAAGGCCGCGCTAAAATATACCAGCAATGCGTAAGCACAGGCATCAATTACCAGTGGCAGGAAGTTAACGCACAGCATGCCTTTATGCGTGATGAAGGTGAGCGATACGATGCAGCCCTTGCGATAAATATGTATCAACAAGCGGTGGCATTATTTAGCCGAACTTTATAAATGCTGTAAAAACTACTCATTAAGTACTTTTCAGCATACCTAAAGCGGTATGCTGTTTTACAAAGTATGCTTTTAAGTAATCAATAAACAATCGTAGCTTTTTAGAGCCCGCAGCCCCTGGCGGAAATACCCCGTAAAGCTCAATATCTTTGCTTTTATAATCATCTAATATTATTTCAAGCAGTCCAGCTTGCACTTTTGGCCACGCATCGTAAAGCGGAATACGCCCAATGCCATGCCCTGCTTCAACAAAAGCAGTACGAGCAGCGGCATTATTGGTGCTTAAGGCGCCTTGCATTGTAATATCGTGTTTTTTGCCATCTTTTTGAAGTGTTAATGTTTTACTGCCCAATTGATAAACGACCCATTGGTGCTCTGCTAGCTCTAAAGGCGTTTTAGGTTTACCAAAATGTGCAAAGTATTCCGGCGCGCCACAAATACAAGTGCTCATTGTAGTCAGCTTGGTTGCCTGCAAGTTGGAGTCACTCAGTGCCACGCCCCTAATTGCAAAATCAAACCCATTTTTAATAATATCAACCACATCGTCAGTAAGCTGTAAGTCTATTTGAATTTTAGGATATTGGCGCTTAAACGTATTTATTGCAGGCACAATTAACTGCATTCCCACATTTACTGGGCAACTAATTTTAAGTAAACCTTGTGGCTCGCTCTTTATATTTTCTATTTGCTGATTAGCCGCATTAGCTTGTTCGGTAATTATTCTACAACGCTCATAATAAGCAATGCCCGCTTCAGTGAGCGCCATGGTACGGGTTGAGCGATTTAGTAAAGTAACTTCAAGCTGCGTTTCTAATTTTTTTAAATGATAACTTGCAACTGCTCGCGTAAGCCCTAGCTGTTTGGCAGCAGCGGTTAAGCTGCCCTGCTCTACAATTTGTGCAAATACAACCATGCTCTTTAACTGCTCAAACGACACTTTCATAAATGCTCCGTAGTGTGTTTTAAATTCAACCTTTTTATTGTATCAATTATTAAACCAATAAAGTTAAATTTATCATCGTTGTTTAAAGCAGTGTTAGTGCATATAGTAATTGGTAAGCAAGATAAACTAATTCAAATCATCAGAAGGAATATATTCAATGTCTAAAAAAGTACTTATGGTTCTTACATCTCACGCAGAACTTGGTAACACTGGCGAAAAAACAGGTTTTTGGGTAGAAGAATTTGCAGCCCCTTATTACGCCTTCGTTGATGCAGGCGTTGAAGTAACATTAGCGTCTCCAGCTGGCGGCCAACCACCCATTGATCCGACAAGTACACTTGCCGATTTTCAAACAGATGCAACTAAACGTTACGACGCCGATAGCGCAGCACAAACACTTATGGCAAACACTAAAGTGTTGAGTGAAGTAAAATCTAGCGATTTTGACGCTGTATTTTACCCAGGCGGTCACGGTCCATTATGGGACTTGGTTGACAACACAGATTCAATCTCTCTTATCGAAAGCTTTGTAAAAGAGCAAAAACCTGTTGCTGCGGTATGTCATGCAAGTGCTGCATTTTTAAATGTTAAAGATGCCGATGGCAATGCACTAGTAGCGGGTAAAAAAGTAACTGGTTTTACTAACTCTGAAGAAGCTGCAGTGCAACTTACCGATATCGTGCCATTTTTAGTTGAAGACGAGCTAATTAAAAAAGGTGGCGATTATCAAAAAACTGACGACTGGGGTGTATTAGCACTAGAAGACGGTTTAGTAATTACCGGCCAAAACCCAGCAAGCTCTGAACTAGCTGCAAAAAAACTATTAACTAAATTAGGTTAATAGTGAGTAATAATTAAAATTAAGCACAGCATTTAATGCTGTGCTTTTTTAATTGCTTTTCATTAGCAAATACAATTCCTATACTGGCAACTCTTAAAGTCAATTAGGGCGATTATATGGCAACCAAGCCAACCACACTGTCATTACTAACAAGTACCCGTTTCGCAATATTTAGTATTGTTGTTATTTGCTTCGTACTACAGGTGATCAATAGTCTACCTGGCATAAATATTAATGGTTTAGGCATATATCCACGCAGTATCCAAGGATTAATTGGCATACTATGCGCACCTTTTTTACATGGTAGCTGGTGGCACTTTGCCAGTAATATGATCCCATTTGTAGTATTAAGTTGGCTAATTTGCCAGTACAGCGTAAAACGTTTTTATAACGTATTTATTTTTACCGCTCTAATCGGTGGACTTTTAGTTTGGGCATTTGGGCGCAGTAACATACATGTTGGTTTAAGCGGTGTTATATATGGTTTATGGGGCTTTATTCTATGCTACGGCTTAGTAAGACGCTCATTAAAATCAATTATAATTGCAGTTGTAGTGGCTATACTTTATAGCGGTTTTATATGGGGTGTTTTACCTCAGCGCTATCATGTATCGTTTGAAAGCCATTTATTTGGAGCGCTAAGCGGGTTGTTTTTAGGTTATAGATTAGCAAAAGCCGATAAATTAAAAGGTCGGTGAATTAAATATTTAGGGCCTTTAATTAATTTTTTATGGCCACATTTATGAGTAAGTATTAAGCATTTTCATTTAACATTGAGGTTATTTATGAGTGATCAAAACGAATACACGCCACCAAAAGTATGGACGTGGGAAAGTGAAAGTGGCGGTAAATTTGCCAGCATTAACCGCCCAATTGCAGGCGCGACTCATGACAAAACCCTACCTATTGGTGAGCACGCATTTCAGCTTTATTCTCTTGCTACACCAAATGGCCAAAAAGCTACAATCATGTTTGAAGAGCTTTTACAGCTTGGTTGCACCGATGCAGACTATGACGCATATCTAATAAACATAGGTGATGGCGATCAGTTTGGATCTGACTTTGTTGATATTAATCCAAACTCAAAAATCCCAGCGCTAATGGATCATTCAACTACCCCACCTACTCGCGTTTTTGAATCGGGTTCTATTTTACAATATTTGGCTGAAAAATTTGATGTACTCATCCCTAAGGATTTAAAAGCTAAAACGCAGTGTCGTAACTGGCTATTTTGGCAAATGGGATCAGCGCCATACTTAGGTGGTGGGTTTGGTCACTTTTATAGTTACGCACCAAGTAAAATGCAATACCCTATTGATCGTTTTACCATGGAAACTAAACGCCAACTTGACGTGTTAAATCGTCATTTAAGCGAAAATGAATACATGGCGGGTGATGAATACTCAATTGCCGATATTGCAATTTGGCCTTGGTATGGCTCGCTTGTTTTAGGCGACTTATATGATGCAGCTGAATTTTTAGATGTTGCCTCATACACTCATGTTGTTCGTTGGGCAAAACAAGTTGCTGATCGCCCTGCTGTAAAGCGCGGCCGCCGCGTAAATCGCACATGGGGCCCTGAAGAAGATCAAATGGCAGAGCGCCATAACGATAGTGATTTCGAAGGTTAAATATACTAAACAGCAAGTAAAGTCGTTAACACCTTAACCTGCTTAATAATTTTAAGGCTCATAATGATTATTTATTATGAGCCTTTTTACTGTGCTAGCTTTTTTTTTTGCTTTCATAAACTATATTTATTCTTATACTCAGGATTAGAGCCTAACTAATCGATGTTTAATACGCTTTTGTTCATCTGAAATACTTGCTGTATTTCTTGAACGTTTCTCCATCGCTAGTTGGAGTGACTTTTGTATAAGGTTTTACTTAGTGCCATATAAAAATCTAAATAGTGAAGAACGCAGAGAAACCGTTAAAATTTTATACTCTAATGCCATCTCTGGCATTGCCATTTCGACTGTAGTCAGTTTTATATTAGTGTTTGCTTTTGATTTAAATAACCAGAAAATATCCTACGAAAAAAGTATTTGGCTAAGCATTATGGTTGTCTTATTAGCAGCTCGCGCTATTGATGTAATATGGTTTTATAAAACCAAAAAGGATAGCCCGCTATTTAATGCTGACACATACTCAAAAAGATTTTCAACCGGGTGTATTTTAACTGCGCTATCGTGGTGTGGGTATGCACTTTGGTTTCATAGCACCTCATCAGCAATAGAGACGACAACCACGATTGCTATTTTATCGGCATTTGCAGGAGGCTCTGCAAATCTGCTTTCAGGAAGTCGAGTAACCGCTGTACTCTATAGCATTATTTTACTGGCGCCCTACTCTTTTTTATTAACCTTTTCTAACGAAAACTACAACTCTGTCCTCGGTATTTTAGGCCTAGCATTTACTGCTATTATGGTGGCTTCATCGTACAAATCAGCCACATTTACACACAGCGCAATCAAGCTCAAAAACCAAAACAGAGAGCTGCTTAATGAAATGGAAAACAAGGTTGAGCAACGCACAGAAGAAATCTACCGTTTATCGAATACCGATCCACTTACGAATCTATTAAACCGAACCGCATTTTTAAAAAATGCAAACAGACAACTAGCAGACAACCCTCAAGAACCCTTTGCTTTATTATTTGTAGATTTAGATGGGTTTAAACAAATAAATGATTCGTTGGGTCATAAAGTAGGCGATAAAGTATTAAAAGAAATAGCACGAAGAATTAGTAATGTATGCAATCAACAGCTATTTAAATGCCGATGGGGCGGGGATGAGTTTTTAATTTTAGCAACGTATCAAAAACAAGCTGAGCTTATCGAGTTTGCAGATAGAGTACTTCAAAGCATTGGTGCCGAGCATGAAACATATAAATATCAAAAATGGGTATCTGCAACTATTGGTATTGCCATGTATCCTGAGCACGGGAGTGATTTTAATACTTTAATTCGCTCTGCTGATACTGCAATGTATCACCAAAAACGCATCGCGAAAGGTAATATCAATATTTATAACGATTCACTCAAATTAATACAAGAAAGGGAGTATCTTTTGAGTCAACGCCTAGCCAGTGCCATAGAAGAAAATAGTTTAAGGCTAGTATTTCAACCAATTGTTGATAGCAAAACCTCAAAAGTAACCTCTTTTGAATCATTATTACGCTGGCAACTAGATGGTGAAAATATTTTCCCTGATGAATTTATAGCTATTGCCGAGCAATACGGTTTAATAACCGAGTTAGGTATTTGGGTAATAGAACAGGCATGTATACAAGCAACAAAATTAAGTCACTTACAACCACAAATTGCTATAAGCGTAAACGTATCGGTTATTCAGCTACAAGATCCTGATTTTGTATCTAAGGTATTAAAAATAGTAAATCGCCACCTGGTAGAACCTAAAAACCTACACATAGAAATTACTGAGTCAGTATTTGCCGAGGATAAACTCACATTTTTGACAGCCGTTAAAGCACTACAAAAACAAGGCTTTTGTATTTCAATTGATGATTTTGGTACAGGCTACTCATCACTATCAAGCATGCTTGATATTGGTGTCGATATAGTAAAAATAGACAGAAGCTTTATTCAAAATATGGATAAAAGAGGGTTAAGTATTATTCATGCAATTGTACAAATGGCCTCTACTTTAGATTTTACTGTTGTTGCAGAAGGCGTTGAAACTATTGAGCAAGCAAACACACTCACTAAAATTGGTGTATCTCACCTACAAGGTTATTACTTTTCAAAACCGATGGAAGTAGGTTTTGTAGATGCTTATTTAAATGAGCAAAATAAGCGATGTAGTTAATAACCAAACACTTCTAAAAGCGCTTAGCTATCATATGAGTTATGCGCTACCTTTCTTATTAGGGCCAGTATATTTTTCGAGGTTGAATTTGCAGCAGACTGTTTGATATTAAGCAAGGCAGAGCCTATGAAGTGTGGTTAACCCCCATAACCAGTTGATAACGTAGCATAAATGCCAAACATGCGCTGTCCGAAGGGTTCTGCCTAGGGAGATTGACTCTTTGTTACTAGGTTACAAACCTCGCGCCGCGATTAAATCGTCCTTGGATTGAACAAATTTCAATCCTTAAAGGTCAACAGCCCCTCCCTAAAACATAATCTTACAATTGCTTACACCCAGTACATAGTAATTAGCGTAGGCTAAATATAATCCAACTTACATATGTATATTACGTTTAAACGAAAAAGCCCCAGCGCTGGATAGTAGGTGAAATTATGCGCTGACGCTGCTTAAATAATAAAAAATTTAACGATACAACTAAATATAAAAAAGGAATTTGCATGATAAAACCACTTTGCTATTCACTCATCACTTTACTTACCCCCATAAGCGTTATAGCTCAAACAATGGCAATAAAAACAACGGATGAATTAGTATCAACCGATTCAGAGATTTTATTTGCATATAATAAAGAATTAAAACAATTAGAAGCCATCAATTTACTTACATCACTTAGTAGTGAACTTGCTTTACCAAAAAACGCCATCGGGTTTGATGTGGCAACACTTGCTAACATCACCGATAAACAAGCACTCGTACTAACAAGTGATGGCGTATATAAAGCCCAAGCAGGTAAACCAACATTGTTGTTTAATTATGAGTCGGTTCTTAATCAATTAAAAATAGATAAATTTGAAAAAGTAGACTTTGTTTTCGATGCTAACAACGATGGTCTAAGCGATATTTTCATTCCTGGGTTAGCAAGCAGTACTTTATACATTCAAAATAAAGATGGCAGCTTTAAGCCTAACCAATTTAAGCAAATACCTAAATATGAAGGCCGCTTTTCAGGAAAAGGGCTTTCTTTAGAAGTTAATATTAACAATAAACCTGTGGTTATCGATTTTAACCACGACGGATTAAACGACCTGGTTTTTTCAAATGACTTTGGAGCAGATGTACTACTTGCTAATTCAGAGGGCTTTGAGCAAAAGCTTACCTCAATTGATTTTAGCATTGAGCTAGGCGAGCTAAGCAATGGCGAGACTCGCAAAATAAAGCAAATTATTGATATTAATAACGACGGATTTCTAGATTTTACAACCAGACAGTTTAAGCCTACACAAGGTATGGACTCGCTAGATATAAAAATAGCACATACTTTGTACCTAGGGAGTGCTAAAGGTTTTACTAATACGCCCATTACCTTATTTGAAACACAGGGCCCTAGTGAGTTATTGCTCAAAACTGACTTTAATAATGATGGCTTAATTGATTTACAAAAAATGGACTTAGATATTGGCTTAGGTACTATCGCCTCTATGGCATTAGGCGGTGGCAGTACTGATGTAGATGTAGAAATGAATCTTTATAAGCAGCAACCCGACGGCTCATTTGCCAATAAATCGAGTATTGAACTTGATTTAGAAATGGAAGTGGGGATGAATGGCGATGAATCAGAACCGGCTCTCTATTTAGGTGACATTAACGGCGATAGCTATATTGATGCGGTATACAAATACAGTAAAAAAACGCTGTATATTTATTATGGAGAGCAAGACTCACTGCTAAATGATAAACGCAAAAAATTAAAGCTAACGCTGCCTAAAAATAATAAAGATATTCTTCTGGTAGATATAAACCAAGACGGTAAAAAAGATTTTGTATTTAAATTTACCGAAGAAGATGGCACCAGCAAAATAGAAACACGATTAAATTAAGCCAATAAAAAAGCCCAACAGAATTAACCGTTGGGCTTTGGACTTAAGACTTTCGAGTAACAGTCAGCTTTACTCTAAGTAATAACACCTAAGCAGTTACATTTAGCAGTGAATCGCCTTCACTTAAACCAAACTTCTCTTGCACTGATGCAAGGATTGATTCTTTATCTTCATCAGACAACTGGTTTGAATACTCAGTTAAGAGCTCATCTAAGTAGCTCACTACCTCGTCTGTATCGACTGATTCTAATGAGTTTTGTGGCGGTGGCGGCGGTCTTTGACCTTCTGCTCTTCCTGCATCACCAATGCTTTTAGCATCAAACTCGAGTTCGCCCATTAAATCAGCAAGCTCTTTTGTTGGTTCAATACCTTGTTCTTTAAATGCAGCTTGAATACTTTGCGCATCGTCGCTAGTTAAGTTTTCTGCATCAAACTGTGCAAGCGTTTCTTTAACAAAATCACTTTGCTCTGTTGTTAATTTTGCAGCTTGACTACTTTGTTGCGGCACAAAACTCACAGAGCTGCTGCCAATATTATTAATCATTTTAGTATCCTTTCAACGTTCACGACGAGGTGGTTTATGATCGCTAAGCTCTTGTTCACTAATTTCGCCATTACCATCGGCATCTATAGAATCAAAAATTGTTTGTGCATCACCGTGCGGCGGTTTTTTAGCACTAAACTCTTCAAAGCTGATTACGCCATCACCATCAGTATCAATAGTTGAAAAGTCAGGTTTTTCAGGAGGATTGTCACCGCCTCGAGCAGCTACATTAGCTGAAAAAGCAATAGATAATATTGCCACAGTGGCAAGAGTTGAAAAATGCTTCATAGTAATAACCTCGTATTTAAGAATTAAACTAAGCTTACGCTTTAAAAACGCAAACAATGTGCAAATAATGAGGAAGTAATAAATTATTTTTAATAAAAACTGATGATTCAAAAAAAGTTCTGGTTGATTGCTTTGCAATCAATATATAAGCTAATAAAATAATACGATTAATTACTCTCTGGCAGTAGTGTTACTGCCCTTAATTCTCAAAGCTGATATACTGCTTGAGCCAATTAAACAAACAAATACAGAGCACTTTCATAAATAATGATTAATAACCAACCCTACTTAGCAGGCAATCTGTGAAAATACCTAAACGCCTACAACCTCTTGTTGATGATGGCCTTATTGACGAAGTAATAAGCCGACTAATGAGCGGTAAAGAAGCCGATGTATTTATTGTGCGTTGTGGTGAACATATTCGCTGTGCGAAAGTGTATAAAGATGCGGTTAAACGTAGTTTTAAAAAAGCGGCACAATATCAAGAAGGCCGAAAGGTACGTGGTGGACGCCAAGCGCGTGCTATGGGTAAACGCTCTAGCTATGGCCGCCAATTAGAAGAAGAAATTTGGCAAAATGCCGAAGTTGATGCGTTATCTCGTTTAGCTGGCGTGGGTGTACGTGTTCCTGATACTTACTTTTGTATTGATGGCGTGCTGCTTATGGAGCTCGTCTCTGATGAAGATGGTAACGTAGCCCCTCAACTAGGACATGTCGTTTTTAGTGAAGAGCAAGCGATTGAGCAGTATAAACTCATGATACATTACATTAAGCTAATGCTTTGCGCAGGTATAATACACGGTGATTTATCTGAGTTTAATGTACTTGTAGATAATAACGGCCCTGTAATTATAGATTTACCGCAAGCCGTTAACGCCTCAGCAAATAACAGTGCACAAGCTATGTTCGCACGCGATGTCAATAACATACGCCGGTACTATGGTGAATTTGCGCCAAGCATACTAAAAACTCAATACGCTAAAGAAATGTGGGCACTATTTGAAGAGGCCAATTTAACGCCTAATTCAACGCTTACAGGTGAATTTGAAGACAGCGACGAACTTGCTGATGTAGATTCTATTCTTGATGAAATTCAAGCTGCCGAATACGAAGAGTTTGACCGTTTAGAGCGAATTAAAAATGCTGACGACGATGAGTAACTCATCGTCATAGCTCATTCCACCTTACTGTGGATGCACAAACCGGTAGCCAACCCCATAAACAGACTGGATAACACTTTCAGTTTGTGTCACTTCATCTAGTTTTTTACGCAACTTTTTAATATGGCTATCAATAGTACGATGGCTCACAATACGCTGATCGGCGTACATAGTGTCCATTAAGCTATCGCGCGAATAAATACGATTTGGGTTGTTAAACAAAGGTTTAAATAGTTGAAATTCAAAGTTCGTCAATTCTATACTGTTTGATCTATATTTTACGCTGTAGCTGCTCTCGTCAAGCTTCATTGTTGACTCTGTAACGTCACTTGCGTTATTTAATCGCCTTAAAATAGCTTTTACGCGTGCCACCAGCTCAGCATAACTAAACGGCTTACAAATATAATCATCTGCACCTAATTCCAGCCCAAGCAGCCTATCTATTTCTTCTACTTTTGCCGATACCATAATAATAGGCACGTTTGAAAAGCGCCTGATTGCTTTACACAGTTCAATACCACTTTGCCCTGGTAACATTATGTCTAGCAAGATTACACTCGGCCTGTTAATTTCAAGCCAAGGTAATACTTCATTCCCGTGATGTATTTGATGAGTAATAAAGTGATGGCTGCTTAAAAAGTCACTCATTAAGTTAGCTAGCTTTACTTCATCTTCCACAATTAGTATTTGTTCACTCATAGGCATCTCTGTAAGTAACCTTAACTTTATTTTATAAGCTAAATAGTTGGCAATCTAATAATAATAGCAAGGCCGCCTAATCTGGCTTTTTCTGCAGCTATTTCACCTTTATGACCTTTAACTATATGCTGGCAAATAGATAAACCTAAGCCAGAACCGCCCTCTTGGCGATTACGCGAACTATCTACTCGGTATAAATATTCAAATAAATGCGATAAATGCGACTGCTCTACACCTACGCCATTATCTTCGATTATAAGCTCTAAATAAGTTTGCCCTTTAATGCTTATATTATTAGCCGTTAAAGAAATAGTTGTACATTGTGCATAGTGTACTGCGTTCATTAGAATATTATCGAGTAGCTGCAAAAGGCGTGTTTTATCTGCTTGTACAGTTATGTGTTTAGCGCTATTTAGTAGGTATATTTTTATATTATGTTGTTCAAGCAAAACCTGATACTTTTGCTCAATAGTATTTAATAATAACGCCATATCAGTAGGTTGCATAGTGTAGTGCATACCTCCTAACTCTGCGCTATTGAGCATATGCAAGTCGTCTATTAAGCGTTTTAAATGTAGGGCTTCATCGTTAGCCGAACTTATATTTTTTGCGTTCGGTTCTCGTATACCAAGTAGCATAGCTTCAAGTTCACCGAGTAAAATACTCATTGGCGTCCTAAGCTCATGAGAAATATTAGCAAGCCAACGCTTACGTACTTGCTCATCTTTAGCGAGTGTAAATGCAAGCGTATTAAAATCTTCGCTCAACTGTCCTAGCTCGTCTTTTCGCTCAAGTGTGAGTTTGGTCTCGTAATTACCTTGCGTTAAGCGATGCATACCGTTAGCAATTTGCTTTACAGGGCTTACTAGGTGACGAGACAATAAAAAAGTAACCATTAATGTTAGCAATACCGCAGCTAAAGCAATAAACCATAAGTAGTTAGTTTGCTGCTGTAAAAAATCAAGCTCGTAGCCATCAACCAAGCTATCTCTTTTAGAAACTGCTAAGTAACCCACTATTTTATCGTTAACAATAATTGGGGTTGTTATATATTTTAAATCGCTGAGGTATCTACCCACTACTCGCTGTTTATTTTCGTCAAGCAAAGCGTAGTGAGCAATATTTTCTGGCGGTGGGCGGCGATCTTCCTCTAAACGAATATGATCTGGCGGCGGTGGTCGCATCATTCGCCCACGCGGACCTGGGCCTTCTTGTGGCCTAGGCAAAAACTGGCTATTTTCTAATTGCGATTCAACACGTTTTCTAAAGCTTTCGCCATTGCCGACAACATGCTCCCATGAGGGTGTTTGTTCGTATTGCTTTGCAAATTGCACAACAAGTGGTTCAAGCGCTTTCACCTCTTTTGCATTAACAAAATCAATTACGCCTTGCCCTATGCTCCACTGTATAAGAACCACAAGCCCTGCAATAACACTAAAGGTGAAACTAAATAGTATTAAAAAAAGTTTATTATGAATTTTCATTAATGCGTGTTTTCAACCTTGCTAGGAAAGCTCTCAAATCGGTATGTTATAAACTCTTTGGTTTGGTCGTTAACATACAGCGTAGCAACTATTTTTTTACCTTGAGCGGTCCAATACATATGACCATGATTATTTAAAGTAACCGATACGGTATTTATACCAGTTTTAAATAAGTTAGCAGGTAAATGCAACGCTTGTCCGTAAATTCGCTGTATTTTAACCCCATTAATGTATAAATGAGCATGACCTTGTAAAAAACCGGTGTCTTGGTTTGTTGTCACGCCCATCATTTGTTGCATGTTCATCGTGCCCTCTGGCGGCACAGACAAATCATAACGCTGTGTATCTAAAATTAAGTTATAACCCGACATACTATCTTTTAATAACTTAAGGCTTAATGCCGGGATTGGCGTGTCATTTGGCACAGCTATAGGCATATGGCTATGATCCATCATTTCCTGCTGCGCAAAGAGCTTAAAACTCAATAGCACAGCAGTAGTTAGGATCAATGCGTATTTAAAATAACGCATAGTTACTCCTTACATTCCCGGTGGTGGACCCATTGTTTCGCCAGTATCACAGCGACCAATTGAATTAGCGGCTAATTGACCTTTAAAACGAGGCCCTATTTGATAAGGAAAAGAAGGCTGTAATTTACCATCACTGTCTAACGTTAGTGTTATATGGTAGTGATAACCCTTACCATCATTAGTATCGTGGCCGTTATGCTCATCTAATTGAGCACCGGTTACTGTTTTTTGCGCGTAGTAATAATCTTCAAAGTAATAACCATCGTCGGCATTCAATGTATTACCAGAGAGCGTCGTTACTTGTGCACCTATAGCAGGACCTGCATCACTTGTTTGTGTACCTTGGCTAACATCGTATTGATCAACTAAGGTACAGCTTCGCTCACCCTCAGTACCACAACCCCCTTCACTTGTAGGTGCACCGTAATCTCGCATTTCCCAGCCACTTAATGCTAGTTGTCCGTTACTTTCATAAGGACCATAAAGCGGATAGCCATCAGCTGCAAACCCATAGATAGGTGAATGCGCATCGCCATCATCTTCAAGTAAATCAGCTAAGCAACTAGTATAAAAATGGTGATGATATTCACCGTTAGCAGCATGTCCACCACACACATCAACATCATATTGCTCAGCAATGGGCGCTAATGTATACCAAATATTATTTCCGTAGCTCATACCATCGCCCCAGTTAAATATACTGGTGCCATTAACCATTAAGCCAACTGTACCTAAACCTGTTTCGCAAGTTTCAGCGTCAGATAAATCGGTAGGTGTTAGCGGAAAATATGCTTCAACCGCTTGTTCTGTTGGGCAACCCGGTCCTGGAGGCCAATAACCTGCACCGCCTGTGTCATCACAGTTTTCAGTGCTGCTGTTATAGCCAATATCTTCACCAAAGGAAATGGTTTGCCCTACTGCTGCAGAAGTTACACCGTTATAAAAATCGGTAGCTGCACGCGGGCGGTTATTTAACGCGTCTACTTGGTCTTGTGTAAGCGTTACATCATATTTAGGAATGTCAGTAGTTTGCACATACATGTATTCAACGTCAGCATCTTCCTCAGTAACGCTAACAACCTCAACTGATTGAACATCTTCAACCACTGCACCATTATTTTGTATGTATGTAGAAGTTGTATCGTTGTTAATTAACCAGCTGGTAAGTTTTGCACTATTATCAACTGTATCTGAGTCTGATGAAGCAATAACATTAACTATAACTGTATCTACAACGACATCGTTTGTGCCATCATCTGCACTAATTTCAAATACAAGTGCTTCATCGGTTAAAACTTCAGGTGCAACAAACTCTGTAGACGTTGCAGTACTTGAAGATAAACTAACGGTAGTGCCTGATGTTTGTGACCAACTAACCGATACTTCACCGTCATCTTCAACCATTGAACTTAAATAAACGGTATCGCCCGCATTAACAGTTTGGTCAATACCAGCATCAACCGTTGGAGCACTATTACTGACTGTATCGCCGTCTGTTGCAGTACTTGTTGAATCGCTATTACATGCGCTTAAAGCGATACAAAGCGCACTTAACGCAAATAACTTAGTTGCATTAGCGGCTTTTGTTTTAAGAAGTGTTTTCAATGCTTGAACCTTTACTTTAACGTTTAATAAAACAAAGTTAACAAGTAAAAGTGCAAACAATGTGCACAAACAAAGGAAGATTGTGATCAAAAAAGACAACCTAAGTTGTCTTTTTGCTATTTAACTGGAGTCTGGCTATTTATTTTTTTCAAATGTTTATCAAAAAAGTCTAAAAATGCCTGAAGAGTTTTAACTCTGTGTTCTTGATAAGATAAGTAATGATCGCCATCCTCAAGCTCAATATAAGTAACATCTTTTGCTTCATCATCAAGTTCATCCTGCATTTCTCTACTATGATAAACAGGTACCACACTGTCGTCAGTTCCATGTACAAGCAATATTGGTCTTGTTATTTTTTTAGCAAAATTCACTGGAGAATTAGCTTCTAGTAAATCATCATCAGTTCCAAACTGCTTTCTAACGATATTTTTGTTTGTAAAGTGTCGTGCTTTACTCACTAAATACTGTAAATCACTTACCCCAGCAAAACTAGCTGCACATTTAAACGTTTCTGGGTGCTTAATTACAGCCACTAACGCTGCATAGCCACCATAGCTAGCACCACCAATACAAATGCTATCTGCTTGTGCTATTCCTTGGTCAATTAACCAGTTTGCACCGTCTTGCAAGTCATCTTGCATAGCCAAACCAAAACCTTGAATTGACTGCATTAAAAAGTCGTGCCCATAACCACTCGAACCACGGAAATTAGGCTGTAAAACAGCATATCCGTTATAGGCTAATAAAGCTGTCCAGTAATCAAAATTAGCATAATCCCTTGCCATGGGGCCGCCATGTGGAAATATAATTGTTGGTAACTTATCACCTTCTTTATATTCTACTGGTAGAGTTAGATAGCCTTCTATTTTCAAGCCATCTCTTGCCTTGTAGCTAATGCGCTTTTTGCCTCTGTATACAGAGGCATCTATTTGCGGATAAACATCAGCAATTGCACTCACCTGCTTTTTTACTCTATCCCCAAATAAATAACTACCCGACGTTTTGTCTGAGCTGATATAGAGTATATATTTTTGCTGATCTTTACTGGTACTTACAATGTCTAATTTATATTCATCTTTAGGGAGCGATACGCGCAAAGAACGATGTAATTTATCTAAGTCTTTATCCCAATATTTAATACCATCATCTAAATGTGAATCAGTAAAGCCTGCAACTTCGCCAGTTTGTTGTGAATAAAAAATAGACCCATCAAAATCATATTTACTATTACTGTAAATTAGCTCGCGAGCTTTAGTCGTTAAATTGAGTTTAAATAATGCATCGCGCCCTTCATGTAACGCAGTGATGTATAAAAAATTAGAGTCTTTATCAAACCCTAATATAGAAATACTTTGCTTACTAAAAACCTCATAATCAAATAAAGTTTCCCACGACTGTTTATTCTCATCAAAATAATCGTAAGTAAATTGCGTATCGTCCATTTTTTTTGCAATACGAACTTTACCTTGCCTGTCGGCAAACCAAGTAACAACATTACTGCGTGGCCTTTGGATTTGGGTCTTACGTAATGTGGTTAAATCTAACTCATAAACTGCTGGGGCATTTGCTATTTTAAAATCCCCTTGAACTAAAATTTTATTCTCTTTTTCAGGTAAAAAACTAACAATTCGGTCTGAAAATTGTGGCTGGATTTCATCTCTTACTGTGTTGGCTTTAAAAGCTAATTTAAGACCTTTATCATTTTTAAAGTTATACGCATACATAAGCGTTGATGTATATTTGACTCCGCCAAACTGATATTTTATATAGCGAGCACCAAGTAATAGTACGTCATCATTTGCCCAGTTATACCAATCAAAAAACACTGTATGGTTATTTGAGTTTATAATTGGTGTAGTAACCCCCGTCTCCGAGTTTTTAACCATTAAGATTAAAGTCCCTTGATGGTTTCTTACAAAAGCGAGGTTCTTACCATTGGGAGATAGCTTAACTTGGCTAAAATCTTTTAAGCCTGCAAAAACTTCTATAGGTAGTTTTTTATCTTGTGTGGCAAAAGAGCCAAAACTTTGCAAAGCAATTAACAAAGTGAAAATGAACTTAAACATTCGTAAATCCTTTTATTATTGTATTCCTAAGTAAACGATTATTTCACAACTGTGGCCTTTTAAGCAAAAACTTATCTTTGGTTGTACTAAAGTAATCGCCGCCCATTTTGCCCACTGCATTTAATAATTCAGGGTCAATATAGCCACCACTCATCACTTCATCGTCTATACAAATACCCACTACATCCAGCAACATCATTTTTCCGCCGCCAGGCTCATTTGAAATACTAATAACTTCGCGTAACTTACATTCAAACCGTACTTTTGAATCGGCAACGCTTGGCGCGTTAACTAACTTACTTGGAGCTTGGGCAATGTTAGCTGCATCAAATTCGCTTATATCACTAGGATAATTTGCACAACTTTGATTCATTTTTTCAACTAGTTCTTGGCTGACAATATTAACCACACATTCTTTAGTTGCCATTAGATTATTGAGCGTATCTTTATTCGTTTTATCACTAGGGTTTACTTGCGTAACACTTAAAACAGCTGGCTTGCAGCTAGCCACAGTAAAAAATGAATAAGGCGCAATATTTGCAATACCTTCGCTATTTAATGTACTTATCCATGCGATAGGCCTTGGGCTGATACCGCCTACTAAGTAAGAGTAAACATTTTGGTTGGTATTTTCGGTGAGATCTAAAAACATATTTTTTCAACTAAATAAGAATATCAACATGCCTAATATCTTAATCCGATGAAGGTTGGGGTTAAAGAAGATTTACAAATGAGAAAAGTTAAAAAGTAAAACCGAGCCTTCAGGCTCGGTTTTCAATCCATTTAGCAAGGCGCTACATTATTGAATACTCTGACTTTTGTTTTTAAATCAAATGCAGCATAAGCTGCAACAATAATAAAACACCCCGCAGGCACAACATAAGAAAACGCGACACTGTATGTATCAATAAACACAGCTTGGAATACAGGAACTATCGCTCCACCTAAAATAGCCATTACTAAACCAGCAGCACCTAGTTTTGCATCATCGCCTAACCCATGTAGTGAAATCGCGTAAATAGTTGGAAACATTAATGATAAGCAAGCCGATATACTTACCAGCGCCCATACGCCACTTATATTTGGCATTTTCACCATATAAAAACACAGCAGCATTGCAATAATAGAGGTTGCCATTAACAGTTTGGCAGGACGAATAAATCCCATAAGCCAGGTCATTACAAATCGAGAAACTAAAAAGGTGATCATACTGTATTGTAAAATACTTCCCCCGGTAACTTCATTTGTATCGAGTGCCTCCATTACGTACTGGATGGTAAATGTCCATACACAAGTTTGCGCCGCAACATTAAAAAACTGGGCGATAACACCAAAGCGGTAATGGGTATTTTTAAACAAACGCTTAAACGTTGCACTAAATTCTACATGCTTAGAGACTTTTTTTTGCTTACAAAAATTAGGTGTTTTAGTAAACGCAATTGCCAACCAAATAAAAACCAACACACAAGCCATACCAACATAAGGCACCATAACTGCATCAAGTTCTGCGCTTATAATGCTAGTTAATTGCTCACTATTCATATTTATGCGCTCACCAGAGGTTGCTGTATTGAGCTTTGGTAAAATAAGGGTGGCGGCTAAAAAAACACCAATGTTAGTACCGACAGGGTTAAATGATTGCGCCAAATTCAACCTGCGAGTTGCACCTTGTTGGGTGCCCATTCCCATTACATAAGGGTTTGCTGATGTCTCTAAAATAGATAAGCCTCCAGCTAACACAAACAAAGCCACTAAAAAAAAACCATAAGTCATTGCTTGGCTGGCGGGATAAAACAAAAATGCTCCGATTGCAGCCATCCCTAAACCGGTTAACACACCTGTTTTATACGAAAAGCGTTTATTGATATATGCCGCCGGAATAGCTAGGCAAAAGTAAGCTCCATAGTAGCTAAATTGTACCAATGCAGACTGCACTGACGACATAGTAAAAATTTTACTAAACACTTTTACTAGCGGATCAGTCATGTTTGCCGCAGCTCCCCATGCAGCAAAGCACAGAACAAGTAAAATAAAGGGAACCACCATCTCCTTGGAGACAAGAGGTGTTTGTGTGTGTGTGTGTGTGGTCATTGCCGTGTCTCAGTTGTTAATGTTAAGTAAAGCATTTAACCAGTTAAATATCATTCCGTCAATAAATCAACTATAGTTATTTATTGACCTCCTGTGACTTATTTATACTCTGTCGTAAATTTAATAATAAGAAATGAACCCGGCAATAAAGCTAATATAGTCGCCAATTACACACACTCGGTGTACAATTAATCAGGTTATTCAAGATAATAACAACTAGGTAGGAATAATTATCAAATCTAAAAACCCTCGACTCTCTTTACAAGAAGGCCGAAGCCAATCTGGCCTGCGTGCTCATAATGAACGCCGAATTATGTCATTAATTCGCCAACACGGTAGTGCTCCAAAAGCTGAAATTGCACAAAAAACAGGGCTTTCAGCACAGGCCGTCACAGTAATTATCAATAGTTTAGAAGCCGAATCGTTATTAATACGGAAAGACCCTCAGCGTGGTAAGGTTGGCCAACCAACCATCCCATTTGCGTTAAATCCAGATGGTGCATTTGGAATTGGCTTAAAAGTAGGTCGTCGCAGTTTTGATTTAACCTTGATTGACTTAGTAGGAAATATACGCGCAACTTTGCACGAAAACTGCGCTTACCCCACAGTACAGAGCTTGCTAACCTTTTTAGAGAAAGGGATCAGCGTACTTAAAATGAGCTTAAGTGACGAATTAGCCAAGCGTATCTTAGGTGTGGGTGTTGCAACCCCTTACGAAATTTGGAACTGGACAGAAGAAGCCGGCGCTCCAAAAACAGTATTGAATGAATGGAAGTCTTTTGATTTTAAAGAAAAAATAAATCAAATTGTACATCTTCCCGTGTATGTATGTAATGATGATACCGCTGCTTGTTCAGCTGAATTAAGCTTTGGTAATCCTGCTCGTTTTAGCGATTTTTTATATATTTTTATTGGTACTTTTATTGGTGGTGGAGTTGTTATAAACGAAACCTTATTTACTGGTAAAAAAGGTAATGCCGGCGCTATAGGTTCATTACCTAGGCCTATGCTTAATAGAGAAGGACAACTAACCTCCCAACAACTTATTATGCAATCATCACTGTATATTCTCGAAAAAATGCTCAAAGGTGATGGCTACAATACTGACATAATATGGAGTTCAAAAGAGTATTGGGGAGACTTAGGCCCCGTACTCGATAAGTGGATAGACCAAGTTGCAGATGGCCTCGCCTACGCGGCATTGTGTTCTTTAGCTATTTTTGATTTTGAGGCAATTGTCATTGATGGCGCCATTCCTATCAATGTCAGAGAAAAAATAGTTTTGGCAACAAAGTTAAAATTGAGCCAGGCTGATCATCGCGGTATTAATCGCTGTGAAGTACAAAGTGGCTCTATTGGCGCCAAGGCTCAATCAGTAGGCTGCGCTAACCTTCCGTTACTTATCAACTTTTCTCAAGATCACGCAAGCCTTTCACACCACTAATATACTTTAAAGTTAAAAAGCAGCCATCGGTAACGTTGGCTGCTTATTTATTTTTTATCAGAGGTAAAAAATTCACTTAAACAATCAAAAAGCTGTACAAAAAATAATAAGTAATAATAGTTGATTTATTATTTTAAGTTCTCTACATTCTATTTACAAATTTGATAACACTGACATGTTTGATTAATAAAACCGCAAATTTGTATACACACACAACAAAGAGAGAACAGAAAAATGAAAGTATCAGCAAAAATGACTCTAATTGCAGTCGCTGTAGGTCTATCCATATCCCCTAGCGTCTTGTCACAAGAGCAACAAGAAGCAAAAAGTGATTTAGGGTTTGAGCGCATCATTGTAACGGGAACATCTCGGCCAAAAGAGAAAATCGAATCAACTAATGCAATAACTACCTTTAACGAAGCAAAGTTAGAGCAATTGGCTCCGCACAGTGTTGCTGAATTAGTGCGAAGTATTCCTGGTTTTCATGCCGAAGACACCGGTGGAGAAACCGGTAACAACGTAGCCCCACGAGGCTTTCCGTTATCAACGCAAACAGAGTTTACAGCACTACTTCGTGATGGTATGACCGTGTTTTATAATCAAGATATTTTATTTACTCAAAATGATCGCTTTACCCGTTTGTCTAATTTTGTTGGCAGCGTTGAAGCTATTCGTGGTGGTGCCTCGTCAATTTTTGTTGGTAGCGCGCCAGCTGGGTTTATTAATTTTATTTCTCGTGAAGGCTCCGATGATACCCAAGGTGATGTGTTTTTTGAAACCAACAGCAACAACCGCCTAGGTGGACAAGGTTGGGTTAGCGGATCAATAGACGATCAGACAACCTATGCTGTTGGCGCTTGGTATCGCAAGGATGACTCCGCACGCGATCCGGGGTATACAGCTAACCAAGGTGGTGAGCTTAATGGCAATATTAAGCACTTTTTTAAAGATGGCAGCGGCTTTACCCGCTTTGAGTTTAATAAACAAAACGATAGATCATTCTTTTTTATTCCTCAGCCATTAATAGGCTCAACCACCAATGCTAAAACAATCCCAGGCGGGATGGATATCAGAGATGGCACCACCGGTAACTCAGCAGGTGCGCGTTTATTAACTCTTAATAACACCCCAAGCGGCGACATTGATTTGGATATTGCAGATGGTAACTACGCTAATGTGACCTACTTTGGCAATACAACCGAAATTGAAATCAACGAAAACTTAGTCTTTTCAAATCAAATGCGTTATACCGATATGCTAACAACCTTTACCGGCATCATTAACGTAGGTAACGCCGAATCGTTAGCTAGTAAAGCACAAGCTATATATGCTGCAAATACTGATGTCCTTGCAGGTGCCATGGTTGATGGTAACCTAAGTTACGATATACGCGATGCAGGAAACGGCTTTGTATTGGCTGATTCAAGCAACGTAAATACCTACAACACCAATGGATACGGAATAAACGCAGGCTTTTGGCATAGACGTTTTGAAGGCGATAACTTTCAAAACGAAACCAGATTCAACTACACCTTTGATGATGTAGGCGAAGGGACTCTTTATGCTAATTTTGGCTTATTCTTCTCTAATATTAATGGCCATGTTACCGACTATCGAATTAATACACTGCAATCAGTAGAGCCCCTGCCGCAGCGCTTAGATGTTGTATTTACAGATGCACAAGGTCTTGACATTGCCAGCGGTACTTACAAAGGTATTCAGGCTGGATCACATGGTTTTGCCGATATTGTTTATAGTGAAAATACCCTTGCGCCCTTTGCTGACTTTGAATACGAGCTTGAAGATGTGTCGTTTAATCTGGGCCTAAGGTACGAAACCCTCAAAGCAGATGGGGAAGCGCAAAACCAAGCTAATTACACAATTGACAGTTTTGCCAGCGATACTGATACCGTCAATGGGAATATTACCCTGCCCTTTGGTGATGGGACTTACCGAAACTTTGATGTTGAATACAACGAAATGGCATGGACAATTGCAGCTAACTACAAATTTAACGACGACTTAGCGGTATTCACTCGATATGCAGATGGTTTTCGTATGCCTGATGTAGATAAATACATGGCGATTACCAACCTAACTAGTCAAGAGGAAATTAATCAATTTAATAACTCTGAGAGACGCGAAACACAACCAGCTTCAACGGTAATGGCCGAGGTGGGCATTAAATATAACGAAGGTGATGTCGCAGCATTTGTAACCGGTTACTTCGCCGCTGCGGATGATTTATTCTTTAATGTACCTACTGTTGAAAATGGTCAAGTAGTGCAACGTCAAGCCTTTAGAAACACAGAAACCTTAGGTGTAGAAGCCGAATTTAACCTGCAAATCACCCAAGACTGGCGCATTGGTGTATCTGCAACGTACCAATCACCCGAATTTGTAAACACACCAGCGGCGCAATACTTGGATGCTAATGGAAGCTCTGCCTCTATTGATATAAACGGCAACTTACCTGTACGTGTGCCTAAGCACTTTGGCCAATTAACTAGTAGCTATCAGTTTGAAGATTTTTCGTGGGGTATGGCAGCTATTCATGGTAGCTACTCTTGGAGCGGTAAACGTTATGCCGACGACGCCAACACAGCAGAACTGCCTATGTATGGCATGTTAAACCTTGGTTTATCCCTTGAAAACGAAGACGGTTATTACCTTCGTGCCGATGTTAAAAACCTAAATAACTCAGAAGGCTTATCAGAGGGGGATCCTCGCGCAGGTGAAACGGTAGCAGGTCAAGCAACTACATTTAATGCGCGCGTTGTCTTACCTCGTACCTTTAGCCTTACTATTGGTAAGCGTTTTTAATTTTACTCTAATCTAGGGTATCGTCATGCAAAGCGATACCCTCGCAATTTTTAGGAAAATATAATGGAAGTAGTTGCAATTGGTGAAGCTTTAATAGATATACTCTCACATGACTGCATGCACAATAAGGCATCAAATAGCGAACTAGACTTCACACAGTTTGCCGGAGGCGCACCCGCTAATGTTGCTGTAGCCGTAGCAAAGCTTGGTGGTTCAAGTTATTTGCT
Organism: Pseudoalteromonas sp. SR41-1; assembly: GCF_014164015.1. Classification (NCBI taxonomy): domain Bacteria; kingdom Pseudomonadati; phylum Pseudomonadota; class Gammaproteobacteria; order Alteromonadales; family Pseudoalteromonadaceae; genus Pseudoalteromonas; species Pseudoalteromonas sp. SR41-1. The sequence goes on from NZ_JACJEK010000009.1 coordinate 93,636, forward strand.
TGGTAAAGTAGGCAATGATAAATTTGGTCGCTTTTTAATAAATGCACTCAAAATGTATAATGTAAACACATCTTATGTTGGCTTTTCAAAAAAAGGGAAGACGGCACTCGCGTTCGTATCGTTGGATGAAAACGGTGAACGTACATTTGAATTTTACGATAAAGATGCTGCACATTACGATTTACAAATAACCGATTTAGAGCCCTCTTTATTTTCAACACCTAAAATTGTGAGTTTTTGTTCAGGCTCTTTTGCAAAACCTTTAGTATTAAATACAACCTTACATGCGCTAAAACACTTTAAAGAATCAGGCTCGGTTACATGCTTTGACATTAACTTTCGTTCAGCCTTCTGGGATGAACCACTCACAGCTAAATCTGTTATTGAGGATGTTGCTAAAACAGTTGATGTTATTAAAGCGAGTAAAGATGAGCTGATCTCGCTTTATGGAATAGAGCATATTGATACCACTATTAGAAGTTGGGTAGATAGTGGCGTAGCTTTAGTTTTAATGACCGATGGTGGCGAGCCTATTACTTTTTCATCTAGCTCATTTAGTGGTACTTATCCTTGCCCTAAGGCATATGTTGTGGATACCACAGCTGCAGGCGATGCGTTTGTAGGTGGTTTTTTATATCAAATATCTTCGCTAGTGAGTAATAAAACAGAATTTACTGACTGGGCAAATAACTTTACTAACGTTTCAAAGGCTATCGACTTTGCTACTAAATGCGGAGCCAAAACAGTAGCAACGTTTGGAGCCTTTGATGCCCTACCTACATACCATGATATCTCGGCGAGTACCCTTAAATCTTCGTGTCGATGTTAAAAACCTAAATAACTCAGGAAACTTATCAGAGGGAAGTTTCACTCAGGTGAAACGGTAGCAGATCAATCAATTATATTTAATGCGCGCGTTGTCATATCTCGTGTCTTTAGCTTTACTATTGGTAAGCGTTTTTAATTTTACCCTAACTGAGGGTATCGTCATACAAAGCGATACCCCCGCAAGTTTTAGGAAAAGATAATGGAAGTAGTTGCAATTGGTGAAGCTTTAATAGGTGTACTCTCACATGACTGCAAGTGCCAAAATTGCTTAACTATCACGGTAATTCTCCCTATTTATAATACTTCTTTTATTGGCGACTCATTTTAGTATCACCTTAACATGAGTTGCCTATATCAAAATCGTTTTTACACTAGTCTTCTTCTACATTTAATACGTATTGGTTTTGTCCTATTATTTATAATGCCACGGTTTTAATATTGCCAGTATGAAAGAAAAAATAAACATCGTGTGGTTTAAACGTGATTTACGTCTTAGCGATCATCAACCATTAAAAAATGCATTTAGTAATGGCTTACCGACCCTGTTACTTTATAACTTTGAGCCATTACTGCTCGAAGATGCACACTACAATGAGCGGCACTGGCGCTTTGTGTATCAATCGATAGTTGAGTTAAATAATCAGCTAGCGCGTTTTAACGCCTGTGTTTATATATTTAATTTAAATATGAACGATTTACTTGAGTCGATAAAGACGCAGTTTGAAATAGTTAATATTTTTAGCCATCAAGAAATAGGCTTAAACAACACCTTTGAGCGCGATAAGGCAATAAAAGCATGGTGCCAGCATAACCACATTAATTGGCAAGAGTCGCAAACAGGCGCGGTAATTCGCGGCAAAAAAAATCGTAATAATTGGAACGAACGCTGGCAGCAAACAATGCAAGCACCTATTGCTGTTCCTAATTGGAAGAGTATAAAAACAATTACCCTTAATAACTATCAAGCGCCTGAGTTGCCAAGCGCTTACACTCAAGATCACGACAGCTTTCAACAAGGTGGCCCACTGCATGCGCGAACTGTAATGCAGAGTTTTTTTGCCGAGCGCGGTAAAGGTTATCAAAAGGGAATATCGAGCCCAAGTTTAAGCCAAACCCACTGCTCTCGGCTTTCGCCCTATCTAGCATGGGGGAACATTAGCCTTAGGCAAGTGTATCAAATGACCATTGATGAATATCATTCAAAACACCCTGACAAAAGAGGTTGGAAACGCCCACTAGCAGCGTTTGTATCGCGCTTGCATTGGCACTGCCACTTTATGCAAAAGTTTGAAAGCGAGTGCTCTATGGAGTTTTTAGCTCTTAATCCGGGTTATCACGTATTTCCGTATCGTGATGATGAACGTGTGAAAAACGATATTGAACGCTGGGCGCAAGGTCAAACAGGTATTCCAATTATTGACGCTTGCATGCGCTGCTTAAAAGCCACCGGTTATATAAACTTTAGAATGCGCGCCATGCTTGTAAGCTTTGTAACGCATCATTTAAATATAAGTTGGCAGCAAGCAAGCTTTCCGCTCGCTAATTACTTTTTAGATTTTGAGCCAGGGATTCATTATCCGCAAATTCAAATGCAAGCCTCGGTCACAGGTATTAATACCATTAGGCACTACAACCCAATTAAGCAATCAGAAGATCAAGACCCAACAGGTTCGTTTATTAAAAAGTGGTGCCCCGAGCTTGAAAAACTCCCTATTGAATATTTACATCAGCCTTGGGAGCAAACTCCAATGGAAGCACTCTTTAACGACTTTAAGTTAGGGGAGGATTACCCTGAACCCATGCTTGATTTAACAGCGGCCTCAAAAGAAGCACGCGAACGCTTATGGCAATACCGTGAGCGAGCCGATGTTAAACGTGCCATAGGGAAAATTCTTAAAAAGCACGTTGGGGGTACTCAAAAAGTTACTCGAACAAAAAGTAAAACGGATACTAAAAATAACAGTAAGGCTAAGTAAGCATGGCGCACAAAAAACTAAACTTACCTCAAAAAATGTGTCCTATTTGTAGTAAACCTTTTACGTGGCGTAAAAAATGGCAGCGCGACTGGGATAACGTTATTTACTGTTCAGAGCGCTGTAAGCGAAATAAACAGGGGTAACAATTAACTGGCGCCTATTTTGCAACATCATCAGTAATTAGTGCTTTTAAGGCTTTATATAAGTTTATTTTGTAAATAACGCTTAGATAACCTGAAAAGCTTACACTCTAGCAAGGAGAAGATGATGACGATTAAAAAAACGGCAAGTTCAACATGGTCTGGCGACATTAAAACAGGCAAAGGTAGCATATCAACTCAAAGTGGCGCGCTTAATAAACAACCTTATGGTTTTAATACCCGCTTTGAAGATGAGGCGGGCTCAAACCCTGAAGAATTAGTAGGTGCAGCGCACAGTGCATGTTTTAGTATGGCGCTTTCACTTGCATTAGGTGATGCAGGCTTTACCGCAGATAAAATTGATACTAAAGCCACTGTAAGCCTTGATGAAGTAGATGATGGTTTTTCGGTGACGCATATTGCCCTTGAGGTAAAAGCGCGTATTGATGATATTCAAAACGAGCAGTTTCAAGCTTTATGTGAGCAAACCAAAAAGAGCTGCCCTATTTCAAAACTCTTAAATACCGAAATATCACTAGATGCGACACTTCAATCAGCATTTTAAATATTTAGGTTTAGATTACTGTAAATAAAGCACATTAAATTAAAGCCAAGTAAATTATTACTTGGCTTACTAATCATCAAGATACCTTTTTAGAGCTGCTTATACCTAAGACTTCAGATAATAAAGCGATCCCCATGCCAAGCGCGGGCCAAATCACCCATAAGGAGTTTGGTGATGTAATTAAATTAATTAATCCTAAAAACACTAAAGCAACTGCATACTGTTTAAAACTTTGAAATATTGTTGTTGATGTATTCATGTTTATCCTCCTGTTAATGTATAAATCTATTTTTATATAAAAACGAAATGCAAACTCCTGCCAAATGTCATTAAATAGCATGACATTAGTCATCATATTACTCACATATAAATAATCACTTATTACGTTAAAAAAAATATAAACTAATACTTTAATCTATTTGTGTTAGGATCTACCCTCAACTAACTTTAAAAATAAACATCAGAGGATGAACTAAGTGATCGAAAAATCAAAAGATTGTGAAAAAGTGACATGTAGTAATTGTGCTGACGCCAACGATCTTGAATTTGATTTTTCTATGGCTTTTCAACCGATTATAAACTGTAAAACTCGCCTAATTTATGGCTATGAAGCATTGGTTAGAGGTTTAAATGGCGAGTCTGCTTATTCAATTATTTCAAAAGTGAATGAAGACAACCGCTATGCATTTGATCAGCTTTGTCGTATTAAAGCCATTCAACTAGCCGCAAAGCTGGGCATAACATCAATGCTAAGCATTAACTTTTTACCTAATGCTATTTATAAACCTGAGCGATGTATACGCACCACACTCGAAGCTGCAAAAAAGTATAACTTTCCTATTCAAAATATTATGTTTGAATTTACTGAAGTAGAAAAAATAGAAGACACCGCACACATTAAACGCGTTGTTGATTACTACCAGTCTCTCGGATTTAAAACGGCTACCGATGACTTTGGTGCAGGTTATTCTGGTTTAAATCTACTGGCTGACTTTCAAACAGATATTATCAAGCTTGATATGGCGCTAATACGCGATATAAGCAACGATAAAAAACGCCAATTAATAGTAACTCATTGCTTAAATATGTTTCGCGATTTAAACATCACCGCACTAGCTGAAGGAATTGAAACAGTAGAAGAATATACGTGGCTAAAAAACGCAGGTGTTGAGCTTATGCAAGGGTATTTATTTGCCAAACCAAGCTTCGAAAACTTGCCTGAGGTAACCTACGTTTTTAATTAGGAAAACCTACAATATGCAAACACTTTATTACAATCATTTAATTGCCTTATAAAACTGCATTAATATAATACCCATTCTAGTAACAAGTTTACTCGATTATAAGAAGGGATACTTATGCGCTTTTTAATGCCACTCACTTTACTCACACTTAGCTGCACAGCGTCTGTAAACGCTGAGCAGTCAGAATCAAAACAATGGTTTAACTCTATAAACTACGCAAAAATTGATTCTGATTATTACAACGATGATGTGTACGGGCTATCAACTCACTATTACTTTGAGAAGCAGCAAAACTCTGGTGTTTGGGATGATTATGGCTACTTGGATACAGATAGTAATATAGGCTTAAATTATTTTAATTCAGATGGTTACAGTGGAAAAGGTATTTTTGGAGAAGGTTTTTACGGCAATGCTTTTGCAACTTTTGAACTACCTAATATTGGTGATGCCGACAACTATTCACTAGGTTTAGGTTACTTATTTGCTGATTCACTAAAAGTATCTGTACGTATGTTAGATTATGAATATAGCGATACAGATTATTTGTTTAAAGCTCAGTATAATCATGAAATTAACGACACCGACTACATTGGTTTTACTGTTGAAACAGATGATGAAACAGAGTCGTGGGACCTATCATCACGTTACTTTGCCCATCTTTATGATGACAGCTATTTTGCTGTAAATGTTGACTATCTAGATGTTGGCGACGACTCAGTTTTTAATGTGCTCGCAAACTATTACTTCAATAAACATGTTGCAGTCGGTATTGGCTCAAACGACTCTGATTTAGTTATTGAAGGTAAGTACTTTATTAATGATAGCTACTACTTCACTGCTAATTACACTGATAATGATAACTATGATATATACAATCTTAGCTTTGTAGCCCAGTTTTAATAAACACAAAAAAGCCGCCTTGCTGGGTCTGCTCAGTTAACCAAGGCGGCTTTTACTAAACAACTATAACTACATATTACCAAGCTCTATCATCATTGCTGTGTACATACGTAAATTCAGTTCAAGTTGCTCAAGTGTCATAAATTCATGCTCTGAGTGACCTGTGTAGCGCTTACCCGGCATTGAAGGGCCAAACGATACAGCATTATCAAACAGCTTTGCGTTAGTGCCACCACCTATTGATACAAAGTCAGCTTTTTCGTCGCCCGTAAAATGCTTGAAAATATCAAGCAGCTTTTGCGCATGTGGCGCGCCATCAAGTAGCATAGGTGTGCCAATAATTGTTTCTATGTTAGCAAGTGTTACATTGTTAGTAGCTTGCCAATTAGCGAGTGCATCATCAATTTGCTTTTGTAATACAGCTTCGTCTTTACCCATTGGGCGACGTGCATTTACAGCAAGTGTTAGCGCATTACCATCGCGCTCAATAACGGTTGGTGCCACTGTCATTGGGCCCATAAAGTCGTGCTTGTAAGCTATTTCGCCAAATTGTTTACCGTGAATGTCTAAACCAATTAACTGATTCACAAAGTCGATTAGCTCGCCGTCACTGTTATTTTCAAGCTTCACACCTTTAAATAACTCAGCTAAATAAGCAATAGCATTTATACCCGACTCCGGCTCAGATGAATGCGCCGACATACCTTTAACGCTTATTGCTAAACCATTACTTTTTTCACTAAAGTTAAATTCAACTTTATTTAATGTTTTAGCTTTTGCTTTTAATGTATTAATAAGTGCCGCGTCTGCATTGTGAAGCACTAAGCTGGCGTCTTCTGGAATTTGGCTTCTAAACGCACCGCCAGTTACATCCTTTACATATAAACCCGTTTGTGGTGATGTTGCATTAAAAGTAGGTGCAATTAAGCTCCAGCCTTTCTCGGCAACCACTACAGGGTATGATGCATCAATCGTTACTGCATATTTTGGTTGTTCATACGTTTTCATAAATTGAGTAAGCGGACCCCAATCAGACTCCTCAGCAAGGTAAATCATAAGCTCAATACGGTTATTAAGGGTTATGCCTTTATCTTTAATTGCTTTCATGGCGTAAAGCGCTGTTGCTATTGCACCTTTGTCGTCCTCAGTACCACGACCAACTAATTTACCCGGTTCAGATGTATCAATAATAAAAGGGCTTTGTTTCCATTTACTTGCATTAGCAGGTTGCACGTCGCCGTGGGTTACTACCGTTACTTTTTCGCTTTGCTCGCCCATACCAATTAATACGGTGTAGCCTAAATCTTGGTAGTCAAAACCAAGCTCTGCGGCTTTCATTTTTAAAAGTGCTTTAAAGCCAATAAAATCGGGATTTTGAGGAGTGCTAATGTCGCTTTTATTAACCGTCGGAAAAGCCACTAAGTTAGTTAGTGTGTGTATTTGAGCATTTTGGTAGGTATTTACTGCGTAATCGGCAACGCTATCAATATTTTTATTTAACTGCGCATGAGCGCCAAATGCAAATAAAGCAATACTGGCTAAAGCTAACTTTTTCAAAACAATTCCCATTTAATTAATAACTAAGAGCGGTAATTATAACGCTATGAAGTGCCTACTTATAGCTCTTTACGCCAAACACACAGGTAACTTAAGGTAAATAACCGGAACTCTGGATAATAAATCTATCTCAAGCAGCTATTTTCAGCGCTAACTGCGTTGAACTTACTTGCAATAGGCCAGCTATTGACGCGTAAGTTCGCCTTGTTTTCACTGAAAATCTCTGGCTAGAGAAAATAAATTTAAATATCACTATAGTTCAATACGCTGGTAAACCTCTTACCCAGAGTTCATGTTAAATATTTATATAGCAGCTTTTATGAGGATGACTGTATAATGCGCGACTTAAAATTAACAGGGTATTTAATTGTGAACCGTCGTAAAAAAATCGTCACTAAATTTCAAAAAAAAGATAAACGCACTAACGCTAAATTGCATAAAAGCAACAAACCGTCTTATGTATCAAAAGCTGAGCGCGAAAAACTAGCTGAACAAGAAAGTAATGAGCCACAGGCAACCCAAGAGTAGCTTTATGTTACCTGTTGCTTTGATAATTTAAAGTGGCAAAAGTAGCGACCACTTACATAACATACCACTGCCGTGGCAACTATAAGTTCAAACGTGGCTAAGTAATTAACTGTATCTACATATGGCATTGCGAGGTTTATACTTTGCATCCAATCAGCCATTTTAAATAATGCAGTTGCCCCAATAACCATTGGAAATGTAAAAGCAGCGTAGCTCGGCGTAAAAGGTCTGCTTAATAACTTTATAAATAACACATAAACAATCAGTGTTTTTATTATCGCTAATATAAATAATGCCCCCACTATAACAAGTGACGGATTAGCTAAAACATGAAAATACCCCACTAATGTTAAACTGGCTGGTGCTGCTAAAATGGCGAGTGTTGGCTGTATTTCGTAGTCACTTTTTAATGCTAATAAAAAACGATAAAACATAATTGGCAGCATTATAGCGTACGTTGATATACCAATAACTAATGCACTATAAGCTAACCACGCTAATGTCGGATTTCCCGAAAAAGTAACATCTGCAATAATTATCCCCACTGGTGGCACAAACCAGCTAGGCGCCATATCTTCAAAATTAAACTTTTTTGCTCGCTGGTATAAAAAACTCACCAAAAAGGTTAGATGCAACACAAAAGCTAAAACCCACATAATGTCGCCAGCTAATTGGTTAAATTGCCCAACTGAGTTTGAAATAACAAGATTAGCCATTGCAAATGTAGGGATCACACTTCCTGCAACTGGGTGTGCTAAATCGGCTTTTAATAAATGAGGGTGTAGTAAAAACTTAGCAGCCAAAAGTAAAACTAATACGCCAGCTAATACCGCTCCCAAAGATTGCCCTTGGGAGTTTAAATTAAAAACGTTTTCCCATGTCCATCCCATACTAGCAATACCCAAAGCTAAACCGGCCATAGCTGTTGGCGCACCCATCACTTTATTTTTAAATTGCTTAAACACTGTACTTCCTAATCATTGGGTGATGAACAAGTTACTGCTTTTTACTGCATTGCCTTAAAATAACGCTGTAAAATTAGTACAAGCGTGCTTAATAGAACGCTTTTTGCGTACAAATATTTCATAAAAATAAGTTTACGGCTTACATATTAAAGCGTATGAAAAAAGCCATAACACAGTTATGGCTTTTACTTTATTTTAAAATTTAATTTAGTTAAAACGCGTAACTAATGCTTACATTAAATGAACGACCCTGCCCAGCAAGTTGTTCAAACCCGTTGCTGCTATCTTGTTTAAGTGCTGCAATACTTACGCCGCCTAGTGGGAGTTGGTAGTACTCATCAAACACGTTACTCACTTCTGCGCTTAGCGTTAATGAATCCCATGTGGCTTTAGAGCTTAAATTAACCAAGCTGTAGCTGTCTGTTTGGTTTTCAAAACGATTATTATCTACACGGCTTTTATTATCGACCCACTGCCAAGATAATGCGTTTTCAAACCGACCCATTTGCTGGCTAATACCTAGCTGGGTCTGCAGTGGTTTAATTTGATAAAGCGGCTGGTTAGTATCGTCGCGCTTGCCTCTCGTATTAGTAACATTAGCGTGTAACTGCCAGTTACCTAAATCCTTAGATTCATAAATGTTGGCTGTTAAATCTATTTTTGCACCATATAAAATGGCATCTACATTAGTAAACTGCAAAATATTACGCGCTGTGTTGTCCAAGTCATAACTATTGAAGCTTCTTACAATATCAGCATCAATATAGTCGCTCACATCGGTATACCACACATTGGTACTTAATCGCCAACCATCATCTTTAGCCGATTTAATATAAGTAGCACTTATTGTATGCGCAGTTTCAACGTCTAAATCAGGGTTACCAATATAGCCACTACCATCGCCATACCAACCAATCATGGTGGTTGCCATGGTGCTTACACCCCAACTGTATCGCTCGTATAAATTGGGCGCGCGGTTTTTACGGGCAAGACCAAATTGCAGCTCATCAAAATTTGTTATTTGGTAATTAATTAATAAGTTAGCATCAACTATGGTGTCGGTTTTATCTCTGTCTCCAGCATTAAAGTTCTGTGCAGCAATGCTATTATCTGTAGACGTATCGCTCATGGTCATACTTTCCATACCCCCCATGTCGCTCATATCGCCCATATCCATCATGCTCATACCGTCGTTGTAAGGCTGAACCTCACCTACTTGGGTATTAACACTTTCAATACGTACACCTGCGTTTAGCCACAGTTTTGTATTTATTTGGCTCTCATATTCAGCAAATGCTGCTATGCGCGCTCGTTTGCCATTATTTATATTTACGTAATCGTTTGGTCCCATCATGGTTGAGCCTTCAATACCTGGCCACCAATCATCAATGCGGTAATGGTAATATTCTTGAGCGAGTAAAATACTGCTGCTTTTATTAAGCGCGATACGCCATTTAAGCTGCGTACTTATATCTTGTGCATCGGTTTTCATTGGCATCATGCCTGTTTTTTCTTGGCTAAAAAAACCCATTTCGTGCTTTACACTGTGCCAATTAACTTGCCCTTCAAGCTCGCTGTTATCAAAAGAGCGTTTGTATTGAGCTATTGCACCGTAACTGGTGTTATCGGTCATATCCATATACTGATTTGCAAATCCCTGATACGGGATTTTTTGATGTGTTAGCTTTATCACTAATTGCTGTTTATCATCGCGCATAGCTGCGGTTAAACTATGATTTTGTGCTCGATACAATGTATCTAATACTACATCGCCGTTACCGTCTTCATAACTATCTGCGTCACTAAACGAACCCTGATAATTAAGGCTAAGCGTGTCACTTGCTAAACGTGCACCAACGCCAAGTTTACGTCCGTTATCAACGCTACTGTACTTTGCTGACACATAACCTGAGTGCCAACCTAATTCATTGCTATCGCTATACTGTGGTGAAATAGAATTAACGCTTATTACGCCAGCAATATTATCGCCGCCCGCACTCACTGGCGACACGCCTGCAACCACATTATAAGACGTAATTTGATTAGCCGAGATATATGAAAGTGGCGGGTTCATATGATTAGCGCATGCAGCGGTTACATCTGCGCCATCAATTAACACTTTAACTCTGTCGCCCATTAAACCATTTAAAATAGGTAAGTTAGATACGCCGCCCGCAGCTGAAAAGTCGACACCTAAATCACTTAATAACGATTCTGACGAACCAAGTGCTAAGTGCTTATTTTGAGCATGTCCGTGTACTTCAATTACTTCTAAAGACGTATCGTCGGCAAATGCAAAAGTAGATAGCACACCGCTAATAAAAAGTGCGACAGGGGAAAGTAAGTAAGTTTTTTGAGTTTTGCTTTTATAAACCATTGTTAATTTATGCCACTGTAATAATTGGCGTAATTATAGTGTGAACTGCAAAAGCAAAAGCGCGACATATTGTCGCACTTTATCAATTTTGAATGTTGTTAGGCGTGTTTAATCTAAAAGGTCATATAATAAATTAAGTATTTAACTCAGCGACTGTTTGAGAAACAATATCAGCCCCTCGCTCAATCTCTTTAATAACCTCAGATACATTCGCAATAAGCTCTCGGCCTTGCTCTGAAGAGTCTGAAACCGACGTAATTTGCCTTGATATATCATTAGTGAGCTCTTGGTTATTTTTAACAACGGTCGCTATTTCATTAGTTGAACTACTCGTACTGGCTGCAAGTTGCCTTACTTCGTCAGCTACTACAGCAAAACCTCGACCGTATTCACCAGCACGTGCAGCTTCAATAGCAGCATTGAGTGCAAGTAAATTAGTTTGATCAGCAATGCTGCTGATTGTAGAAACAATGGAGCCTATTACAGCTGATTGTTCATTAAGATTTTTAATTAAATCAACTGACTTAAGAACTTGGCTTACAATGGCATCTGAGTTTGCAACAGAACTTTGTAGTATCTCAGAACCTTTTTTAGCGGTTTGCGCTGTAGCTACCGCCGATTCATACGCGATTGCAGCGGCTTCAGTCACTGCATTATTATTGTGTATACGATCAGTAATATTTGATGCAAACTTAATTATTTTAATTACATTACCTTTGCTATCTAATATTGGGTTATAAGTAGCTTCTAGCCAAATTTCTGAACCGTCGGCGGCAATACGTTTAAATTTTCCTGACTTAAACTGCCCCTGCGCTAATTCATTCCAAAAGTGTGGGTTTTTCTCATAAAACACTTCAGTACAAAACATTTTATGATGTTTACCTACAATATCTTTTAAGCTGTAGCCTACTGTCGCTAAAAAGTTTTGATTTGCGCTTAAAATATTACCTTGTGGGGTAAACTCTATTGTAGCCAATGCTTTATCGAGTGCACTAGCTATGGCTTCTTGTGCCTTTCGTTGTATATAACTAGTCGTAATATCAGAGGCTATTTTAATCACTTTAGTGACTACGCCATGCTCTTCTACAGGAAAGTAAGTTGCCTCAAGCCAAAGCTTATCGCCATTAGCTTTGTATCTTAAAAACGATCCTGATTTAGAATCTCCGGTTTTTAATGCTTGCCAAAATTGGCTATATTCATCTGACTTTGCATATTCAGGTTCGCAAAACATGCGATGATGTTTGCCAATTATTTGCTCTTTGCTGTAGCCTACAGTAGCTAGAAATAACTGATTTGCGTCTAATATTATTCCTTCAGGTGTAAACTCTATATAAGCCACATGCTTGTTAATTGCCGACAAGATAGACTGTTTTTGAATTAATTGAAGCTCCATTTCTTCAATTTTTGCGTTTCTTTTAGAAATACCAAACATATAAAAACCTTAAGGAGTAAATTAGTAAAAACATTAGCAGAATAACGTTAAACAAATATGTAACTATACTGTAAATATAAGCTCTAAATAACCTTTCGGCGAATATTTAACACCTTATAGATGCATGCTTTATAAATAGTTTTTTTATTTTATAAATTTTAAGTAGTATTTACTTCTAATTAACATTTAAAAAACCTAACAAAAACACTAATTTATGCATGACTCTGTACTTTTTTTAACTTAAAATAGCACTCTCACAGACTACCCTCTCACACCAAAATTTAAGCATACATATAATATTTTCTATTCAGAATTTATTGTGCTGTTTCACTTTTAAAATTAAATCTTAAGGGATCATCTATGACATCAGATGTAACGTCGGCATCTAGTCAACTTAACAGAACCGCTATTTTACTCGTATTAGCACTTGGCACATTTATTTTAGGATTATCTGAGTTTTCGATGATGCCTATGCTGCCACTAATTAGCGAAACATTTGGATCAACGCCCTCACAAAGTGGTTACGCAATTAGTGCTTACGCCATTGGTGTTGTAGTTGGCGCCCCTATTTTAATGCTTACCACTGCTAATATGAGAAAGCGCAAAGCATTGCTCATTTTTATAAGCTTAATGTTTATCTCAAACGGGTTAAGCGCGATGGCAACATCGCTTGAGCAGCTTGTAATATTTAGATTTTTAAGTGGCTTACCTCATGGTGCATATTTTGGTGCTGCTATTTTATTAGCATCAGATATTGCCCCAAAAGGTAAGCGTGCAAGCTTTATGTCTAAGGTGTTTATGGGTTTAACTGTGGCTACTATTGTTGGCGTGCCTATAGTTACACTTGTAGGTCAAAATTTAAGTTGGCGTTATTGTTTAGCTGGCGCTGCAGTACTGGCCTTTATTGCTTTTGTTTTTGTTTATAAAGTAGTGCCTAGTATCGATAACGCTAAGCCTTCTAACTTACTAAACGAGTTTGGCGTACTTAAAAATAAACTGGTTTGGTCCATTTTGGGTATTGTAATTATTGGCTTTGGCGGAGTGTTTTGTATTTATACTTACATTGCCGACACCATATTAGTGGTAACAAAAACAGCTCCGTATACTATTTCTATCGCAATGGTAATGTTTGGTATCGGTTGTACACTCGGTAACTATGTACTGGGTAAAGCTGCCGATAAATCAGCAATTAAAACGACTGGCCTTGCGCTTGTATGTACTATTGTATTTGCCTTTGCATATGTAACGGCAAGCCATAATATTTGGGCTCTTTACGCGGTGATCTTCTTTATTGGTTGCAGTGTGGGCTTGGCTACGCTGATTCAAACGCTTTTAATGGACGTTGCGCCCGAAGGCCACGCTATGATTGGTGCCTTAGTACAGTGCGCATTTAATACTGCCAATGCTATAGGTCCTTGGGTTGGCGGAATAGCAATAGCGCAAGGTGCTGCACCTAATCAAACAGGTTACGTAGCAGCTGCATTGTTTTTAGGTGGTTTGGGTATGTGGCTATTAAGTTACTTACAACTAAACAAACAGCAACCAACAGCGCAAGCTACTAATTAACTGAGTTCGAGTTAATTTAAAATACAAAAAGAGCCGCTAATTAGCGGCTCTTTTATTTTTAATTTACCTAGTAAATTAAGCGTTTAACGATGCCATATCAATAACAAAGCGGTATCGTACGTCTGACTTTTCCATACGCTCGTATGCCGTGTTAATTTCGTCAATGTTGATCATTTCGCACTCAGGTAGCACGTTATTTTCACCACAAAAGTCGAGCATTTGTTGCGTCTGTGCAATACCACCAATAAGTGAGCCTGCAATACGACGGCGACCCATTAATAATGGCACCGTGCTTAGCTCATCCACTGGACCAACTTGGCCAACAATAACTAATGTACCATCTACATCAAGTAGCGGTGTGTAAATAGATAAATCATGTTTTACAGGGACTGTATCTATAATGACGTCAAAGGCAGATTGCGAGTCTTTCATTTCGTCATCATTAGATGACACTAAATAGTGCTGAGCGCCTAATTTAACCGCATCATCTTTTTTAGACTCACTACGGCCAATTACCGTAACGCTTGCACCCATTGCAACTGCATTTTTAACGGCCATGTGACCAAGCCCACCTAGACCAACAACACCAACACGGCTACCTTTTTTTACGCCCCACTTATGAAGTGGCGAATACGTAGTAATACCTGCACAAAGTAGCGGTGCAACGCGTGAAAGGTCTAAATTTTCTGGTACAGAAAGTACAAATTCTTCGCGTACAACAACATGTTTAGAATACCCACCTTGGGTCATTTCACCACTAACGCGGTCTTTGCCTGCGTACGTACCAACCATGCCTTCGCGGCAAAATTGTTCTTCGTCGTTATCACATTGATCGCAACTTTGGCACGAATCAACCATACAACCCACAGCAACTGTGTCGCCTTGCTTATATTTTTTAACGTCGCTACCTACCGACATAACTTTACCAACAATTTCGTGCCCAGGTACTAGCGGATAGTTACTGCCACCCCAATCATTTCGTACGGCGTGTAAATCTGAATGGCACACACCACAGTATAAAATTTCAATTTCTACATCGTTATTTCGTAAATCGCGGCGCTCAAAAGAAAACTCTGTCAATTCAGAACCTTGGCTTTTTGCTGCATATCCTACTGTTTTCATAATAACTCCATAGTGGTTAAAAATTTAAATCATCAACAGCATAGTCCATAGCCCGTGAATAGAACCTGACAATATAAAATAGGCACAAAAAAGCCCAAACAGTGTTTGGGCTCAATCGTTAGTACTAGGGCGCTAAACTTAATTATTTTGCAAGTAAGCTGTTTAGTTCATTAATAATTGAATGAATGCGCTCTGCATTTTTTCCTAAATCACTACGCCCTACTCGCGATTTACTACGAATATCAACAAAACGTTGGCTGCCTTCATCTTTAATACGAATGACCACATCGTCTTTAAAACCGAACCATGTTGTTGTATCAGTCGCCTCAACAATACCCGTAGCCGTATTTGCACTTACCACTGCAAAGCCAAGATTTTTAACTGCTTGTTCGCTTGCTGTCATTAAATCGGCTTTAGATTGTGCAAAGCTTAACGTTGCCAGTTCAGGGTATGCTTTGCGTTGCTGTACTGCCGTTTCTTCACCCGCGTACTCTACTGGATTTGGTGCTTCAGCACGAAGTGGCGCAATTGCTACAAATTTTGGTGGGTTAACTAAATCTGTTGAAATATCATGAATTGCCGGTACGCTTTTAGCTTTGTTCATCATGTTAAGTGGCATAGCAATAGCCACAACCGAAAACACAAGCGCAATAACACCACTGCTTAGCGTTAACGTTTTACGCATAAATAACGCTTGTACTATAAGTAGCACCAATGCAGCGCCACCAGCGTAAACACCAAATTTAAAACCAGCAAACGCAGTTCCTAGCTCTACAATACCAAATTTATACAAAGGCCCTGGCAGTATGACGAGTAAAAAGGCGATTAGACTAACTAAGCTCACTAAAACTTTCATTTTATGATTCCTATATTGTGTGATTTTTTATTATTAAAACAATTAAGCACTATTAAACAGTAGCTTATACTACTAACAAGCGCTTTTAGATTACTATTAGCGACTAATTACACAAAAAAGTCCAATGTTGTGTGATCAAAGTTACTCAAGTTTGGAAAAATATCAACAAGCTCAGAGCTTGGCACACCAAACCACTGAGCCAATGTGGCAAAGTACTGCTCATTAGCAACACTTGGAATTAAACGCCCGCCACCGGTATCTTGTGCGCCATCCAAATGTTGAGTTAATAGCTCGCCATATATATTGCCGCCTTTTACTGCGCCGCCCATTACTATTTGGTTCCCTGCCCAACCATGGTCAGTGCCATCGCCATTTGAGGTCAACGTGCGACCAAAATCAGACATAGTAAACGTAGTCACTTTATCAGCCATATCAAGCTCTTTCATCGCACTATCAAATTCACTTAACCCTTGAGCTAACGTATTTAATAAAGCAGGGTGCGTTGTTAATTGGTTGTCGTGGGTATCATACCCCCCCATAGAAACAAAAAACACTTGGCGTTGAGTACTCAACTTTGCCTGTACGCTAATTGTTTTAGCGACTGCGGCAAATTGCTCACTAAGGCTATTATCGCTAAATGGGGTAATAAGTGCAGGCGCGCTTTCTAACGCGCTGTTCATTGCTTGAGTGTTATTTATCGCACTTGTTAAGCCATTGGCATAAGCTGTACTTAACGGATGGCTCGTATTGCCTAGTAAGCGGTTCATAATAGCGGTTACGTGCTCGCTACGAGGTTGATACCCTCCAAACGCGTTAATACTACTAATGCCGCTTTTGTTAAGCGCAAATGCATTGCTAGCACTTCCCGTTTGCCATAAATTAGTACCGTCGAGTGATACATTAGCTGCAAACTCATCTTGTAACTCTAAACGCTCTAAAAGTCGTGCGCCCCACCCGCTATTAAGTGATTGTTTTTCTCGACCATACATCCACGCAGCTTGCTGATCGTTATGCGAAAACAAATGCTTAGGCAAACCTATTGTTTTATAGTCATTCAATGTTGTGGGAGCGAGTAAAGTACCTACCCCGCCTATAAATGCTAAATTTTGGGATTCAAACACATTTTGTATGGGTTCAAGTGAAGGGTGAATACCTACGCC
Organism: Pseudoalteromonas sp. SR41-1; assembly: GCF_014164015.1. NCBI lineage: Bacteria > Pseudomonadati > Pseudomonadota > Gammaproteobacteria > Alteromonadales > Pseudoalteromonadaceae > Pseudoalteromonas > Pseudoalteromonas sp. SR41-1. Next base: position 110,852 of record NZ_JACJEK010000009.1, read on the forward strand.
ACCAGCAAACTGGCTTTTAATGCTTAGCTCAAGTGGGCTTTCTACCGCTAGGTTTTGCCTGCTTTGCTCGTACAAACTCCGTTGCTCGCCTTCAAGCGGAACGAGCATATTTAACGAATCATTCCCCCCGTATAAATACACACACACTAATGCTTTATAATCACCTAGCTCAACGGCATTAGTCGCTCCAGTTAATGCTTGTAATTGCAGGCTCGTTAACGCGGCAGCCGATACGCTGCCTTTTACACATAACGACAAAAACTCTCTTCTATTAATGCTCATTATGCGCTCCTAATTCTGCACGTTAAATTCAGGTGAAATAGCAATCATATATAATAAATACGAAACCCGTTCACGGTATTGCTCTTCACTAAAGTAGGCATCTAAATCAAGTAATGCTTGGCGTGTGCCACTGCTCATTGCGCCTGCAAAATATAACGTGTTGTACTGAGTTAATAGGGCGCTAACACCGTTTTTCTCTAAAACATTCATGTCGTCTTGAATATAAACATAAATACCATTTGAATTTAAATCACTGTGTGCTTCAGCGGTACTCCACACTAAACTTGCGTAAAGCGCGTTCATGGTGCCAATCAGTGTCGCATCGTTTGCTATTTGTAACTCTGGCGCAACAATACCTTCATTTCGCAAAGCTGCGGTTTGATAATCAGGCCTAAAAAAGTTAAATACCGAAGCCGACTGCATGGGTCCTTGCCCGTAGCTATTTATTAAATTCCATGTTTTATAATAACCCGCTGGCGATTTAGCATCGAGATTTCGCCAAAACTGTACGGTTTTTAAAATAGGCTCTTTAATTTTACCTTGATAGTTGAGCACTGAGCCAAAATGCCGTGCTTCATCATCTAAATATATAGCCTTTACTACAGCCGCTAAATCGCCGCGTACACCGGCGCCATTGTCAACAAACACATTAGCTACTCGTTCAACGTATTGGGGGGTTGGATTTGACGTAATTAATCGCTGAATAAGTTGCTTAGTAATAAATGGCGCAATATTTTGATGATTAAATAAATTATCGAGCGCTATTTGCATTGACTCTTCTGCGGCGTAACCTTGTGGTATAACCTCGCCATTTAGTAAGGTTTTTTGTTTACTAGAATGGTACTCGTCAAATGCTTCCATTGATTTAATATAGTCACGACTTTTACGCTTAAATGTTTCACTATCGGCAAACGTCCAACCAGTAAATACGCGTGCAAAACCCTCTATTTCGACCTGTCCGTAAGTAGCAATAGTATTACCTTGTGCATCAAGCTTGGCGCTGCCATCTAGGTTTAGCTCTTCAAGGCCAATAGTAAATAACTGCATTACTTCACGTGCGTAATTTTCGTCTGGGCGAATATTAAGTGCATCGTCTGCTTTTTCGTTACCCAAATGGCTTAAGTAAGTTCCCATAATAGGCGAAAGCGTGACATCTTCGAGTAAGTCACGATAATTACCAAAGGCATGCTTTAGTAGCAAATCGTAATAAGTGATCATGCCCTCAGGTTGGCCTCTTAAGGCACTGTTTTCATCCGACACTACTAATATTTCACTTAACGCAAATGCAACACGTTGACGAAGTTGATCGTCACTTTGCATTACTGCCTTCCACCATGCGTCTATGCGGCTTATGTATTTAAAGTCATCATCGTCATTTAACTTTACTAAATAATCACGGTGATAATTAATAGGTAGCGCTATTTGTTTATCAAGCCATTGCTGCTCGCTTAAACCTTGTGCGTTTTGTATTTCACTAAGCTTAGGTCCCATTGTTGCTTGGTGTAGTAACCGTGCGGCGCTAATGTCATCCATATTATTACGTGCAGTAAAGCTTAGCGTTTTTACACTGCTTGCCCCTTCGTTATCGGTTGCTGTTACCGAAAAAGCATAATCAACAGGCTTATAACTTTGCGCATTTAGCAGTGTTACTGAAGTAGTTGTTGCCTCTAAAGGCCCACTAATTAGTTCAGGCCCTTGCGTTTGTTGCCACACAACAGATGTAATAGTGCCGTCTTTATCACTGGCTGTTGCTGTTAGCTCAATTGTTTGGCCTTTACTTAATTCACTAGGAATATCAGCGACTGACAAAATGGGGATTTTATTTCCGTTAACGGTTGGCGTATCATCGGAGCCTGAACCACCGCAAGCGCTTAGTATAAAAACCGAGCTTGCGATAAGAGCAAATTTATAATGCATGTAAAGTCGTCATCATTTGTTAATTAAAGTACGTTAGTGTGTACCGAGTTTAATGCATTTATTGAAACACAAAATTTACAATTTAACTCTTAATTTTTTGTAACCGAATCATGAACGCCCCATTAATAATGCGCTAGCAGCTGGGGTAAACAGCCAGAGCTTTATTATTTATGAAAACAGAAATTCGCTATTGTTTTGAATCTTCACAAGTTGCTAACCGATTTTTACACGAGCTCAAAGACTGGCCGGTTAACGATGTAAAAACACGACTTTTTAATGGCGGCGATAGTGTAAAAGTGACATACGAATACGACGAAAGTGGTTTTGATTACACTTGCGCCGAACTTGATGACCTTGCACAGAGCCATGGCGGGAAAGAGGTTTAGCAGGCAGTAACATAAAAGTAGCGCCTATTCTTATAATAAAAGCCAAGATCATGCCGATACTCTGCATTTAGCTGTATAGGGTGCTTTACAAAAATTAACTACCATAAAAAATAGCTATGTATAAATAGCCTTACTGTATAAAAAGCGCCATTGATACAGTGCTTCAATGGCGTAAAATTATATTTTTAGATAGAAAAAAAGCTGAAACTATTTCGCTACCGAAACTTCCACTTTCGATGAAGATGAACTCGCAAGATCCAGTACTTCATAATAATTTAAGCCATCAATTTTTTTACCAATAATAAAATAATTCATTTCATTCATCATGGTTGGGTCGCCTAAAACATCTTCTGCGCTTTGCACATCAGAAAATTGAATTGCAATTAAGGCGCCTATAAAGCGCATTAAATCTTGAGATTTTAATGTCTTTAAAACTTTGTTAACTCCCGCCTGAGTTGACTCAGGTGTAGAACCATCAAATCTAAAATCACTTTTTGTACTAGCGCATGCACTAAGCATTAATATTGATAGTGCGATAAGTAAATGTTTCATATATATCCTTATTTGTTATTCGTGGTACTTGCGGATCATCGCCACTTTACCATTTTCAACTTCAATCACTTCCATCATTGTGGAGGTGTATTCTATTGGCTGCTTACTTTGCGGGTGAATGCCCTTTGCATGACTCTTATAACGAATAGCAAAGCCTGTATCATTAAACACAAATGTATTAAGCAGTGCGCTTTCAAACAACGTGTGCGCACCTAAGTAAAAACTCATACCTTTGCGCATCTGCTCTTTGCCATCAGGAGTACGTGAGTCATCCGGTTGATACTGAATATGCTGATTACCAATATCATCGGTTAACAATGCAAGATAAGCCTCAAGCTCTTTAGCACCTGCGTTAGGTGCTTGTGTTGCGGTCATTGTTTTATAGTATTGCTGCGCAAATGCATTTAAGTCGAGTGGCTTTTCAGCATAAGCCGAAAAAGCAGTTACTAGAGCCAAACCTAACGTTAAAAGTAACCTCATTGACTATTCCCTGTAGTTAAAAATATTTTATAGGTACATTACCTTAGTAAGTTCAATAATCAAACAAAATCAGTTTTAAGTAAATTAACACCTACATTTTGCTCTTTACTCTATTTGTTGCAACGCTGTTGGCTGGGTCGTCTGGCCAAAAATGTTTAGGGTAGCGGCCTTTCATTTCCTTTTGCACATCGCGGTAACTGCTAGCCCAAAAGTGGGCTAAATCTTGAGTAAGTTGCAATGAACGTTTACCTGGCGATAGCAGCTCCATAAGCAATGGCAATTTACCGTTGGCAAGCATAGGCGTACTGGTCAAGCCGTAAACTTCTTGCATACGCACGCTTAGCTTTGCGGGGCCATCAAGTTGGTATTCTATTTTTATATTTGAGCCACTGGGCACCGTTAAGCGCAAAGGTAACAAAGCTTTTAACGTGGTTTGTTGTTGCCAATCAAAGCAGTTTTGTAATGCTTCAAAGTAGTTAAACTTTTTAAGCTGCGTGAGCGTTTTAATATCTTCTAAAAACACGCCTAGCCACTGCGCTGCATTTTGAATAAGTTGTTGCTCGTTTATTTGCGGGAATTTATCGGGCATTAAATTACTTGCTAGGCTCATACGTATCAGCAATTGTTGCGCATCAGGTTGCTCGTTAAATAATGCAAAACCGTGTTTAGCAAATAAGTTAAGCCACGCTTTAGCACGCTCGCTCTTATCTAGTTTTTGTTTACTAGGCTGGCTGCTGAGCGTTATAGCCCCGAGCTTTACTTCATCTTGGTGAATAAAGCGCGCTGATTTTTCATCAAACTCACAACGAGTAAGTTCACTAAATAAATGCGGTAAAAATTCTTGTAACTCAAATGGGTTAAGCGCGGTGGCTGCAAATATACGCCCACCTTTGTGCCCGCCCATGGTTGCTATAGCTAAGTAATCGTCGTTGTGCCAGTAATCGGCATTTAACTCAGCACCAGCACCATTGGCAAGTAAATAACCATTACCACGTTTTTTAGCGATGCGATCGGGGTATGCCAATGCCACCAGCAAACTTATATAATGCGTATTTAATTCGCTGTTTTCGTCTTTTACTTTTAAGCGGCTTTGCCAATATTTTAACTGTTGTTTAAATACCGGATGCGGACGTTGCTGCTGGCTATGCAGCGCTAAGCTCAACTCGTTTGCACTATTTACTCGGCTCTCAAGTAATGCCACTAAATAAATAGCGAGCCTAAAAATACCAGGGAGTTGGTCATCAAGTATTTGTGCTTTTAATAGCATATGCGCCAAACGAATATCAGCACCAAAACCTAACATTTTACTGCCAAGCGGTGTGAGCTTACCTTTGCTATCAATAGCTTCTAGCATGTTAAGCAGGTTACTTGCTTGCTCACATTGTTGTTCAGTGGGCTTATCGAGCAAGGTTAGCTCATCAATACTGGCTCCCCACTGCTTTGCCTCAAGCATAAGCTGGCTTATGTCTGATGTGAGTATTTCGGGATTGTCGTGGCTATTACGTCGCTCAAAGGTTTGCTTTGAGCCAATTCGATAAACAATACCCGGCTCTATTCGCCCTGCACGCCCAGCGCGCTGCACAGCAGACGAGCGCGATATACTTTGTGTTGTGAGCTCAGTAACCCCTGTTTTTAAATTAAAGGTGGCTGCACGGCGCTTGCCGCTGTCAATTACAATGCGTATGCCCTCAATAGTTAAACTAGTTTCGGCTACATTGGTGGTAAGCACTACTTTGCGCATGCCGTTAGGTGCAGGGGCAATAGCAGTTTGCTGATTAGCTTTATCTTGCTCGCCAAATAGCGTTGCAACTTGGCAGTTACTGGGTAAATCGCTCAGTGCTTGTTGCACGCGTAATATCTCAAACTGCCCAGGTAAAAATACCAATGCGCTACCTGTTTGCTCATTAAGTGCTTGTTTTACTATGTTAGGAATTGCATCAAGCCAGCGACTTTCATCTTTTATGGGTATGTATACTTCATCTATTGGATAGCTGCGACCGCTTGATTGAATTACAGGGCAGTCAAAAAAAGCTGTATAGCGCTCAGTATCAAGAGTTGCCGACATAAGCATGATGGTTAAATCTTCACGTAGCGCACTTTGGGTCTCGAGCGCAAAGGCAAGTGAGGTATCGGCTGCAATTGAACGCTCATGAAATTCATCAAATATCAGTAAATCAATATCGCTTAATTCGGGATCGTTTTGCAGCATGCGCGTTAGCATGCCTTCGGTGACTATTTCGAGGCGCGTATTAGCGCTTACTTTACTCTCACCTCTAATCCGCAAACCCACACTTTGCCCAACACTCTCGTTTTGGCACTTTGCTAAGTAACTTGCAATATTACGTGCAGCTAAACGGCGAGGCTCTAGCATTACAATACGTTTAAAATGCCCGTCACGCATGAGTTGTAGCGGCAACCACGTAGATTTACCCGCACCAGGCGGTGCGTGTAATAACGTAATAGGATTACTTTGTAATGTAGTAACGAGTTGTTGATATATGTCTTGAACCGGCAGCACAGCTATTTACCCAAAATTGCTTTGTGTGCATTGTAACAAAAACCAAAAATAAACGCGCCGCTAAAGCTATGTGGTTATAAAGAGCATCATAATCAGAAATAATTACAGACCGCTCTGTATATTTTTTAAGGATGTGCTCACAGCATTAATCATTACTTGCTCAATAAAAACATAACAATATGATTATAAATGAAAAATAAAAATTTAACTTATTGGTACACGCCTTGCTCCTTTTATACTGAACGTTAATTAAATCTAAGTAAGGAGAAACTTATGAACAGCGATCGTATGAAAGGTAATTGGAACGAACTTAAAGGTAAGGCTCAACAAAAATGGGGCGATCTTACTAACGACGATTTAGACAAAATTGAAGGTAGCCGTACAGAGCTAGTGGGTAAAATCCAGCAGCAGTATGGTAAATCTAAAGAAGAAGCAGAGCGTGAAGTTGATGAGTTTGAAAAAACTCACTAATCGCTAACTTCTAAAAAAACCGCCATTTTGGCGGTTTTTTTGTTTAAGCTGTAGGTTATTTAGTTACGCTTTTAGCTGGTCACCTATTGGTAACTGCCTAATACGCTTTCCACACGCTGCAAAAATAGCATTACATAATGCTGGCGCATAAACTGGTGTAGATGGCTCGCCTACCCCTGCTGGTGGTGCATCGCTTTGTACAATTTCAACGTCAATCTCAAGAGGTGAATCGCTCATACGCGGTACGCGATAATCATGAAAGTTACTTTGCTGTACGCGCCCTTTATCAAAGGTAATACCATCGCTGATTGCAGTTGTAATCCCGTAAATAGAGCCACCTTGGGTTTGGTTTATAACGGTGTCGGTGTTTACAACCGTACCCGCATCAATCGCAACCCACGATTTAATTACGTTTAAATCGCCAGTATCCGACACTTCTACTTCAACTACCGTAGCTACGTAAGTTAAAAAGCTTCTGTGTGCTGCTATGCCTAAACCTCGCCCTTTAGGAAGTTCTCGCCCCCATTTACTCATGTCAGCTACTTTTTCAATAACATGGCGCAGTCTGCCAATATCTAAAGGGTAAACCTCTTTATCGCCACCGTAATTATCGTATGTGGCATTTTGCTCAGTTACATCAACAATGCGACTCGGACCTATGGTGTCTAGTAAATAGTCTTTTTGGTCGCGACCGGCTTTGTGCGCCGCTTCGCCAATAAATGACTGAATAGCAAAGGCATGAAAAATATTTGATACAGAACGCATCCAACCAATTCGTGCTTTGGCAGGCGCATCACCATTTTCTAACTTCATGTTAGGTGTGTTAATAGGGTTATCGGTAAACCCTAAGCGCAGTTCAAAGCTCCCTGGCGTAGTCGCCCCTTCTGAAAAGGTAGAGGTAATTGGTGAAAACGCGGTGCGGTGTAAATAAGATTCTATAGCGCCATTTTTATCTAGCGATGCTTCAATATGCTGAGCCGAAACCGCATGGTAAAAACCATGTTGTATGTCATCTTCACGCGTCCATTGCACACGAATAGGTTTGCCTACTTTCATTGAAAGGTAAGCTGCTTCTGCTGAAAAGTCAGGTTTTGACTTACGCCCAAAGCCGCCTCCTAACATGGTAACGTGAACATTAATTTTGCTCTCATCCATGCCAAGCATGGCAGCCACTGTTTTCATATCGGCTTGTGGATTTTGCGTAGCAGCCCATATATCAACACTGTCTTTGTTGTACATAGCTGTTGCACACGGCGGCTCCATTGGTGCTTGAGCAAGATGCGGTGCGTAATAATCAGCTACGAGTTTATTGCTCGATTTAGCCAACACGCCCATGGCATCCCCTTTATCACGTATGTTTGCCTGTGGAGTTTGTACTGTTTGTAATAATGACTTTTTAAATTCTTCTGAATTGTAATCGCCATTTTTGCCATCATCCCACACGACTTTTAATGCTTTACGCCCTTGCCATGCAGCCCATGTGTTTTTAGCTATAATCGCAATGCCACCTTTTGGCTGAAACTGCGGCGCGCCTTTTGGTGCAGGTATTTCAATAACATCTACAACGCCGTTTATCGCTTTTGTAGCACTGGCATCAAATGACTTAACAACACCGCCTACCACTGGCGGACGTTCAATTATAGCCACCAGCGCTTTTGGTTCGCGTACATCGGCTGCAAATATTGCTTTACCTGTTACTAAATCGGCTAAATCTATGTGCGCCATGCCAGTATTAATGTAGCGCCATTCTTTGCGTGTTTTAAGTGTTAGTTTGTCAGCTTCTGGTGGCGTTATTGTAAGCGCTAAGTCGATTAAATCTTTATAAGTAAGCGATTTACCTGAGCTGTGTGTAACAACGTGTTGATTAGCAGTACAGGTCTGCGGGTCAACGTTCCAATACTTAGCGGCAGCATGCTGCATCATGTAACGTACACTTGCGCCCATTTCACGCAGGCGCTGCATGTTGTAGCGAATACTGCGCGAGCCATCGGTATTTTGATCGCCGTATTTAGGGTCGCCCTTACCCTGAATAACAATAACCTTATCCCACGCGGCTTCCATTTCATCGGCAACTATTTGTGCAATCGCGGTGCGAATTTGCTGACCCATTTCAGAGCGATGGCAGGTTATTTCAACCATGCCGTCTGGGCGCAGTGCAATAAATAAGTTTGCGCGCTTTGCTTGCTCAGATGGCTGCTCTAACACACCCGCAAGCGCTCTTGGCGCACTGCCTACAAAATAAGTACCGAGTACTAACGCACCTATCGCACTGGTTTTTAAAAACTTACGGCGGTTTAAATCAAAGTATTTGTTATCTTGGTTCATACTTCTTCCCCTTGTTCATTTGGGTCAAAATATTGAACACTCGCCATTGTTTTAGCGGCTGATTTAATTGCTTTATGAATGCGCGGGTATGTACCACAACGGCAAATATTTCCCGACATATTACTTACTATTTCATCGTCGGTAGGGGTTGGGTTTGCAGCTAATAAGCTTGCAGCTTGCATCATTTGGCCGCACTGGCAAAAACCACACTGCGGTACTTTATGCTCTATCCATGCTTGTTGCACGGGATGGTCGCCCTGCTCGCTTAGCCCTTCAATTGTAGTAATTGAACGCCCTGCTGCAGCCGCTACAGGTAATACACACGAGCGCTGAGCTACCCCATCAATATGCACGGTACACGCACCGCACTGTGCCATACCACAGCCAAATTTAGGCCCAGTTAAATTTAATTCATCTCGGAGATACCATAATACTGGCGTTGACGGATCGCCAGAAAACTCATGTTTATTACCATTAATGGTAAGCGTGATCATACTAAACTCCTTGGCAAAGCGCTTTACAGGAGGGTTCCTTGTTGCGCGAGAACTATTTTTAATTACTTACTATTTTATACTTACTACTTTTAGCCTACCACTTAGATCTGTTTTATAAAAATACTAATTATTAGAACGTTTTACTGTTAAAAACAGATCTACATTATCAAGCATACTAAAACATACATTAATGAGTGCTTATAACATCTTCAAATAGTAATCGCTCATCGTCTTTATAAACTTCAAGCCAACCTGGTGGTGATGTATCACAGCCAATAATGGTTACATGTAGTATGTAACTATAACGCCCATTTTTAAACGTATAATAGTGATTACCGCCAGTGCCACTAACCGTTACATCGCCGTTAAATAAAACCATATCAGGCTTGTCACTTGGCTTTTTATTAATACCCCACACTGCATAACGATAATTATGCTCGCCTAAATCATCAACACGAATATGGTAGTTAGCCGTTTTCCAATCGAGTACTGGTTTTTCAAAAGTATTAATACTTGCGTGCAAGGATTGTTTATCGTCTTCTATTAAACTTTTAGCAAGTGTCTGCTCTTTAGTATTTTGTGTAGTTACAGCAATAATTTTACCGTCGGTATCTACCCACATAACGCCGCTATTTAGCATAATGCCGCGCCAACCTACTTTCTCCCAATCAGTTTTAATGTTTGAACTGGCAATAACTGCCGCTAGCTCATCATTAAATACTTCATCAAAGCGGTTAATAAACTCGGCTTCATTTTTAATGTCAGGTATGGGATATAGTCGTTTTAGCGGGTAGCGAATAAGTGCTGCAATCGCAGTTTTATCATGCGCTTCAAAAGCAGCAATAACAGGTAAAACACTCTCGTGATACTTTTGCTCAAGCGCAAATATGTTCGATGTGAAAAGTAGAGATAGGCACAGTAGAATGCGGTTTAGATACTTCATTTATAGTCCTTTATTTAAAACTATCATAAATGGATTGCGTGGGGCTGGTGATATAAAATACTAAGTGAAGATATATAATTAGAAGAAAGTTCATAAAATATATTTTTACAAAGTTCCAGAAAACTATATATTTTTAAATTACAACTCAGGGTTTTCTAGCTTTTTTAATAAAGAGTTAAATACATTTTCTCGAATACCTTCTAAGTATTCAGACCATTCTTCATCATATTGAATATTAAAAATGAGATCATAATTATTTTTTTTGCTTATTTTATTTGATAAATCATTTAACTCTGAAGACCAGTTAGGATCAATTTTATCAAATCGCTTTCGATCAATAGTATCCATAAGCTTTTCAACATCATTTGCTAATTTATACAAATTTTCAAAATCTCCTTTTAATATTTTATGTTTATCCGGAGACAAAAATCTTAAACGTGTAACTAAGTTAGATAATTTATTATGAGAAATTGTAAATTTTTGATGGAACTCTAATGTCGACTTCAAAGAACTGCTCCATTTCTCCATTGCAATATCTTGCTTGTCTCTTGAAGAACTTCTTAATGATTCCAAGCAGCTTTTGGTTTCTAGTTGATACAAAGTACAATACATCCAACTGTGAAAATACTCTCCTTTTACACAACTCAGTATTTCAAACCTCTCATATGCCCCATCAACCCTTTTACGACTCCTGTACTCAATAATTGCGATAAATACGGCATAAATAGTACCGACACCCCCAACCCAACTACCTAAATCAGACCAAACATCATAATGTCGATTAGAGTGATAGAGTATTTCATAAACACCAATAAAAGTAACAGCAAGAGCAGAAAATGTGATTAATATAAATTTTTTCCTATTCCAAAAATCCTTAATTTTACCCCTCAAAACAGCTAATCCTTATTTTTAAAAAACTTACAAATTCTCTCGAAAATTAGGTAACTAAAAAATTATATTTAGATCCTAAACATAGTAGTTTCCAATTACTACAACTAGACCATTACTTTATAGGAACTCCTAACCGTTTACCTAATATTAATCCAGTTCAAGAAAAAAACTAATCACACTTGAATAGCCATATTATATGAATTCAATCGGTCGCCCTTGTGCAAGTTAATAAAAAAACGAGCCACATTGGACTCGTTTTAGTTTCAACTGATAGCTGACCGCTTCGCTCTACTCCGGATCATACCCCAAGTTAGGCGATAGCCACCTTTCAGCTTCTTCAAGCGTCATATTGGTTCGCTTAGCGTAGTCTTCTACCTGATCCTTTTGCACAGCGGCTACGGCGTAGTATTTAGCCTCAGGGTGTGAGAAGTACCAACCCGAAACAGCAGCACCTGGCCACATGGCGTACGAACTAGTTAGCTGCATACCAATGCGTTTTTCGGTATCGAGTAATTGCCAAATTTTCTTTTTCTCAGTGTGCTCTGGGCACGCTGGGTAACCTGGCGCAGGGCGAATACCTTGGTAGTTTTCGCGTATTAACTCATCGTTTGCTAGGTTTTCGTCTGGTGCAAACCCCCAATACTCTTTACGTACTTTTTCGTGCAGGTATTCTGCAAACGCTTCGGCGAGCCTGTCGGCTACGGCTTTAACCATTATTTTGTTGTAATCGTCTTGCTGTGCGTCAAACGCATTTGCTAAATCGTCTTCTTCTAGGCCGCCCGTTACTGCAAACGCGCCAAAGTAATCAGGCGTGCCTTTTGGTGCTATGTAGTCGGCTAGGCAATAATTAGCAAAGTCGGTTTTTTCGGTTTGCTGGCGTAAATGGCACGAAGTAGTTAATACTTCTTTGCGTGTTTCGTCGGTGTATATTTCTATGTCATCACCCACGCGGTTAGCCGGGAATAAACCAATTACACCAAGTGGTTGCAAACTGCCTGCTTTTTCAAGGTCGTCTAACATATCGTTAGCGTCTTTAAATAAGCTTTGCGCTTGCTCGCCTACTACTTCATCGTCCATTATGCGCGGGTATTTACCGGCAATTGACCACGTCATAAAGTATGGCGTCCAATCTATGTATTTACGCAAAGTCGCGATTGATACATTTTTAAACTCGGTCACGCCCAGCTTTTTAGGCACTGGTGGTGTGTAGTTATCCCAATCAAGCTTTGCAGCGTTATCGCGTGCGCGCTGGATAGTAACAGGCTTAGAGCGTGGTTTTTTACGCGCTTGTTGCTCGCGTACTTTTACATATTCAGCTTTAGTTTTAGCTAAAAAGTCAGGTTTAATGTCTTTTGATAATAAGTTTGAAACCACACCAACTGCACGGCTTGCGTTATTTACATACACAACGCCTTTATCATATTGCGGCTCAATTTTTACTGCGGTGTGCGCTTTAGAGGTAGTTGCACCACCAATGAGTAGCGGCAGTTCAAAACCACGGCGTTTCATTTCTTTTGCTACGTGTACCATTTCGTCAAGCGATGGGGTAATTAAGCCCGATAAACCAATAATATCGGCTTTTTCGTCGATGGCGGTTTGCAGTATTTTATCGGCAGGTACCATTACGCCTAAATCAATAACTTCATAGTTATTACACTGTAGTACCACGCCTACAATATTTTTACCTATGTCGTGTACGTCGCCTTTTACGGTCGCCATCACTATTTTACCATTGGTTGAGCCTTCTTCTTTTTCGGCTTCAATAAATGGGTCTAGGTAGGCTACGGCTCGTTTCATTACGCGCGCCGATTTAACCACTTGTGGTAAAAACATTTTACCTGCGCCAAATAAATCACCTACCACGTTCATGCCATCCATTAACGGCCCTTCAATTACGTGAATAGGTTTATCGGCAGCAGCGCGGCACTCTTCGGTATCTTCATCTATAAAGGTAGTAATGCCTTTTACAAGCGCGTGCTCAAGGCGTTTTTCAACAGGCCATGTGCGCCATTCTAAATCTTCTACTCGCTCGGCTTGTGCCATACCAGAGTATTTTGGTGCAAGCTCTACTAAACGCTCGCCTGCACCTGGGTCTGTGTTAAGTATTACGTCTTCAACGGCTTTACGAAGCTCTTCTGGGATGTCGTCGTAAACGGCGAGTTGCCCTGCATTTACGATCCCCATATCCATACCCGCTTTTATGGCGTGGTATAAAAATACCGAGTGAATAGCTTCACGTACTGGGTTATTACCTCTAAATGAAAAAGATACATTAGACACCCCGCCCGACACTTTACAGTGCGGTAAGTTTTGTTTAATGCGGCGTGTGCCTTCAATAAATTCTACTGCGTAGTTGTCGTGCTCTTCTATACCGGTGGCTACGGCAAATATATTAGGGTCGAATATAATATCTTCTGGTGGAAAACCAATGTCTTCTACTAATATTTTGTAGCTGCGGGCACATATTTCATATTTGCGGTCTGCTGTATCAGCTTGCCCGTCAGTATCAAACGCCATTACAACGGCAGCTGCACCAAAACGTTTTATTATTTTAGCTTGGCGAATAAACGGCTCTTCGCCCTCTTTTAGCGATATAGAGTTAACAATGGCCTTACCTTGAATACACTTTAGGCCTGCTTCTATTACTTCCCATTTAGAGGAGTCGACCATAATGGGTACGCGTGAAATATCAGGCTCTGAGGCTATTAAGTTTAAAAACTTAACCATCGCGGCTTTTGAGTCCAACATGGCTTCGTCCATGTTTATATCAATAACCTGTGCGCCATTTTCTACTTGTTCGCGGGCCACTGTTAGCGCGGCTTCAAAGTCTTCTTCCATGATTAAACGTTTAAACATGGCAGAACCGGTTACATTGGTACGTTCGCCGACATTAGTAAATACTGCTATTTGTTGGGTCATGTTGGCTCCTTAATTTAAGTTACAGGCTTCAAGGCCTGATAAACGCATGCGTACTTCAAGCTCTGGCAATTGGCGTGGTTTAACGCCCGCTAGACCTTTTGCAAAAGCACGAATATGCGCAGGCGTGGTGCCACAACATCCACCTACTATATTAATAAAGCCCGATTTACCCCAATCGATAATTTCGGCTGCCATTTCAGGCGCTTCTAAGTCGTATTCACCAAACTCATTAGGCAAGCCCGCATTAGGGTGTACCGATGTAAAGGTTTCGCACACGCGCGAAAGCTCTTCTACATATTGGCGCAGTAAATCAGGGCCAAGCGCGCAGTTTAAACCAATCGAAATAGGCTTAATATGGCGAATAGAGTTATAAAATGCTTCGGTTGTTTGCCCAGAAAGCGTACGGCCAGAAGCGTCAGTAATAGTGCCCGAGATCATAACTGGTAATGTGCGCCCTGCTTGTTCAAAGGCTTCTTCTACACCAAACGAGGCGGCTTTTGCATTAAGCGTGTCGAATATAGTTTCGATTAGTATTAAATCGGCGCCGCCTTCCATTAATGCAAGGGTAGACTCTACATACGCAGTAACTAGCTTATCAAAAGTAACGTTTCGGTAACCCGGATCGTTTACGTCTGGCGAAATTGAACACGTTTTAGATGTCGGCCCTAAAACACCGGCTACATAGCGCGGTTTTTCTGGCGTTTTAGCCGTAAATTCATCGCAAATTGCGCGTGCTAATTTAGCCGACTCTAGGTTTATTTCACGGCTTAGGTTTGCCATGTCGTAATCTTCCATCGAAATAGTGGTCGAGTTAAACGTGTTGGTTTCGATAATATCGGTGCCCGCTGATAAAAAACCACGATGAATATCAGTGATTAAGTCGGGCTTGGTTAGGCTTAATAAATCGTTATTACCTTTAATTAATACATGCCAGTCTTTAAAACGCTCTCCGCGATAGTCTTCTTCTTCTAGCTTATGAT
Source organism: Pseudoalteromonas sp. SR41-1 (assembly GCF_014164015.1). Taxonomy (NCBI): domain Bacteria; kingdom Pseudomonadati; phylum Pseudomonadota; class Gammaproteobacteria; order Alteromonadales; family Pseudoalteromonadaceae; genus Pseudoalteromonas; species Pseudoalteromonas sp. SR41-1. The sequence goes on from NZ_JACJEK010000009.1 coordinate 126,010, forward strand.
CTTGGATCATAGTGCCCATTGCGCCATCTAAAATTAAAATGCGTTCTTTTAATGCGGCACTTATTTCGGCTTGCTTATTATTTGTAGGCGCGTTATTCGGCATAGTTGTTAGTCCTCACGTCTTGGCTAACTAAATTAATATCATACGGTGTGGTTTGGTACACGTAGTAATTTAACCAGTTCGAAAAAAGTAAAAAAGCATGGCTTTGCCACGTTTTTGAAGGTTGTTTGGTTGCATCGTCATCCGGAAAGTAATTTTCGGGCTTTGGTGCATTAGGGCTTTTTTTACAATCGCGCTCGTATTCTGCTTTTAGCGAGTCGGCGTCGTACTCTGGGTGGCCGGTTATAAACACTTGGCTACCCGATTTATTTTTAAGTAAGTAAGCCCCTACTCGCTCAGAACCTGCCAGTACAACGAGTTCTTCACAGGCGTTTATTTTATTTATATCAATGTGGCCGTAGCGTGAGTGCGGTACCAAAAAGGTATCGTCGAATCCGCGAGTCAGTGCACCGTGATCAAAATAACACTGGTGAGTAAATACGCCACACAGTTTATCGTCTTTTAAATCGCGTTTTAAATTGTAACGGTGATATAACGCTGCATGCGCTGCCCAACACGAAAATAACGTAGAGGTAACGTGTTGCTCAGCCCAATCAATAATGACTTTTAGCTCATCCCAATACGCTACATCGTCGTATTCTAAATGCGCAAGTGGCGCACCGGTTACTATTAATGCATCGTAATTGTTGTCTTTAACCTCAGAAAAGTAACGGTAAAAGGTATCAAGGTGCTCTTCTGAGTTGCTGCTACTGCGGTGAGTGTCGAGGCGCAGTAGTTCTACGTTTACTTGCAAAGGCGAATTGGCAAGTAAGCGAATAAACTGAACTTCGGTTTCTACTTTATTAGGCATCAAGTTTAAAATAGCCAAACGCATTGGGCGTATTTCTTGCGTTTTTGCACGACTTTTTGGCATTACAAATACGTTTTCTTGACGTAAACGTGCAATTGCCGGCAACTCGTCTTTTACTGTAATTGGCATACTTTACTCCTGCTCATAAAAACCGAGGCTTAATTATGAACTGAAAGTAAAAAATATCAACCTCTAGATGTATAGATGTCCAAATGAAATTTATTCATGATTTTATACTTTACTTACAAGCATCCTTTGGTGCTTTAAAACCCGCCATTCGTTGACTGTTTCACCCGTCAGCCACTACAATACAACATTGAAATTTTTATTATTATTTGAAGGCTTTCCTCCATGGTTTTACCTGATAAATTTATATTCTCGATGAGTCGAGTATCTAAGGTTGTGCCACCTAAGCGCACTATCTTAAAAGATATTTCGTTGCACTTTTTTCCTGGCGCTAAAATTGGTGTGCTTGGTTTAAACGGTTCTGGTAAATCTACGTTACTGCGTATTATGGCCGGTGTTGACCAAGATTTTGAAGGTGATGCACATCCTCAGCCTGGTACTAAAATTGGTTATTTACCGCAAGAACCTGTTTTAGACGAAAGTAAAACAGTACGTGAAACTGTTGAAGAAGCTGTTGGCGAAGTTAAACATGCACTTAAACGTCTTGACGAAGTGTATAACGAATACGCCATGGAAGACGCTGACTTTGACGCACTTGCAAAAGAGCAAGGCGAGCTTGAAGCTGTTATTCAGGCGCACGATGGTCATAACATCGACAACGTTTTAGAACGCGCAGCTGATGCACTTCGCCTGCCAGAGTGGGATGCTAAAATTGAGCACCTTTCAGGTGGTGAGCGTCGCCGTGTTGCTATATGTCGATTATTACTTGAAAAACCAGACATGCTTATCCTTGATGAACCTACTAACCACTTGGATGCTGAGTCGGTTGCATGGTTAGAGCGCTTCTTACACGATTACGAAGGCACTGTTGTGGCTGTAACGCATGACCGTTACTTCCTTGATAATGTAGCTGGTTGGATATTAGAGCTTGACCGTGGTGAAGGTATTCCATGGGAAGGTAACTACTCTTCTTGGCTTGAACAAAAAGATGCGCGCTTACAGCAAGAACAAAAATCTGAAAAAGCACGTCAAAAATCAATTGCGCAAGAACTTGAATGGGTTCGTTCAAACCCTAAAGGTCGCCAAGCTAAGTCAAAAGCACGTATGGCTCAGTTTACTGAAATGCAGCAGTCTGATTACCAAAAACGTAACGAAACTAACGAGATGTTTATCCCACCTGGTCCGCGTTTAGGTGACCAAGTACTTGAAGTAACTAATCTTCGTAAGAGTTTTGGCGATCGAGTTTTAATTGATGACTTAAGCTTTAGCATGCCAAAAGGTGCCATTGTGGGCATTATTGGCGCGAATGGCGCAGGTAAATCAACGCTGTTTAAAATGATAAGCGGTGAGCAAACGCAAGACAGCGGTAACATCAGCGTTGGCGAAACAGTACACCTAGCTACTGTTGATCAGTTCCGCGACGGTATGGACGAAAGCAAAACTGTTTTCCAAGAAATATCAGACGGACAAGACGTACTGAAAATTGGTAACTTTGAGTTCCCAAGCCGAGCATATGTAAGTCGCTTTAACTTTAAAGGTAACGATCAGCAAAAGTTTGTTAAAGACCTATCAGGTGGTGAGCGTAACCGTTTACACCTTGCTAAGTTATTAAAAGCTGGCGGCAATGTGTTACTACTCGATGAGCCAACCAATGACTTGGACGTTGAAACACTACGTGCACTGGAGAACGCTATTTTAGAGTTCCCAGGTTGTGTAATGTGTATCTCGCATGACCGTTGGTTCCTTGACCGTATCGCTACACATATTTTAGATTACCGTGATGAAGGTCAAATTAACTTCTTTAATGGTAACTACACTGAATATGAAGAGTGGCTTAAAAAGACCCTAGGCGCTGAGGCAACTCAACCTAAACGTATTAAGTACAAAAAAATTGGCTAAAAATATTGGTTAATTTTATGTTTGTATAACTTAAGCCCTGCACTTTGCAGGGCTTTTTTATGTCACCAGCATTACAGGAGCACATCTTGCTAGCATGTAGAGAATTACCCGCTATGCTTAATTTATTATAAAAACAGTAAGGCTAAATTAGGTTATGCAAAATCGTCGACAGTTTTCTCGTGTGCTATTTTCAACTAACGCTCTGTTATGTTTTGATAGCCAACAGTATCCGTGTAAATTACTCGATCTATCGTTACATGGCGCGTTGGTTACTAATTGTGATGCATTTATTGGCAGCCACAATACGCAAGCAATACTGCGTTTTACATTACCTCAAAGCGATATAGAAATAAAAATGGAAGTAGTGATTTGCCATATTGAAGCCGATCATATTGGTTTAAAATGCCATCACATTGATATAGACAGTATTACTTATTTAAAGCGTTTAATAGAGCTAAACTTAGCCGATGATGAGCTACTGCATCGCGAATTAGCGTCACTTATTAATGACTCACAATAGACTCATTCTCTTAAGTTGATTACCATAGCGCAAACTTTATAAAGCTTGTAAATATGCGCTTAAATCCTCATTTGCCTTTGGTATACCATCCTAACTACTCGTTTAGCTTTGATCCTAAGCATCGCTTTGTAATGAGTAAATTTGCACATTTATATCAACATGTTGCAGAGCTTGGTTTAATCGGCAGTAACCTAGTTGAGCCAATATTAGGCACGCCAGAGCCCCTTGAGCTTGTGCATTGCGATAATTATATCCAAGATTTATGGCACAACCGCTTAGATGAAAAAGCAATGCGTCGCATTGGTCTACCTTGGTCAAAAGAGCTTATGGCACGTACATTTACAGCCCCTCAAGGAACGCTTCAAACAGCCCGCTTAGCACTTAAACACGGTATAGCGTGTCATCTTGCTGGTGGTACACATCACGCACATAATGACTTTGGTTCAGGTTTTTGTATGGTTAACGATTTGGCCTTTACCACGCAAACTTTAATTGAATCGGGTGAGGTAACTAACGTACTTATTTTTGATTTAGACGTGCACCAAGGTGATGGCACAGCTGCAATGTTACAGCATCAGCCCTATGCGTATACTTGCTCTATCCATTGTGAAAAAAACTTCCCCTTTAGAAAGTCCGCTAGCGATTTAGACATTGGCCTGGCAAATAATATGAAGGACGACGAATACCTTGCCATAGTTAACGAAACACTAAGTTATTTACTTAAAGAGCTAAACCCAAGCTTAGTACTTTACGATGCTGGCGTTGATATTTGGCAAGGTGATGGCTTGGGTAAGTTAGATATTAGCTGGGATGGCATAGCTAAACGTGACCATTTAGTGCTAAAACGCTGCCTTGAACACAATACACCTGTAGCTACTGTGATAGGTGGAGGTTACGATAGAGATCACCTACGCCTCGCTAAACGCCACGCTATTGTTGTTGAACAAGCTGCTGGCTTTTAGTTTGAAATGAAAATGTTAAATTATCGTTCTTGTTTAATATGTAAAATAAAAAAGAGCATATTATGAAACAGCTATTTATTACCATCACGCTAATTTTATTAAGCTTTACAGCTTACGCACAAGATACAAGCTCAGAAGCAACATATCCTAAATTGCCAACATTAAATTTACAAATGGCTGATGGGTCGCCACTCAATACTCAAGATTTATTAGGTCAACCTTACGTTTTACACTTTTGGGCAACATGGTGTCCGTACTGTAAAAAGCTGCAGCCAGCACTTCAAAAAATTGATGATATGGGATTAAAAGTTATTGCCGTGAGCTTTGAAGAAGATGACGATGCTACTCCCGCTAAAGCACTTAGCGAAAGAGGTTATACTTTTAAAACAGCTGTAAAAGCCGATGCAATAGCACAGCAATTAGGTATACGAGGCACACCTACTACATTATTTGTAAATAAAGAAGGCAATGTAATTTGGCTGACTAATACGTCAAACCCAGAAGATCCAAATCTTCATTTAAATGCACGAACATTGTTGCACTCCATAGAAATGGCAACTGAGTAACTTATTGCGCTTTTAACTGATTAGGTGTTAAGCCTGTCCAGCGTTTAAAGGCGCGCCGAAAGTTAGGTATATCGTAAAAAGCTAAATGTTCAGCGACTTGTTCGTTATGTTTGGCGCACAGAGTAAGTAGGTAAATAGCTTTGTGCTTATTTTGCTCATCTATTAACGCTGAAAAGCGTACCCCATTGAGTTTGAGTCTGCGCTTAAATGTAGCTGAGCTCATAGCAAAGTGCTTTGCGGTGCACTCTAAATTAGCACTTGGGTGAGAGTATAAGTATCTGCAGACGGCTTCAATAAAAGTCATGCTAACTACGCTTTTATTATGTAGCTGCGACTGCGCTTGCATAAATCGTAATTGACTCGCATGCGGGTTTTTAGCCCTTAACATGGTTTTATTTAATACCCAGCGAGTACATGGCTTATCAAAACTTACCTTTAGCCCTAAATTTTGCTCATATTCTTGAATATGCCGAGGGCGTTTAAAAGCAAAGTCGAACTGACAATGCGGGTAACTTTCGCTCACTCGTTTAAGTAAACTATAAAATGCAGTGCTGTATATCTCTAGCACATAGTGGTAAAGGCTTTCATCAAACCCATGTGCTGGCTGAATATAAATATAAACATTATCGTTTTTAATATACGTTTGGCTAAACAGCAAAGGCGCTAATTGCATTCTTAAAAGTGATAATTGCTTTAATACTTGAGCTAAATTATCGCTATATTTTAATGCCTGAGCTTCGGCTCGAGTGTCGTTAATAAGTTGGCTACCGAGTAAAAAACCACTGTCAGTACTTTTCATCAACAACTTAAATTGAGCTAATAAACGCACCTGCTGAGACACACTAAATGTATGCTGAAAATTAAGTAAGTCTTGTTCAAAAATACCGGTACCGCGTAGCAGCTTATGTAAATTTATGTTTCGGCTTTGAGCAAGCTCTACAGCTGACGTAATAAGCCCTTGAGCGCTTAAATATTTGTCGTCTTGGCTAACAAACATGTGCACGGTGCGCTACTTTTAGTTGATGCTTTTTTTGTTGTAATTGACTATGCAGTTGGCTTGTTAGTTTACCTGTACTGCTATGCGTATTACCTTGTATTAAGGCGGTAGTGACATATTGAAACTTTGCTTTTTTAGATGCTTCAACTTTAAATGCACAATGCTTTAGAGCTCCTTTAATTTGTGCCATCAACTCTTTAGCTTGCTGCTCTGTGGTGGCTGGCATCAATACCATAAAGCAATCTCCTGCGTAGCGGCACACTACATCACTTAGTCGGCAATTCATTAACAATAGCTCGCTAATTTCACGCAGTAACCGGTCGCCCTCACTAAAGCCAAACTCACTATTAAAATGCGAAAAATCACGAATATCAATAGCCCCAAGCCAGAGTGGTTGTTTGCTCGTAAGTTGCTCTTTAATTGCAGAATCTAGGTACTGCGCCTTATAAAGACCTGTAACTGAACACACCTTATCGTGCTCACGTAAATGCGCTTCACGGCGGCGTAGCTGACGATTTAATACGTACTGCTCTTGATGCCAATAATACAAACCCACACTCGTTAACAACATGCCTAAAGGTGCTGGCAGAGATTCAATCCAACTGAGCCATTGATGGGCGGGATGCATTAGCCATTCATCAAGTAAATCGAGGGTTGCCGAGAACATAAATAACCCAACACCTATCACTAAGTAAGTGGTTACTTTACCCGGTGGTCTTGAAATTAATAACGCGGCAATCCATACGAGAGTCATTAACACAATACCGCCCTCCCCCATAATATCGAGCCACTGAATACTGGCGTAAGTTTTTAATACACCTAAATAACTACTTAAAAACACAGCGCTAAAAAACATCGCAATAATAGCGTTTATTAATAATCGGTGGCTGATAAAGGGGTTAAATCGCATGTGCGGTATCTCGTTTATAAATGAGTTTTAAAGTTAGTTCATACAAGTTTTTGTTAGCAGGGTCATATTAGCTCAGCTATATGACAACGAGATGATACCTACTTTAAAAACAGCCCTGCACGGTACATAACACCTGACTTTACGAGGAGTGATAAAAGCTCAATACGCTCTAGATATTGCTCAAACACCTCTAAATACATGTATTTAAACTAAACACTGTCACATTTACGTAATCAAATATCTTTAGCTTGCTCGCCATATCAAGAAAAAACCCAGCAATAACCAAGAGCAAATACAATGAAAGACTTTAAAATAAAAGCACTGGTAGCCGCATTAGCCTTATGTAATTTAACGGCTTATGCAGAAGATGATGCAAAAGAAACCACAAAAAAAGATATCGAAGTTTCTGACAAAATTGTTGTATACGGTGAAATTGGCTACAGAAACCGCTCAGACGAACTCGCACCAACCTTAGAATATTCACAAGAGTACTTTCAACGTTTTGAACCATTGACCGCAGGCGATGCATTAAAACGAGTACCCAGTGTTACATTTTTATCGGATGTGCTTGAATCGGATGGTGCACGTATGCGGGGGTTAAGCCCTGCTTATACAAAGGTGCTTATAAACGGTGAAGAAGTACCTGGCGCTGGTGCCGACCGTTCATTTTTTGTTGACCGAATTCCGGCTGAGTTAATTGAACGCGTTGAAATTATTCGCTCATCAAGTGCTAACCGCTCAGCCGATGCTATTGCGGGCACATTAAATATTGTATTGCGCGATGGTTACAGTTTAGATGGCGGTTACTTGCGTGCTGGTGGCTTGCTTTATGACGATGGTGAATTTAAAGAAAGCTTGGCTGCTGTGTACGGTACTGAATTTGCTGGTGGGCGCTTATTACTTGGTGCAAATTTACAAGGCAGATATAACCCAAAACAAAAAACTAGTTTGCGCTACGGCGATAGCCCTGAAAACAATATAAATTTTCAAACAGAAGAGTTTGATAACCGCGAAGACCAATCAGACACTCGCGATGGCGACGACACGTCACTTAACTCCAGCTACGAAATTGTTTTTGACGACGATAGTCAGTTTAATATTAGCGCTATGTGGGTTGATACAGAGCGTACTGAGGATGAACGTTCATTTGAATACAACGACCCAACTGCAACCAATAACGATATTGTAAATGGCGGTAACTTAGAAACAGATAATGCCAATGTTAAATATATTGACCAAACTAATTACAACATCAATACCGCTTATGAATTTCCACTACTAAGCGGCACAAGTAAGTTTAAATTTGGCTTTGCTCGGTTTGAAGAGTCTGTTTATGAGCAAGAAGTCGAATTAGATACGTCTGAGCTGCCAATGATATTTGAAGAAGAACAAGCTCGCAGCAACATAGACGATAAAGAATGGACTCTACAGTGGCAACACAGCCAACCTTGGGGTGACAGCAAAGAAATTCAGCTTGGTGCATTTTTACAAAATAAAAAACGCGACAGTGAAATTTTAGAATCGCAAAACGAATTAGAACTTGCACTTACCAGTTGGGATCAATACGCAGCATCACCTTTAACGCTTGCTGCATTTAATAGCGAGTACGAAGCGGTTACTGGTGGTGTAAATACTTTAGAAGAAGATCGCTTTGATTTATTTGCCCTTGTTAAGCACAAAGATGATTTATTTGCTTGGGAGCTGGGCGTTCGCTGGGAGTCTACCGATTCTAAAATTAATGATAAAACAATTGGCGTGACCGAAAGTAATAGTTACGACTTTATCCTCCCCTCGGCACACTTTCGTTATAACGTTAGCGAAAATGGGCGTATAAGTGCATCGATTGCGCGTAGTTTACGCCGCCCTGAGTTTGATTTTTTAACGCCGGCACTTATCGAAAAAGAGCTTGGTGATAACGACCAACTAGGGAACCCTGAATTAAAACCAGAATCAGCTTGGGGTATGGACTTAGGCTACGAGTATCGCTTAGGAAAAAGTGGCGTTGTAGGTATTAATTTATTTTATCGCAAAGTAAATGACCTAATAGAAATAGCAAATACAGGACAAGAAGGCTCTGAGGGCGAAGGTACATTTGTACTGCAACCACGCAACACCGGCGATGGTAATGTTAAAGGAATTGAGCTTGATTTATCTACTCCACTTGGCGCATTTAGCATGCCTAATACGGGTGTATTTTTAAACTACTCATGGCTTGATAGTGAAGTAACCGATTTTTTTGGAACTCGCAAATTTAACGACCAATCAGACTACGTTTATAACATTGGGTTTATTCAAGACTTACCCGAACTCAAAGCTGCATTTGGCGTAACTTACCGTAAGCAAGGTGATGCCTATGGACGTATTGTAGGTGAAGAAATAACTACATCTTACAGTGCCGACTTTGAAGTGTTTTTAGAAAAACGTTGGGAAGATGTAACGCTACGCTTGGTGGGTTCAAACCTACTTGATGCAAGTAAAGACGAAACCTTTAATAAATTTGATACCGTTGAAGATCAGTTTAGTAGAAGCTTTGATGAGTACGAAATTGAATCTGAAGAAGCGGGACCGGTTTATCAACTTATGCTGCGTTACGCATTTTAAATAAGTTTATGAGGTAGTGCTAATCACTTTATTTAGCGCTACCAAACATGAGAGAACTATAATGATAAAAAAAACATTACTGCTAATAACATTTGGCTTATGCAGTATACAAAGCGTATTGGCAAACGTAACGTACACCGATGTATTATACGAGCAACAAAAAATTGCCAACTTGACGGTGCTGCCTAAGAGCTTAAATTTTACGGTTATTGGTGATTGGGGACATAACGGGCACTTTTATCAAAAAGACGTAGCACACCAGTTAGAAATAGCGATGTTTCAAACGGATGGTGATTTTACTATTTCAACTGGCGATAACTTTTATCCCAATGGCGTGGCAAGTGTTAACGACCCGCTTTGGCAAAGTGCCTATGAAGATATTTACCATGGTCCACATACATTCGAGCCTTGGTATGTAGTACTGGGTAATCATGATTATTTAGGTAATGCGCAAGCACAACTTGATTACAGTAAAAAAAGTCAGCGCTGGAATTTACCTGCACGCTATTACAGCAAAACCTTTACTTTAAAAGGTGGCGAGCAGATATTAATGGTGTTTTTAGACACTAATACTTTAAATCCTGAATACAAAACACGCGAAAAATACAAAGCAACTCAAGGGCAAAACAGCCAAGCGCAATTAACATGGTTAGATAGCCAACTATCAAATAGCCAAGCACGATGGAAAATAGTGGTTGGTCATCACCCACTTTATAGCAGTGGAAAACGTTACGGACTTACTGAAGGTTTACGTAATTTACTCGAGCCCATATTTGAGCAAAATGGTGTGCAAGCATACATAGCAGGACACGAACATGACCTGCAACATAACCAAATAGATGGCAGTAAACTCGACCACTTTGTATCTGGTGGTGGTAGCGAAGCGCGTTACGTAAAACAACGTGAATTTACGCGTTTTGCAGAAGCTACTCCAGGATTTTTGAGCTTTTCGATTAACAATGAAGCACTAAAAGCAACGGCTATTAACTATAAAGGCGAAGTGCGTTACAGCACTCAAAAGCGCTTTGACCAATAAAGGGTTACAACATGAACTTTAAATTAAAAACATCTATTAGCTTAATTGTAAGTAGCTTAGTGCTTAGTACATTAAGTGCGTGTAGCAATAGTAATATGGCTACAAATACGGCAGTAAAAAACACATCCGATAAAATAGTCATTAATAGTACTGAATTTGGTCCAACAGATAACATGCAAGGCTCACAAGCGGCATGGTTAAATAATAACAATTGGTTGCTAGCAAGCGAAAGCAAAGGCTTAGTGTTAGTTGAAAGTGAAACGCAACAAAGCCGCATTATAAAAAAAGGTAACTTTGAAGCGCTTGCTGTCACTAAGCTAACAGCACACTCATTTTTGGTTGCAACTATTGATAACAATCAAGATAACGTTGTTATATTTAAGCTTGAGCACACTCAAAGTGGCTGGGATACAATTGAACTAACCCGCATTAACCCACCACAAGCACAACCCGATACGGTGTGTTTATTTGCTAATAAAGCGAGTGAATCAATATCGGCATTTGTACCTGATGTACGCGGGCTAATTACCGAAACTATTATTTTTGATACAGCGAATAATAAAGCGGTTAACGTAAATGTACGTGAATTTTCTGGCGTTAGTGAGGCGTCGGGTTGTGCTGTAAGTACAACAACAAATACCTTATATGTAAGTGAAAGCGAAGTAGGCATTTGGGCAATAAACGCGAACGCGGAATCGCAAGCAGATAAAAAACCGATTGCTTTAGTCGCCCCCTTTGGAAAGTTAGACAGTGAACTAGGAGCTATTTCAGCTTCGCAAGATGGTATTATCTGGTTTACTAGTACCAAAAACAATACTGTGTATGCTTATGATCCAATTAGTAAAATGCTTAATAACTGGATGTTAAATGGTGACTTGAGCTTGGAATCGGTAGCGGTAAATTACACAAGTAACAACGCGGCAACGGCAGTGCTGTATAACGACGAAACAGGCGCTTATATTAAAAGTACACTACCTGTAACACCTATCATAAAATCATTAAAAACCAGCCCCCAATCAATTACTCAAATAAAGGCAAGTGCACAAACTGCCCCCGTACAAGCGTTTGGTGATGCAGCAGACGATCCGGCAATTTGGGTTAACCCTAAAGATGCAGCAAACAGCTTAATTTTAGGCACCGATAAACGCCGTGGACTAATGGTATACAGCCTAAATGGCAAGCTTGAACAGTCACTTGAAGTTGGCCGTTTAAATAACGTAGACCTGCGACAAAATAGCACGATTAAAAACAGTACCAATACATTAATAACTGCCAGTAACCGAACGCTTAACGGTATTAGTGTATTTTCAGTACAAGCTAATAATAGTGTGAAGTACATTGCTGATATTCCTACCAATCTTGATGAAATTTATGGCTTATGTATGTACTCGTCAAATACGGGGAACTATGTATTTGTAAATGATAAATCGGGGCTATATCAGCAATATAAAATCAGTGAGAATAACGAAAAAATAACAGGTAAACTTGTTCGCGAGTTTAACCTACCAAGCCAACCAGAAGGCTGTAGTGCAGATGATGAACTAGGACAATTATTTGTAGGCGAAGAAGATGCCGGTATTTGGTTTATAGGTGCAGAGCCAACGGCAGGCAGTACACCGGTTATGCTGCAAGGTATAAATGAGCAACTTGTTGATGATGTTGAAGGTATGGAAATTTACCACAGCGACAAAACACGTTATTTAGTTGTTTCGAGCCAAGGTGATAACAGCTACGTACTGTATAAAATAAAGAATGGTACTGCGGGCATTAAAACACCTAGCTTAGAGTTTGCAGGTAAGTTTAGTGTAATAAGTGATTTGGTTAATGGTATTGATGGCTCATCAGAAACCGACGGGTTAACAGTAACATCTAAGTCTCTTCCGGGTTATCCTGAAGGTATTTTAGTTGTACAAGATGGTTATAATCGTATGCCACAGCAGCCTCAAAACTTTAAAATAATAAATTGGCGAGAAGTAAAAAAAGCAATTAAGTAGTGCTTATTTAGTCGCCATTATTTTAATGTCGCTTTGAGATTACCTTGAAATTGTATAAAAGGCTCATTTGAGCCTTTTATACAATGCTTGGCGTTTAAGTATTAAGTGCAATTAACTCAATGTAATGTATATTTTATACTAAAATTTAAGCTCATAAATTAATTGAGATTATAATGCGCCTACTACTTACTCTATTACTAGTTACTTTAAGTGGCTTTGCTGTAGCAGAAGAAGAAAAAACAGAACTACCACCGGTAGACCCCGCTTACAATGCTGAGCATCCTATGGCTTTGGTTAATCAAGGCTCATCTATAATTGCGATTAACTTACCTAGTTATAATTCTCCAGATGATGTGCAAGTTGTTTATAAAATAGGAAACCCCGATGTCGCACTCTTAAACTTTGTTAGAAATGCTGAGCTAATCACGGTTAAGCCACAAGCGTTTAATATTCAACATTTAATGCGTGGTGAAGAAATTACGATTATTGCCGATATTTACGAGGGTGATTATCAACAAGGTGGTAGTTTAATTTACTCAAAAAAAGAGCTTGAACTGAGTAAGCAACTGTATGCCAGAGAGCTAAAAGATTTAAGTGAATCATCGCAATGGCAAGATTACGACATGATTAATCTAGGCGGTACTGAGCATATTTATATTCATAAAATTCAACAAGCGCCGAGCTATAACCATCTTATTTTTGTTGATTTAGTTAATGCATGTATGCAAAAGCTTCGTACCTCAAAACGTGTCCCAGCTGAAAATGAGCTTACCTATAAATTTATTAACTGCGGCACCCTTAAACCACTTTATTACAATGCTGATGATTTTAGAAAGTAAAAGGGTGAGAATACTGATGTTCAATTATTTTAATATTTAGGCATAAAAAAAGGCCCTTTCGAGCCTTTGGATTAACTTTGGAATAGTTAAAAATTTTTAAATTAGGTAAGCGTTAATAGCTGTGGAGCAACACTATGATAATCAACAGCCATAGCAATACTTAACGCTGTAATATTAATAATTGAAAATGCGAACACTTTACGTGCCCAGCTACTCATATCAATATTACGACGATAACCACGTAGCGCCATTAGCAACCACCAAAAGCTGGTAATACAAGCAACAGCCATAAAAGCAGCACCTGTGTAGCCAGTAATTGGCAGTAACATCACAACTAGGGCATATACAGCAATGTAAAGTACGATATGGCGCTTTGCTTTATCAATACCTTGCGCTACTGGTAATACAGGAATACCTGCAGCTTGGTAATCTTTAAAGCGAAAAATAGCGATGGCGTAAGAGTGCGGCATTTGCCACAAGCTAAACATAACTAGCAGTATTAATGCGCCCATATCGAACTGCCCTGTTACGGCGCAGTAACCTACTACTGGCGGGACAGCGCCAGAAAGGCTACCTACAAAAGTGCCGTATACTGAGTTGCGTTTCATGTAGAGGCTATAAACCCCTACATAAATTACGTAGCCAAAGGCTGCAAAAAATACCGCGGCTTGAGTGGTGTAGGCGATAAGTAAACCAAAGCCCACAACACCCAATAAAATACCGTGACTAAGTGCAGCAAAGGCCGACATTTCGCCCGTTACTGTAACCCGCGTACGAGTACGCGCCATGGCCACATCTATGTCTCTATCTATAACATTATTGATAGCGCAACCTGATGCAACCACTAGCGACAAACCAATTAATGTGGCAATCATTAACCATGGGTCTATATCACCGCGCGAGGCAAGTAAAAACCCGCCCGCTACGCTGATCAAATTGCCCATAATAATACCCGGCTTTGTCACTGATAAATAACGACGAAACATCTTCAACTCCTAGTACATCATCATTGCGTTAGATTCATAAATGATCCAAACAGATAACCCAACAACCATTACGATGATCAGAGCACTGAATAGGAATGAAAAAGTACTTGCACGGCCATCTTCGGTGGTAAAATTAAGGTGTAAAAAGTATTTTAAATGCACCCAAATTTGTACGATTGCTAAAGTAACAATGCTCCAAAGCGTTGTTGCTTTTGAGAAGTCACCTTCCATTACCATGTAAAACGGTATAGCAGTTAAAATTACCGATAGCACAAAGCCAATTAAGTAAGTTTTAACACTGCCATGAGATTCATCATGATGATCACTTTGCGTTTGCTTTAACGCATGCGTTTCGCTGTGGCTCATTACATTGCTCCCATTAAATAAACAACGGTAAATACACAAATCCAGACAATGTCTAAGAAGTGCCAAAATAGGCTTAAGCAGCTTAAACGCGTTACGGTTGCTTTACCTAAGCCGCGTTTAGCAACTTCAATCATCATTATGGTCATCCAAATTAGACCCGCTGTTACATGTAAACCATGTAAGCCAACTAATGAGAAAAACGATGTTAAAAAGGCACTTTGTTGTGGACCATTGCCATGCACAATTAGGTGATGAAATTCGTATACTTCCATACCAATAAACACAGCACCTAAACAAAACGTAACAAATAACCAAGTCAGTGTTAGTGCCTTTTTTTGCCCTTGAGCGGCAATCATGGCAAAACCAAAAGTAATACTACTAATCAGTAGTGCTGCAGTTTCTACTGCTACAAAGTCGAGTTCAAAAATATCTTTACCCGATACGCCACCGGCTGTGTTCATAAATAACACAGCGTAAGTGGCAAAAAACGAGGCAAACAGTAGGCAATCGGTCATTAGGTATAACCAAAAACCAAATACGGTATCACCCGAAGTATCGTGGTGATCATGCGCGTGGGCATGATCATCGTGTGATACAGAGTCTAAATTTGCAGAAAGTGTACTCACGCTTTTAACTCCTTAACGCCACTTGAATTATATGCAGCTTCAATGCGTGCAATTTCATCAGGTTGTATATAGTAATCTACATCGCTGGTGTAACAACGTTTGATAAATATGGCAATTCCGCCTACTAGTCCAACCACAGCTAACCACCAAATATGCCAAATCATTGCAAAACAAAATACTGTTAAACTTGCTGCCATTAACACGCCAGCTGATGTGTTTTTAGGCATATGAATAGGACTGTAGTTTGCTTTATCTTGATATGCTTGACCTTTTTCTTTCATATCGGTCCATGCATCAATATCATCGATATGTGGAATTGTTGCAAAGTTATAAATTTGCGGAGGTGAACTTGTAGCCCACTCAAGTGTGTGGCCGTTCCACGGATCGCCTGTTGTATCGTCAAGCGCTTCACGGTCTCTAAAGCTCACATATAATTGAATTACTTGGCTGATAATACCAAACATAATAATTACAGCACCGCCTGCGGCAATGTATAACCACATGTTCCAATCTGGGTTGTTAGTGTGGTTTAAGCGACGTGTCATACCTAAGAAACCAAGTACGTACAGCGGCATAAATGCTACGAAGAAACCAATAATCCAACACCAAAATGATGCTTTGCCCCATTTTTCATTAAGTTTAAAGCCCATTGCTTTAGGGAACCAAAATACAAAACCGGCCAGGTAACCAAACACAGCACCACCAATAATTGTGTTATGGAAATGTGCAATTAAGAATAAGCTGTTATGCAGTACATAATCGGCGCCAGGAATGGCAAGTAATACACCGGTCATACCGCCTACCGTAAAGGTAACCATAAAGCCAAGAGTCCAAAGTACCGGTACACTTATACGTAAACGACCTCGGTAAATAGTAAATAACCAGTTAAACAACTTAACCCCAGTTGGTACGGCAATAACCATGGTCATTACCCCAAAGAACGCGTTAACGTTAGCGCTTGAGCCCATAGTAAAGAAGTGATGTAACCAAACAATAAAGCCTAAAATTGAGATTGCACCGCTGGCATAAACCATCGATTTGTAACCAAACAAACGTTTACCGGCAAAGGTCGAAATAATTTCAGAAAAAATACCAAACGCTGGTAATACTAATATGTATACCTCAGGATGACCCCATGCCCAAAACAAGTTGATGTACATCATGGCGTTACCGCCCAATTCATTGGTAAAGAAGTGGAAGTCGAGATAACGGTCAAGCGTTAGCATTGCAAGTACAGCAGTTAAAATTGGGAATGATGCTGCAATTAAGATGTTTGCCCATGTACATGCCCATGTAAAAATTGGCATTTTCATTAGGGTCATACCTGGTGCACGCATTTTAAACACGGTTGCTAAAAAGTTTACGGCTGTTAGAAGTGTACCGAGCCCGGATATTTGCAAGGCCCAAATATAATAATCGACCCCCACCCCAGGGCTAAAGGTCAGCTCCGAAAGCGGCGGATATGCCACCCAACCTGTTTTTGCAAATTCACCAAATACAAGTGATAAGTTAATTAAAATTGCACCACTGGCTGTAAACCAAAAACTTAAATTATTTAAAAATGGAAAAGCAACATCGCGAGCACCAATTTGAAGTGGTAATACAATGTTCATTAGACCAATCATAAATGGCATTGCCATAAATATGATCATGATTACGCCGTGGGCAGTAAATATTTGGTCGTAGTGTTCTGGTGGTAAATAACCTGGCGCACCACTGGTAGCAAGTGCCAACTGCGCACGCATCATTATTGCATCAGAAAAACCACGAAACAGCATTATTAGTGCTAAAAGAATATACATTACGCCTAAGCGTTTGTGATCAACAGACGTGATCCAGTCGCGCCAAAGCACGCCCCATTTTTTATACTTTGTAATAAGCCCGGCAATAATAAGCCCAGCTATCGCAATAACCGACATCGTGAACACAAGAATTGGCTCATGAAACGGAATTGCGTCGAGTGAAAGATTACCTAATAACGACATTATTATTCCTCGCCTTGGCTGTGAGATGAAGGCATTGAGTGCTCACTCATTTCATGATGCTTTTTACTCATTTGCCCATGTTCGCCCAATGCATGGTGTTTTTTGTTCATATCGCCATGCGCCTGCATATACTTCATAACAATGGTATGAAATAAGCCGTCATCAACTTTTCCGTAATATGCTACTGGGTTATTTTCACTTGCTTTTGCAAGCTCAACATAATTTGCATGAGTCAGGTTATTAGCGCTTGAATTCGCTTTCACATCACTCACCCACTTATCAAAGTCTGCTTGAGTAGGTGTAGCAATGGCATTAAATTTCATGCCAGTGAAACCTGCGCCGCTGTAATTTGCTGAAAAGCCTTTAAACGTACCTGGCTCATTTGCAATTAAGTGAAGCTTGGTTTCCATCCCAGCCATTGAGTATATTTGACTACCCAATTGCGGAATAAAAAATGAATTCATTGTGCTCTCTGAGGTGATTTTATATTCAACAGGTACATTTGCTGGGAACACTAATTCATTAACCGTAGCAATACCTTGCTCAGGATATATAAATAGCCACTTCCAGTTTAGTGAAACCACTTCAACAGTAAGATGTTCACCTTTACCTTCAATGGGTTTATAGGGGTCTAAGTCTTGGGTAGACTGCCAGGTAATAACACCTAAAATGATTACAATAACAATAGGAACAGCCCAAACAACGGCTTCAATTTTATTTGAATGAGCCCATTTTGGAGCATAAATTTCTTGGTTTTGAGTGTCTCTATATTTCCAAGCGAAATACAAAGTCATCACAATAACGGGAACGACTACAAGCAACATAAGCACGGTTGCGATGATGATTAAATTTTTCTCATCAATGCCTATTTGCCCTTTTGGATCGAGTATCCCGCCTTTACAGCCTGACAACGCCAGCACTGTACTAGCTAAAGCAATATTACAAAGGTTACGAATTAACAAGGGAGTATCCTACAAACCTAGAGTTTCAATTTGCTGCTTAAAATAAAAACCAAAGCAACGATTTTTCAATAAAAACCCAAGTTAACTAGAATTAAATTATAAAAATAAGGGGGCTATTCAAAAAAACCTAAAGCTCATGCCATTAATGACCTAGCAACAAACCCAGCTTTCTAAACGCATTTATATAACGTAATAAAAGTTAACTTGGGTGAGTGGTGGTTGGCTGAAATGTGTTTAAAGAAACACGAAGCTACTTTGTTTTAGCTAACCTTAATTATTTACAGCAAGAACAAATAATTAAAACCAGCAACAAGATGCAGCGTTACAGGCAACCTGTAAAGCTAGGTGGAGCACGACAACCATGTGAAGAGATCACAGGTTGCTGAACTTTAGCCTCGCTAAAAGCAAAGGCTGCTTTACGGAGGATTATGCCAGCACGACGCGCTGGACAAATATGGAACAATAACCAACAAAGGCCAATAAGTAACTGACTTGATATGATCGGATGAGCTAAAAATTGCGCAAGATTAAGTAACAGTGGCTCTACAATAAACCCATCACTTAATAGCGCTTCAAGCTTGAAGGCATCCTCTAATGCACCGCTTAGCAACATTACAGTATTAAACACTAATAAAGTTATAGCTACACACACGCCCTTGCCTGCTTTATTCAAGCGTTCACACGTCTGCGGCTCGCCAGAGGCAAGTTCCGTAGCTGTATGATGCAAAGAAAGTGTGTTCAAAGACATTAACCTACTAAAATGACTATAACAAAATTAGAGTAATACAGTTTGCAATGGAAAAATTTAAAAAACATTGCTGTTGTAAACCCTAAAACCAGGTGCTAAATACAATCAAATCCAGCTAGCACATATTTACCTAGCGAAAATTGATCCGTATCAACCAAACTTTCAAAACTTACTGAAAGTTCGAACGTGAGTATAACAAAGAGAATTTTCTGTTCAACTAAAAATCAATTAATTTGAGTTAAGCTTTCGAAGCTATTTTGTTAATAAAAAATAACACGATAAAAAACATTCGGTTAGCTAAAATAAAAAACGATTTAAAGAGAAATATTTAATAGGATTATAGGTTTTTAGGAGGGAGTAATAATTGTGTGGCACAAATAAAAACAGCCCAAATTCAGTCACCACCGAACTTGAGCCGCCTTTCACACTGACAACATCTTCACACACAATATAAAGATTCTTGGTTTACACTGCATGGCAATTGTAGGGAATAAAAACAACTCAAGCTAAGTCACCACCGAACTTGAGCTGCCTTTCACACTGACAACATCTTCACACACAATATAAAGATTTTTGGTTTACATTACGTGGCAATTGTAGGGAATAAAAACAACTCAAACTCGTTCTTTATGGAAGTGAATCCACCGAACTTGAGTTGCCTTTCACACTGACAACATCTTCACACACAATATAAAGATTTTTGGTTTACACTGCGTGGCAATTGTAGGGAATAAAAACAACTCAAACTCAGTCACCACTGAACTTGAGTTGCCTTTCACACTGACAACATCTTCACACACAATATAAAGATTCTTGGCTTACACTGCGTGGCAATTGTAGGGAATAAAAACAACTCAAACTCAGTCACCACCAAACTTGAGTTGCCTTTCACACTGACAACATCTTCACACACAATATAAAGATTCTTTTAAGCGAGGCTAACTTATGCCTCAAGCTTATGACGAGAGCCTTGCTCTTTGTCTATGATTAAACTTTAGAGTGTTAGCTCCAATTTGACAAACGAGAAAAATAAACCTAATAGGTGAAAAAAACTAAACTATATACCTTTGTCTAATACATTTAGATTGGATTGCTTTGGAAGCTATGATGCGAAGGCGTTTTACAGGCACAAAAAAAGCGCTATAAAGCGCTTTTTAATATTTAAGACAGGCTTAAATAATTTGGTTTTCTTTCCAAGCTTGCTCTTTTGCTAAACGGTTTTTGCGTTTATCACATGGATCATCGCAATCACAGGCTTTATCAATACCAACCGAACCTAAACCACCACAGCTGCTTGCCATAGATTTTTTTTGCACGATCATACCAACGGCCATAGCCGAAACTATCAAAATTAGTAAGCCAAAAGTAAGAAGAAAAAGTGACATTGCTTAGCCCCTATTGATCAGCAATAAATTAAACTCAAATATTTTTGAGCGACTGCTATTATATACCCAAATAACACGGAAATAAACAAGTCAGCACCATACTATAAATAAGGCTTAAATGCTGGGCTTGAGTAGGTAACTAAACCCTCTTTTGATTTACCTATTAAATAAACCGGTAAATCATGTTGTTCAGCATAAGCTTGCGCTTTTTGCATCCCCATTACAGTAAGTGCCGTCGCTAAACCATCTGCCGTCATAGCGCTTGGATGAAGCACAGTTACCGACACTAAGTCGTGCTTAATAGGCATACCTGTTGCTGGATCAATTAAGTGGGTATAGATCTCGCCATCCATTTTATAAAAAATACGGTAATCACCCGATGTCGCTATACCACTTGTACTTGGCGATAAAACACGGTGTACCTTACGCTCTCCAGGTTGCGCATCTGGTTGCTCAATCGCGATTTTCCAATCCTGATTATTTGGCTTTTCACCAGCTATACGCAGTTCACCACCAATCTCAACCATGTAATTAGTAATGTCGTGGTTTTCTAATAACTGGGCAACTTTATCAATACCATAGCCCTTAGCTGTTGCCGAAAAAGAAAGCTCCAGTCCATTAACTGTTTTAGCCAGTCCTTGCTCATTTAAGATAAGTTTATCAATGCCTATTTTTTCAACCATACTTGCAAGCTCTTCATCACTTGGGCGATTAGTTGGTTTTTTATCAGGCCCAAAGCCCCATAAATCAATTAAAGGCCCCATTGTTACGTCGAGTGTTTTAGTCGATTCACCCAAGCGAATAGACTCGCTTATAACAGCCCTAAAATCTTCGCTAATTGGCATGACTTGATTTGCAGGTAACCTGTTAAATGTATTTATTTCAGAGTCTTCTATGTAAGTAGACATAGATTGGTTCACATCTTTTAAAACAGCGTCTATTTGCAGCTGTAGTTGTGAAGCCGATAGCTGGGCTTGCTCATCATAATATTTAATATGATAAGTGGTACCCATAGTCTTACCTTCTAAAAAGGTTTCTTTTAACTCTGGCTTTTCACCACACCCAGACAATAATAAAGTCAGTGTAATTAGTAAAAAGGCCATTATGCCCTGTGAAGTACTTACTCGATTCATAACAGCTCTACTTAATAGATTGATAAAATTAAAGAATAAAAAAAGCCTCGTAACACAAGTGCTACGAGGCTGGTATTTTAACCAAAACTAAACTGTTTTGGTATTAGTGTTAGCCACCGAAGTCATCTAGTAAGATATTTTCGTCTTCAACACCTAAATCTTTAAGCATAGTAATAACTGCCGCATTCATCATTGGAGGACCACACATGTAGTACTCACAATCTTCAGGCGCTTCGTGATCTTTAAGATAGTTCTCAAATAACACGTTATGGATAAAGCCAGTATAGCCTTCCCAGTTATCTTCAGGCTGTGGATCTGAAAGTGCTGTATGCCATACGAAGTTAGGATTTTCAGCGGCTAGGCCGTCAAAATCTTCTACGTAGAACATTTCACGCTCAGAACGTGCACCATACCAAAAGCTCATCTTACGTTTAGAGTTCAAACGTTTAAGTTGGTCAAAGATATGAGAACGCATTGGCGCCATACCAGCACCACCACCAACAAATACCATTTCTGCATCAGTGTCTTTAGCAAAGAACTCACCAAATGGACCCGAAATAGTTACCTTATCGCCTTCTTTAAGTGACCAAATGTACGAAGACATTTTACCACATGGCAAGCTAAGGTTTCTTGGAGGTGGAGCAGCAATACGCACGTTAAGCATAATGATGCCTTCTTCTTCTGGGTAGTTAGCCATTGAGTAAGCACGAATTGTTTCTTCGTCTACTTTTGACTCCAGATCGAAGAAACCAAAATGGTTCCAGTCGCCACGATACTCTTCAGGAACATCGAAATCTGCATATTTAACATGGTGAGGTGGAGCTTCGATTTGGATGTAACCACCCGCACGAAACGGCACTGACTCGCCATCTGGAATTTGCAGCTTAAGTTCTTTGATGAACGTTGCTTTGTTATCATTAGAGATAACTTCACAATCCCACTTCTTAACACCAAAAATTGACTCTTCAAGTTCAATTTCCATGTCATTTTTAACATTTACCTGACACGCTAAACGACAGCCTTCACGGGCTTCACCTTTAGATATGTGATCAAGTTCAGTTGGCAGAATATCACCACCACCTTCTTTAATGTGTACACGACACTGACCACAAGAGCCACCGCCACCACAAGCAGATGATACAAATATACCTGACTCAGATAGTGCGCCTAAAAGCTTACTACCTGCTGATGTTTTAATGGCTTTATCTGGGTCGCCATTAATGCCGATGATAATATCGCCACTTGCAACTAACTGAGATTTAGCACCAATGATGACTAAAACCAGTAGTACAACGATAGCGATAAAAACACCAACGCCTAAGAAAATCTGATAATCCATGATTTATCCTCGCTACCTTTACAGTGAAATACCAGAGAATGACATAAAGCCAAGTCCCATTAAACCAACAGTGATGAAGGTAATACCTAAACCACGTAAGCCGTCAGGTACGTCTGAGTATTTCAGTTTCTCACGGATACCTGCAAGTAATGTAATTGCAAGTGCCCAACCAACACCAGCGCCAATACCATAAACAACAGACTCGCCGAAGTTATAGTTACGCTCAACCATGAATGATACCGCACCAAATATTGCACAGTTAACTGTGATAAGTGGTAAGAAGATACCTAACGCGTTGTATAGTGCAGGGAAAAACTTATCTAACGCCATTTCAAGAATTTGCACAAGTGCTGCAATAACACCAATGAAAGTTAAGAAACGTAAAAAGCTAAGATCTGCATCTGGGTAACCTAACCAAGTTAGTGAACCAGGTGCAAGTACCGCATGATAAACCAAGTTGTTTACAGGTACAGAAATACCCAATACAACTATAACCGCTATACCTAGGCCAATTGATGTAGTTACTTTTTTAGATACCGCTAAAAAAGTACACATGCCTAAGAAGAATGACAACGCTAAGTTCTCAATAAAAACGGCTTTTACAAATAAACTAATATAATGTTCCACTATTTGCCCCTTACGCTTTAGCTTCTACTTGGTCTTTCTTGTAAGTACGCAGTACCCATATGAATAAACCAATGATGAAGAATGCACTCGGTGGTAAGATCAATAGACCCATAGGCTGATACCAACCGCCATCTTGTACTAATGGGATAATATCAACACCGAATAGTGAACCCTTACCAAATAGCTCACGAATGAAACCAACAGTAAGTAGTACTACAGAGTAACCTAAGCCGTTACCAATACCGTCAAGGAATGACATAAGTGGTGGCGACTTCATCGCGTATGCTTCAGCACGACCCATTACGATACAGTTAGTAATGATTAGACCAACGAATACAGAAAGCTCTTTTGCAGTAGCATAAGAAAATGCCTGTAATACTTGGTCAACAACGATTACCAATGATGCGATAATTGTCATTTGTACGATGATACGTACAGATGATGGGATCTGGTTACGAATAAGCGAGATAAAGAAGCTCGAAAACGCAGTTACAAGTGTCAATGCGATTGACATAATTAACGCATTTTTTAAGCTAGACGTTACCGCTAGCGCAGAACAAATACCAAGTACTTGTAGTGCGATTGGGTTGTTAGCTAAAACCGGACCGAATAGGACCGCCTTCATTTCTTTAGTATCAGCCATTATTTCAATGCTCCTTTACGTACTTTCGCAAGGAAAGGGCCAAAGCCATTTTCGCCAGTCCAAAAGTCAACTGCATGATCAACACCGTTAGACGTTAATGTAGCACCTGAAAGACCATCGATCTTATGCTCATCATTGCCCGCAGTACCTTTAACAATTTGAATTGGAAGTTCTTTACCTTCCCATGTAGCAGTCCACTGTGGATTTTGGATTTCGCCACCAAGACCTGGGGTTTCATTATGCTTGTAAAAGATAATGCCCTTAACTGTTTCACCATCGCTTTCAAGCGAGATAAAACCGTACATCAAGCCCCATAAGCCGTAGCCTTGGATAGGAAGAATGATTGCATCAACTGAGCCATCTTCTTTTTTAGAGATATACACCGGTGACTCTTTAGTCACACGTTGAATACCAGCAATATCTTTAACGCCTTTCTCTTGAAGAGAAACACTTAGCGCTGCATCATATTTGCTTTTTTCAAAGTCAAAGATTGTTGGGTCTGTATCTACAAACTCACCTGTAGTCATGTTTACAACGCGCGCTTCGATTTTTGCATCAAATGTTTCAAGAACATTTTCAACTTTGTCGATGCCCGCAGCAGCTAAGATATTGCTTTGAATATCTTTGTTTTTATTAGCTTGCTGTAAAGGACGAAGCTGTACAGAAGCAAACGATACAATGATTGCACACACTAAACATAGTGCTACAACAACTGATAACGTTTTGCCGATTGATTCGTTATTACTAGACATTACGTGCCAACCTCCGCTTAATATTAGCCTGCACTACAAAGTGATCGAACAGTGGAGCGAACAAGTTAGCAAATAAGATTGCTAGCATCATGCCTTCTGGGAAAGCAGGATTCACAACACGTATCATAACCACCATAAAGCCAATTAGTAGACCATATGCTAATTTACCTTTGTCAGTAAATGCAGCTGATACAGGGTCAGTAGCCATAAAGAACATACCAAACGCAAAGCCACCAAGTACGAAATGCCAATACCAAGGCATTGCAAATACAGGGTTAGTTTCTGAGCCAACAGCATTTAATAAAAATGCAGTTGCTACCATACCTAGGAATACACCTAGTACGATGCGCCAAGAAGCGATACGAACGTAAATTAAGAACAAACCACCTACTAATAATGCAAGTGTAGATGTTTCACCTACAGAACCTTGAATGAAACCATAAAACGCATTCCACCATAATTCCATGTTTGCAAAGTCAAGTGTGCCAGCAAATGCTTGGCCTAGCATAGTTGCACCAGAGAAAGAATCTACTGCTGTCCATACTGTGTCACCTGAGATTTGAGCTGGGTATGCAAAGAATAAAAATGCACGACCGGCTAAAGCAGGGTTTAAGAAGTTACGGCCAGTACCACCAAAGATTTCTTTAGCGATTACTACACCAAACGTAATACCTAACGCAACTTGCCATAAAGGAATAGTTGCTGGCAAAATAAGTGCGAATAATACAGAAGTAACGAAGAAACCTTCGTTAATTTCATGCTTACGCACTGAAGCAAATATAACTTCCCAGAAACCACCTACTGCAAATGTTACAGCGTAGATAGGTAAGAAGAAACATGCTCCATAGAACATCTTAGCGCCCCAGCCTGCATCAGCGGTTAACTCGCCACCGAATAACTGGAACAAACCAACTTGCCACGTGTTTGCTAGTTCAAAACCTTGTGCTAAAGCACCAGCGGCCTGATGACCGATATTGAACATACCAAAAAACATAGCTGGGAACGTCGCCATCCACACTAAAATCATCATACGTTTTAGGTCGATGTTATCGCGTACGTGTGTCGCGCCTTTATTTACGTAGCCTGGTGTATAAAAAATAGTTGCAGCTGCTTCATACAGTGCATAAAACTTTTCATATTTACCACCGGCTTCAAAATTCGGCTCGATATCTTCTAGATATTTTTTTAAACCCATCTCTCTAGCCTTCCTTCTCGATCGTAGTTAAGCAATCGCGTAGGATAGAACCATACTCGTATTTGCCTGGACAAACGAAGGTACATAACGCTAAATCTTCTTCATCAAGTTCAAGCGCGCCCAATGAAATTGCACTGTCTAAATCACGTGCAATTAAGTCACGTAATAATAGAGTAGGCAAAATATCTAACGGCATTACGCGCTCGTAGCTACCAATTGGTACCATGGCACGTTTTGAACCACCTGTTGACGTTGTCATTTTAAATAAACGACTTGGTGCAAGGTGAGAAAGGAATGTACGCGTTACAGAGAATTTATCACTACCTGGTGCAATCCAGCCAAACAATTCTTTTTCGCGACCTTCAAGTAAAACAGATACTTGAACGTGGTAACGACCTAAGAATGCATGAACACCGTTTGAAATAGAACCTGATAGAACAGAACCAGAAATAACGCGGTTATCTCCGTCTTCTAACTCACCAGCCACTAAATCATCCAATGAAGCACCTAATTGTGTTTTCACTAAACGTGGGTTTTTAACGCGAGGACCTGCAAGCGAAATAACACGATTTGTGTAAATTTCACCAGTAAGGAATAAGTGACCATACGCAATAACGTCTTGGTAACCAATATGCCAAACTTGTTTGCTAACAGAAACTGCATCAAGATGATGGATATGAGTGCCAACGAGGCCAGCCGGATGCACACCACCAAACTCATGTACTTCTACTTGAGCTATAGATGAGCTAGGAACTTGGCTGCCTGCTTTTTTACACACAAATACTTTGCCATCGGTCAAACGCGAAACAACTGCAAGACCCGCTTCAAATGCTTGCGCATTTTCTGCAATAATTACTGCAGGATCTGCAGCTAATGGGTTTGTGTCGATTGCGGTCACAAAAATAGAACTAGGATTTGCATCCACAGCCGCTACTTTGCTGAATGGGCGAACACGAAGTGCTGTCCATTGACCAGACTGGATAAGTACTTCTTTGGCTTTTTCGCGCTCTAAGCTCGGAAGCTCGTCTGCTTTGAAAGAGTCAAAGGTGATTTGCTCACTGCCTGCTACTTCAATAACAACAGATTGCAGCACACGTTTAGCACCACGATTTATTTCTTTTACTGTACCAGAAGCTGGAGCAGTAAATAGGACGCCTGGGTTCTTTTTATCTTCAAAAAGTACCTGGCCTTTTTTGACTTGGTCATCCACACGAACATGCATGGTTGGACGCATACCGATAAACTCTTCGCCAAGCACAGCTACACGTTTGACAGCAGAACCGTCATGTATAACTTGCTGTGGCGCGCCCTCTAAGGGTAAATCCAGACCTTTTTTTATGTTGATCATACGCACTTGCATTACATTAAAGGAAAGAAACTGAAAAATCGTATCAACCACGTCGCCATTTGAGTTATTCCAAGTTATATCAAGGTACAAAAGAGCAGCTTGCTAGAGATATCAAACAAGCAACGTAGTAAAACTCATCACATATTGTCGAGATTTTAACATCATTTTAGATGACTATGCGAGTGTATTTATGAAAATTATACGACAGAAACACTTATTTAGTTTTGTTAAGTGAATTAAATAAAAATCAAGCTAGACCAAAGTGGTAGCCTAAGCAATTATCATTCCTGATTTCATCGTAAATTCAACAAATCGCATAATACAAAAAAAGCCGCGATAGCGGCTTTTTATAACTAGAGCCTGTTGACCTTTCGGATTAAAATTTGTTCAATCTAGGGGCTATTTAATCGCGGCGTGAGGTTTGTAACCTAGTGGGCTAAGTAAAAACCGAGCAACAAAGAGTAAATAGCCCCTAGGCAGAACCCTTTGGGCAGCGCATGTTTGGCATTTATTCCACGTTATCGCCCATTTATGGGGAATAACCACACTACATAGGCTCTACCTTGCCTAAATACCAAACAGACTGCTGCAAATTTAACCTCGAAAGATAAACAGGCCCTAAGTTCTGTTAGTCAATCATATTGGCAATTGGCTTAACTGAATCTACATCTTGATCGTAGTCAACACTATCTATACCAAAACCAAATAAGCGTAAAAACTCATTATGGTAACCAACATAATCTGTTAGCTCATCAATGCTGCTTGTATCTACTTTATCCCAAACAGCTTGCACGCGAGCTTGCACGTCGTCTTCTAGCTCTTTGTAGTTTTGGAATAAATGTCCACCGTCGTCAAAGCGAGGTGATTCACCATACAAGTTTTCACTAAATAAAGCGTGAATTTGCTCAATAGTGCCTTCGTATGTGCCATCTGCTTTCATAACTTTAAATAAAGCAGAGATATATAACGGCATAATAGGAATAGCAGAACTTGCTTGCGTTACCACAGCATTAAGTGATGAAACATATGCCTCACCATTTAAATCTTTTGTTGATTCTTTAATAGCAGCGGTTGCACGGTCTAGATCTTCTTTAGCCTTACCAATAGTAGCGTGTCCGTATATTGGCCATGTTAGCTCTTTACCAATATAAGTGTACGCAGTCGTTTTAAAGTTATCGGCTAATACATCCGCTTCTTTTAATGCGTCAATCCACATTTCCCAATCTTCACCGCCCATTACTTTAATGGTGTTGTCGATATCGTCTTGGTTTGCAGCTTCAACAGTAATTTCATCAATTTCACGCTTTGATGTATTTAAGTTTTTAGTAGTAACGGCACTGCCAATTGGTTTAAGCGTAGATGAGTAAACTTCGCCCGTATTTGGGTCTGTACGACGAGGAGACGCTAAGCTGTAAATAATACAATCTACTTTGCCCAAATCTGCTTTAATAGTGTCGATTGCTTTTTGTTTAATTTCGTTAGAAAACGCATCGCCATTAATATTTTTAGACCAAAGGCCTGCTTCGTCTGCTGCATCTTGAAAAGCAGCGGTATTGTACCAACCAGCAGAACCTGTTTTGCGATCTGTACCTTCTTTTTCAAAGAAAATACCTAATGTTTTAGCACCACCACCAAACGCAGCTGTAATGCGCGAAGCCAAGCCGTAGCCTGTTGATGCGCCAATAACTAATACATTTTTTGGTGCATTTTTTAATGCGCCTTGTTGTTTTACATAGTTAATTTGTTCTTGAACATGCTCTGCACAACCAGCTGGATGTGCGTTTGTGCAGATAAATCCACGAATTTTAGGCTTAATGACCATTGATCATCCTATATCTTTTACAATAAAAATTAGCGCTAGTTTAAAGGCTAATACTAAAAACACTGATCTGATCAGTTAACCACAAGTGTAACAATCAAATCGCTATTAATTATTTAAGCTAATTTAGAGCCGCCCATACAATTAGGTGAATCAGGTGCCTCGCCGCCCTGCTCTGTATACTCATCGGGTGTATATGTATGAATTGCGAGTGCATGAATATGATTTGCTAATTCATCTTTTAGAATTTCATTAATTTCACGATGGCGCTGCAATAAACGTTTACCTGTAAAACCTTCGCTAACCACTATTACTTTAAAGTGTGATTCAGTGCCCGCACTGTGCATATGGCTTTCGTTAATTACGTTTAAATGTTTACACGCAATAGCGTTGCTTATTTTTTCTTGGATCTGTTGCTGCATTGACATAAAAGACCGTTTTAATTAGCTAATTTATACACTTACTATAACAATTTAACGCAGCGCTTGGCTAACTAAATTGCTTTTGTTTAATGTCCTTAATAAATCGGTAAGTTAAACTTATTCGAGGATGTGCAAGCGTTGTTTGTTTAGGTATTGCATGTTGATAATCTCGCTGGCTATGTCCATTCATTATTAAACAGCTGCCACTTTGTAATTTTAAGTCGGTTACTTTATTGCTCGCCTTGTGCTTTAACTTTAGAACCCGATCAGCTCCTAGCGAGACACACACAATTGTTGGTTTATCACCAAGCTCTATTTCATCATCACTGTGCCAGCCCATCGTATCATTACCATCTCGGTAATAATTAACGAGTAATGAGTTTAGAGGCTGATTTAAGTGCGCCTCTAAACGCCTTCTCATATTAAGTAACAATTCATCCCATGGCTCTACTATTTGCTTACTACTTGAATAGCCGTATTCAATATTTAAATCGCTCATGAAGCATTGTAGCCGTGGAATAGGCCCCGTTTTACCATAAACAGTTACATCGGGTTGCTGCCAACGTAGGTTTTTTTGCAAATAATAAAATAGATCGAGGCTTTTTTGTGCACTAAGTGCCCTACTTTGATAAGAAAAGCCATTTGGTAACTGTTGGGGGTTGGCGTTTTGCCGTTGCATGTTAGAATTTACCTACATTAGATTACTGATCAACGAACCATTATGACGACGCAAGCCCAGCTAGGCGATAAAACCTTTACTCTTGAACGCTTTCCTTTGGATCAAAAAAACCGCAGCTTACAAGCGTGGGATTCGGCAGATGAGTACCTTATCAATTATGTTAACGAACATCACCCTGATTGTCGCTCATTGCTTATTTTAAACGATAGCTTTGGTGCACTTGCTTGTTATTTTAATAAGTTAACGGTTTGTTCAGTTAACGATTCTTATATTAGCCACCAAGCTGCGGCTTATAACTTACAAGAAAACAAACTGCCTACAGCAGATTTCACACAATTAGATAGTTTGTCTGCATTACCGCAGGATGTTGATTTAGTACTTATTAAAATCCCTCGTAATGTAGGTTTTTTACAGTTTCAGTTAAGTGAGCTCAGTGAAGTCCTTGCACCTGGTACGCCAGTAATTGCTGCAGGTAAAACAAAAGAAATTCATAACTCAACAATAAAATCATTTGAGCAATTTATTGGTGAAACAAAAACTAGCCTAGCAGTTAAAAAATCCCGCCTTATATTAAGTACAGCTAAAGGCGGATATAAAGCAGCAGATTTCCCTGTAACGTGGGAGCTTGAAGGTACTGAGTTTAATATAACAAACCATGCAAATGTGTTTTCGCGTGATTCGTTAGATATTGGTGCACGCTTCTTTTTTAACTACTTACCAGAAACACCAAAAGCTAAAAGCATTATTGATTTAGGCTGTGGTAACGGAGTTGTTGGATTAATGACGCTTGCTCGTTGCCCTAATGCATCAGTTACTTTTGTTGATGAGTCTTACATGGCAGTAGAGTCGGCTCGGTTAAATGTAGAAATTAACCTAGGCGATAAGTTTGATAACTGCGAGTTCATCGAAAACGACTGTTTAACAGGCTTTGAAAGAGACAGTGTAGATATGGTGCTTTGTAACCCTCCATTTCACCAAGCTCAGGCCGTTACCGACCATATTGCTTGGCAAATGTTTAAACAAGCAAAAGATACTTTAAAAGAAGGCGGCGAGCTGCGTATTATTGGTAATCGTCATTTAGATTATCATGATAAATTAAACCGTATGTTTGGCAACTGTAAGTTGTTAGGTTCAAACAAAAAGTTTGTCGTTTTAAGTGCAACAAAAAATAGTGGAATGCTATAAATGAAATTAACAAACATTATAATTGGGTGTTGTGTATTACTGATACTTGGTGGCTGCGCGAATCAGCCTAGCCAAGTAATACTTAACCCTGTTTATAAAAATGGTCAAATTAGCACTATAAATAGTAGCTTAAGTACTAGTGTAATTGATTTACGTGGCGATACATCAACACTTAAACTTATTGAGTCAGACAAAACTAAAACCTTTGCAAGCCAAGGCATTACCAGCTCTATTAAAAGTGTGTTAGACAGCGCCCTTAGCCGCAATGGAGCCAGTATTTCTAACTTAGCAACTGTTCGCTTTGAAGTAGATATTCATGCATTGCAAGCTGTTGTAACCGAAAAGCTAGTGAGCCATACCAGCGAAGCCCACATAGAACTTGGCGTGCGTGTTATTCGCGCCTCAAGTAACTTTAGTAAAGTGTATAGAGGTAGTGCTAATTTAGAAGGCCCATTTAGTCATGAGCAAGCAAAAATAGAAGGTCAACTCAATAAGTTGACTGAGCAAGTTATTACCCGCATTGTATCTGACCCTGAATTAATAGAATTTTTAGAAGGTTAACTATGAAACGACTTTTTTTAATCTGCTTAGGCCTATTCTTTAGTGTAAGTAGCTTAGCAGCCCAAGAAGGCCGCTTTGTGCAAAAGGACAACATTTTTCCACGCGTAGAAATTGTAACGTCAATGGGTAGCATCGTGGTTGAGCTAGATCGCTCTAAAGCGCCCATCACAGTCAATAATTTTTTAACTTACGTGTCAGACAAAAGTTATCAAGGCAGCGTTTTTCACCGTATTGAGCGCGATGTAGAAAATGATCGCGACTTTGTTATTCAAGGTGGCGGTTACGATAAAGACTATGATGGCCTACATGAAAATGACCCTATTTTTAATGAAAGCGGTAACGGTTTAAAAAACGATATGTATAGCATTGCTATGGCCTATCAAGATAGACAACCGCACTCAGGAACTCGCCAATTCTTTTTTAATATGGATAATAACGATCACTTAAATCCAGGGAAAGATTGGGGCTTTGCAGTATTTGGTAGCGTAATGGATGGTTACGACACGCTTGATAAAATTATGACTGTTGAAACCGGTTTTAATGAGAAAATTGGCTACGATTTCGTACCTAAAAAACCTGTTGTCATCTTAAATATTAAAGTACTTGAACAAGTCTCACTATAATTTTTTAAGAGCAGCTTAGCTGCTCTGCATCAAAGCCAATGAAGGCCCTATGAGCAAATCTCTCTCTATTAGCGAATATTTTTCTTACTTTAAAGACAAACGCTTAATCCACATTTTCATATTTGGTATGAGTAGCGGTTTTCCGTGGGTTTTAATTGGCTCTGTTATGTCTGCTTGGCTAAAAGATGAAGGGCTAAGTCGCAGTATGATAGGCCTATTTGGCATTGTATTTGGCGCTTACAGCATAAACTTTTTGTGGTCGCCACTCATTGACCGTACAAAACTTCCTATTTTATATAAATGGCTAGGCCAGCGTCGCAGTTGGATACTATTTTGCCAAAGTTTTATTTTTATTGGCACCTTGCTATTAGCAGGGCTTGATTTAAAAGCTAATTTGGCAATTGTTGCTGCGATTTGTTTATTAATCGCCATTGCTTCGGCTACTCAAGACATTGCTATTGATGCCTTTAGAATAGACACCCTAAGCGAAAGCGAATCACACAAAGCAACCGCTGCAGCCGCCATGGCAACTTCGGGTTGGTGGACAGGTTATGCACTTTTAGGCGCCATTCCATTTTACATGGCCGATATCCCCTCGCTCGACTGGCCACAAATTTATTACTTTTTAGCTGCCGTAATGCTGCTGTTAATGAGTGGAGCACTGTTTGCAAAAGAGCCCGAAACTAACCGCGAAGCAGTACATGCCGAACTTGAACGTGTGTACCTTGAAAAACTGTCCTCTACAAAACAAACTCCTTTAACAAAAACTGTTGCGTGGCTTGCGGTAACCGTTATTGATCCCTTTAGAGCTTTTTTTACTAAAAATGGCGTTAAAACAGCACTAGCATTACTTGCGTTTATTTTCTTATTTAAAATAGGCGAAGCGTTTTTAGGGCGCATGTCGATTGTGTTTTATAAAGAAATTGGTTTTAGTAATAGCGATATAGCTACATTTTCGAAGGTAGGTACAGCGGTACTTACAATCATATTTACCTTTGTTGGCAGTTTATTTAATCAAAAATATGGCATTGTTAAGGGTTTATTTGTAAGTGGTATTGCAATGGCTGCTTCAAACTTAGCCTTCTCGTGGATTGCTTTAGTTGGCCCTGACCTAAGGCTGTATGCCTTTGCTATTGTTATTGATGGCTTTACGCAAGCGTGGTCGTTGGTCGCTATGGTGGCCTTTATATCGATGTTATGCGATAGAGCATTTAGTGCAACGCACTATGCATTACTGGCGTCATTAGGGAATTTAGGACGAACATTGCTTTCAAGCTACAGTGGTGTAGTAATTGATGATTGGTTAATGGGAAATTGGTCGCTGTTCTTTATTTTAACAGCCTTAATGGTTTTACCTTCGTTGATATTTTTATATCTGATTAGGCATAAGTTGTATGAGCTTGAGAAGAATTACCACAAAAATATTTAATGCATCCCTGCATTAACATATTGCTTAGCACTATCAAGTGCCCCTTAAAGTGTACTAAGCAATTATTGAGTTAATCTACTTTTAGCAAGCTAAGTGCTTCATGTGGATCAACTTCTAGAGCTGTACAATAGCGAACAAACTCAATTACATCTAAGCGGCGTTCTTGATTTTCAATCTTGCCGATAAATGAATGAGGCGTTCCAAGCACTTGTGCTAGGCTTCGCATTGTATGACCCTTTTCATGGCGCTTAGTTTTAAGCCACTTTGTTAGCTTTGCATTTTCTTCAGAAGAAACTGTTTTGCCCATCATTTTACATCTCCTACTAGATGATTTGACGTACCCATTAAAGCAGTAGTTTCCATCAATAGCCGTAGGCAGGTAAGCAGTCATACTTTCAATAGCAAGCTATTGCTTAATAAAGCATGTGTTGCTACTCACTCCACCAACACAGCTAAAAACTACGCTAATAATATGGTAAAGATTTTTTTTATTGAGAATGAAATTTTGCCCGTCTCATTCTTGGATACATTATATACTATTAACACTTTGGTTAAATAATTAATTACATACTCGGTACAAAATCAACCTGAACGAACATTTATAAACACTGAATATTTGACCTAAGTTATCAGAAAATATTAAAAAAATAATATTACCTTCATAAAACAGCTTAAAAATATTTATAACATATTTGTTCCTTTTTAATGTTACACGTTTATTATTAAGCAATAATTTGCACTAAAAAGGCCAAGTAATGTTCAGACTTCTTTTTTTATTACCTATCGTGTTGTGTTTAGGTTGGTACTTTTTTTTGCGCCACAACGGCGTACCAATTAAACAAGGTAAAAAAGGCTTTATGTATATTTTAGCGTTTTCAGCCTTTGTACTCGGCTTTTTTGTATTGATAATGCAAATTACCGAATACGCACCAACTGATTTATAGGCATTAAAAAAGCCGCAAAAGCGGCTTTATTCTATTTAGCGTTTGGCTGTTAAACGCTAAAGCTTGCACCACAACCACAGGTTGTTGTCGCATTTGGATTAGATACAAAAAAGCGTGCGCCTTCTAACCCTTCAGTGTAATCAACCTCACCATCAACCAAATATTGAATGCTCATTGGATCAATAACGAGTGTTACACCATTTTTTACAATTTCTAAATCGCCAGGATTCGCTTTTTCATCAAAAGTAAAACCATATTGAAAACCAGAACAACCACCGCCTGTTACATAAACACGCAGTTTTAAGTCTGGGTTTTCTTCTTCGTCGATTAACTGTTTAACACGAACAGCAGCCGCATCGCTGAACTTAATTGGTAATTCTTCAGACATTTTAAAACCCTCAATATCGCAATGGCGTGATTATCTAATACCCGAGTGTTTTAATCAAGTATAGTAAAACAACTCTTTCCTCTAAGTTATATCTATAAATTAGTAAAAAAGTGGCCAAACATTAACTAGCTAAAATAATACTTAAGCAAACTAAAAGCGACCTTTATACGCTATAAACTCATTAAATATTTTAGTTATAGGCAATAGGTCTTAATCTTCACTGCAAATTGTTAATATAAGTTACGAAAATTTCAAAATCACAAGGACTTAGCTAAACTCTTTTGCTAAAATGCTGCTGAAAAATACAGCGAGGAATTATGCATGTGGCTTGAGCAACTCAGGCGTCGGCTGGCAAAACCTAAAACATCTGTACAATTATGCTTATTAGGCGTAGTTGCCGGATTAATTGCTGCATTTTTTATTATTTTATTTCGCTTAACCATTCTGTTTTTCCAAAGCTTATTTTTAGAAACACCTGACGACTTTACTACCCTACCAACACTTGAACGTGTACTAATGCCTTTAGTTGCTGCATTACTAATAGCCACGTTTGCTGCCTTTACTGGGTTTAAACATTACCGCTTGGGTATCCCCTTTGTTATACACAGAATTAAACGTCACTACGGGCAAATGCCTTTATACAATACGGTTAATCAATTTGTTGGTGGCGCACTTGCTCTCATTAGCGGTTTTTCAGTTGGCCGAGAAGGGCCTTCCGTGCATATGGGCGCAACGGGGGCGAGTATTTTGGCAGATAAGCTGCATTTACCGCATAATGCCATGCGTACTCTAAGTGGTTGTGGAGTAGCGGCAGGTATAGCAGCGTCGTTTAATACTCCACTTGCAGCCGTTATTTTTGTAATGGAAGTGGTACTTCGTGAATATAAAGTACATATATTTGTACCTATCATGCTTGCCGCTGTTACTGGCGCACTGGCCACACAGTTTGTTTTTGGTGAAGGCTCAGAGCTTGCGCTCATTACCATAGCGCCATTGAGTGGTTGGCATTACCCTTATTTAATATTATGCGGCATGGCGCTGGGTGCAATTGCATTTAGCTTTAATCAAAACTTAATGCTAATTATTAAAACATTTAAACCTTTAAGTATGTTCCCTCGTTTATTAATTGCAGGGTGCATTGCCAGCTTAATAGCTTACGCAGTGCCTCATGCTATGGGCTCTGGTATGAGCGCGATAACTATCGCGGTTGAATCTCCTGATGACGTAAAGCTACTCACAACTATTTTAATCGCTAAACTACTTGCTACATTGTTTGCTATCGGTTTGGGTATTCCGGGCGGTTTAATTGGTCCGGTAATTGGACTTGGCGTATTAATTGGTACATTAATGGCTTTTTTTGCTCAGTTTATTAGTCCTGGCACTGATATAGCGGGTACTTATGGAGTTTTAGGTATGGCCGGATTAATGGCCGCCACATTGCATGCACCACTAGCTGCTTTAACAACGGTCATGGAGCTTACATCGTCACCTGAAATAATTGTTCCAGCTATGCTTGTGATCACCACGGCCTATGTAACAGCATTACAGTTTTTTGGAAATCGCTCCATATTTTTGCAGCAACTAGATTTTCAGGGATTACCGTACCATGTATCTCCCGCTACCGAAGCATTACAAAAAGTGGGGATAATGGATGATATGGATGAAGACTTTAAATTGCTTTATTCTGACGACAAAGTGCAAATAAAAAGCACATTAGATGCCATGGATAGCCAAACTCCGTTAATTGTTTTTGACGAAGAAAATGGCTATCGTCTCGCTGAATACGATTTAACGCTAATGTCTAATGAAACAATAAATATAAATTATATTAGCTTGCAGGGCATCAGTAGTCAGGCCACCCTAGCCGATGCTTTCGATATCCTAAAAGATAAAAGAAGTGGCGCGCTTTACGTTTATAACCTTTTAGATAATCAACAAATTATGGGGCTATTACGCTGGGATCAAATTCATCATATTTTAACCATTCGTAACAGCTTACTTTAAACAATAAGGACTATTATGAGCGCATTATTGATTTATAAAACACTCCACATATTTTTTATGATTGCGTGGTTTGCCGGTATTTTTTACTTGCCTCGATTATTTGTATATCACGCTATGAGCGAGGAAAGATCATGCAACTCTATGTTAAAAGTTATGGAGCGCAGACTACTTTATTTCGTTACCCCATTTGCTGTATTAACCGCTGTATTTGGTGTATTGACCATTGTTGAATATGGTCGTGATTGGTTTAGATACAGTATGTGGTTGCACTATAAGCTAGTGCTGGTGATCATATTATATATATACCACGGCTACTGTTTTAAGTTATTAAATGACTTTAAACATGACCGCAACACTAAGACAGACCGCTTTTACCGTATTTTTAATGAGCTCCCAGTTATTGCGTTGCTCATCATAGTGGCACTTGCGGTAATAAAACCTAATTTATAAGCTTTGCGGCGCATGTTAAACTTCGCTGCAATTTACAATACTTGCTTTAACACGCGCGATTGCGTGCTCCATTTATGGATTATCGCGCCCATTTGATTGATTAGGAATAACCCCATGTTAAGTTTCCAAGGTGAGCATATACTGTCTGTAAATCAGCTAGACAGAGACTGCATTGAACGTATTTTTGCAGTAGCAAAAAAAATGGAGCCTTATGCTAAAAAGCAAAAGCAAACTACGGTGCTAGAAGGCGCTATTTTAGCTAATTTGTTTTTTGAACCGAGCACTCGTACACGAGTTAGCTTTGGCACCGCCTTTAACTTACTTGGCGGTGGCGTACGTGAAACTACAGGTATGCAAAGTTCAGCCCTTGCTAAAGGTGAGTCTCTTTACGATACCGCCCGCGTTATTTCAGCTTATGCTGACGCTGTTGCTATGCGCCATCCTGATGCAGGCTCAGTTAGTGAATTTGCTGACGGCTGTACTGTGCCGGTTATTAATGGCGGCGACGGCCCAAATGAGCACCCTACTCAAGCATTACTTGACTTATTAACCATTGAGCGCGAATTACATCGTTTTGGTCAAAATATTGATGGTATGCATATAGCGCTTGTGGGCGATTTAAAGTATGGCCGCACAGTGCATTCTTTATCTAAACTATTGTGCCATTATAAAAATGTAAAGTTTTCGATGGTCGCGCCTGACGGCTTACAAATGCCAACAAGCATTTTAGATGCAGTAGAAAATGCTGGCCATAAAATTGAGCTAGTAAATAAGATGGAAGGCAATTTAGCAGCCGATATTGTTTACCAAACACGTATTCAAGAAGAGCGTTTTCCATCGCAAGAAGAAGCAAATAAATACCGTGGCGGTTTTAGGATTAGCCAATCTATTTACAGCGCTCACTGTAAGCCTAACTCTGTATTAATGCATCCTCTTCCACGTGACAGTCGCTTAGAAGCCAACGAGCTTGATAACGACTTAAACAGTAACGACAATTTAGCAATATTCCGCCAGGTACAAAATGGCGTATTAATTCGTATGGCACTGTTTGCTTTAACACTCGGCGTAGAAAACAAAGTCGATAAGTATGAAGTAGACGTACCTTGGTTTAGCCGCAAACGCGACAGCTAACCCTCTTTTAAGTGACAATTTATAGGATTTTTCATGACAATTAGCCAAGACTTATTTGAACGCGCCCAAGCTTCTATTCCTGGTGGCGTAAACTCACCAGTTCGTGCTTTTAATGGTGTAGGCGGTACGCCACTATTCATTACAAAAGCAGAAGGCGCGTTTACATTTGATGCCGACGGTAATCGTTACATTGATTATGTTGGCTCTTGGGGGCCTATGATCATGGGCCATAATCACCCTGCAATTAAACAAGCTGTACACGAAGCTGTAGAAAATGGCCTTAGCTATGGCGCACCAACTGAAGCCGAAATATTAATGGCTGAAAAAGTAAAAGAGCTAGTTCCATCAATCGAAAAAGTACGCATGGTTAGCTCAGGCACTGAAGCGACAATGAGTGCAATTCGTTTAGCACGTGGCTTTACCGGTCGCGATAAAATATTAAAATTTGAAGGTTGTTACCACGGTCACGCTGACTCGTTATTAGTTAAGGCAGGCTCTGGTGCACTAACAATGGGTGTGCCTAATTCTCCAGGTATTCCTGAAGACTTTGCTAAGCATACACTTACAGTTTCGTTTAATAACCTAGATGAAGTAAAAGCTATTTTTGCAAAATACGCAGACGAAATTGCCTGTATTATTGTAGAGCCAGTAGCCGGTAACATGAACTGTATTCCACCAGTGCCTGGCTTTTTAGAAGGTTTGCGTGATGTGTGTGACGAATATAAATCAGTACTTATTTTTGATGAAGTAATGACAGGCTTTCGTGTTGCACTTGGCGGTGCACAAGCTTATTACAACATTAAACCAGATCTTACGTGTTTAGGTAAAGTAATTGGCGGCGGCATGCCAGTTGGCGCGTTTGGTGGTAAAACTGAAATAATGGATTACATTGCGCCTGTAGGACCAGTTTACCAAGCTGGTACTCTTTCTGGTAACCCTATTGCAATGGCTGCAGGTTTAAAATCACTTGAGCTATTAAGTGAGCCTGGCCTTCACGATAAGTTAGAAGCTATTTCAAAAGCAATTTGTGAAGGCTTTGAAGCTGGTGCTAAAAAAGCCGGTGTTGCGCTAACAACTAACTATGCGGGCGGCATGTATGGATTCTTTTTTACTGATGCTGAAAAAGTAACAACATACAAGCAAGCAACTGAGTGTGACCTAGAGCGCTTCAAACGTTTTTTCCACCTCATGCTTGAAGAAGGCGTTTACCTTGCCCCATCAGCATTTGAGTCTGGTTTTGTATGTGCTGCGCATACTGAGCAAGAAGTAAAAGACACAATAGCGGCAGCGGAACGCTCGTTTGCTAAACTTTAAGTTAAAATTACTTTTTATATTTTATAAGCGCTTGTTTTTACAGTATGTAATTAAGACTAAAGATTGAAAAAAGCCCGAAAGGGCTTTTTTTATTTGTAAAGTACTATAAATGAATGATAATTAAGCATAACAAGGTCTATTCACCTTTACTCTATTACAAAAAATACAAGAGAGCCTTATGTCAGGATTACGCCAATTTTCTTTTCCCGCTATCCAGCTAATGGCAAATTTAAAATACAAAACTAAAATCAGCTTAATGTTTGGAATTTTACTCGTTCCTCTATCACTTAGTTTGTTTTTTTTAGTCTCGTTATTAAGTGAAAGTATCGTTGTTTCAAAAATGCAGCAGCAAGGCTTAAAAGGCTACAGAGCTATACTTTCAAATCAAATGCAGGGAGATACGAATCAAAATATAAAAATAGCTCGCTCACTCGGCTTTGACATAAAAGACACACAAGCCAATGAAGTACTCGAACTTGTTTCTATTCAGTCAAACCTAGCATTAGATAGCCAGTTAGCCAGTGCTTATGTAAACCGCTCTTTAGTCACGCCGATTCCTGCACTTATAATGCAAATAAACTCAACAGCGCAAAGCGCAAACACTGTTTTGGCAAGTAATCGTTTTACGCCCGATACGTTTATAGCACTTTCAAATTTTAGTAAATCACTTCCTTTGTACGAAAAACAACTCGATAAAATACTCAATGTAGCCACCAATGCAGATAAATCAGTAAATAAAGCGCTCATGCCTTCGTTAACTAATTTACACAGTGCTGTGGGTGCATTTAAAAAAGCAATAGATGAAAAACTACTTGAGCCTGACGATATTTTATTAACTCAAGCAGAATTTAATAAGCTAACAAACAATGTTCACAGCAGTATTAATCAACTTGTTAGTAAGAGCATTCCAACGCTTGAGAGCCTTATTGAAGCAAAACTGCAAACTCAACAGTGGACACGAAATCTTGTTTTAGCCGCTTCATTGATCAGTTTGCTATTTGCATTTTATTTGATGATTGGTTTTTATTTTGCAGTTGTTGATACCATTAATCGCTTTGCTGATGCCGCTAATAGAGCCGCGAATGGCGACTTAAATGCCACTATCGATTCGAGCACTAATGATGAAATGGGAATTATTGCATCGCGCTACAACGCATTACTTAATGCATTTTCACACTTATTATTTGATGTTAAAGCAAGTACAGAAGAGCTATGCGGCGCAACTAAATCGCTATCGCATGCGAGTAGCCAAACAAGCAATGATGTTTCAAAACAGCAAACTCGAGTAAATGCCATTTATAATGCACTAAGCGAAATGGCTCAAAACGCACTTGCAGTTGAAGAGTCAGCCCATCAAGCAACGCTTACCGCGCAAGATGCTGCAGCTCATGTGAAACAAGGTTCAGACAATACAATGGAGCTTGCTAAATATATGCAAGACCTCCAAATTGAATTTGCAGAGAGCCAACAAGCGCTCGATAAGCTAGCACAAGATAGCCAAGAAATTAGCAAAGTAAGTAAAGGGATCAGTGAAATAGCCGATCAAACAAACTTGCTTGCACTTAATGCCGCTATTGAAGCCGCGCGAGCCGGCGAGCATGGCCGTGGATTTGCCGTTGTAGCTGATGAGGTAAGAACACTTGCTCAGCGTACACAAACACAAACCCAAGAAATACATCAAATTATTAGCTCTTTACAACAAGCATCTGACGACACTCAGCAAAAAATGCGCTCAAGTGTTGAAAAAATGGAGCAATCAGTAAAAGCAGCCAATCAAACCAATGAAGTATTGCAAAGTGCAGAGCAAAGTATGGGCGATATTAAACATCAAGGTGAAGTAATTGCAGAGCGTGTTAAACAGCAATCAAATGCAACAACACAAGCATTAAATGATTCGCAAGAAGTGAGTAATTTAGCAGATCAAACGCTAACATCGGCTCAATCAACGCTACAAGATGCACAGCAATTAAGTCGCTTATCTAATGATTTAACCAAATCAATGCAGTTTTTTAAATCTTAATACCAATTCGCTTAATTAAGTGATCTATTTTGAGGGAAGAAAATCGTGTCGATAACAAGGCAAAAATTTCGTTATTTAGTTGTTCTATATCAGAAATTTTTAACGTAGTTAACGTCAGATTTAACCCCTCAAATTGATTAAGTATTATTACGGATTGGTATAATTACGTTAACTACAACTTACAACAAAGCCGCTAAATAAGCGGCTTTGTTGTTTAAAGTAATCTTAAATTAACGTATGCATTGCGGCCTAGGCTCGAACTCACTCGCCCTAAGCGGTAGCTGAATCACCTTGCCACATCCTGGTGGTGCCTGCTTACCCGTTTGTTCATTTACAAATGCCCAGCGTATTGATGGTGGACGCGTATCAGCTATTGCTTGTGGGTTAAGTGGTTTTAAGTAACGAATATATGCTTCTAATGCGCCTACGCTACCTGTTAAACCAGTGCTTTTGTTGTCATCTCGACCAAGCCACGCAACAGTCACTGTATTTTGATCAAAGCCTGCAAACCAACTATCACGTAAATCGTTGCTGGTCCCTGTTTTACCAGCGAGCTGGATTGACGGAAAGTGTAAATTTAAGCGTTTAGCAGTGCCATCTTTCGTTACGCGTTTCATTGCGTATTTGGTCATATACATTGCAGATTTATCAAAACGAGGCTCTGCATTTACTTTATGCTTATAAAGTACTTTACCAACAGAGTCAGTTAATGCCGAAATTGCAGTGAGCTTTTTATATTCGCCATCTGCAGCAATTGTTGTATAAAGCTGAGCCACTTCAAAACTCGACATTTCAACAGCCCCTAAAAGCAGCGATGGGTATTCGTCTATCGCCCCTGTTGCGCCTAAACCTTTCAATGTATTTACTACTTTATCAACACCTACATCGAGGCCTAAATTAACCGCTGGGATATTTATACTGTTACTAAATGCTTTATAAAGTGGAATTGCACCACGGTATTGGTGGTCAAAATTTTCTGGTTGCCACACTTTACCTTGCTCATTTGTGACCTGTACTGGCGAGTCATCAAGCAAAGTAGCTAAATTATAATGTGGCAATTGCAGTGCGGTTAAATACACGGCAGGTTTTACAAGCGAGCCTATATTACGTTTTGTGTCTAAAACACGGTTAAATCCTGAATATCGAACATCGCGACCAGCAATAAGTGCAGAAACACCGCCTTTTTCTACATTAACAGAGATCATGGCTGCTTCTAGTTTTTCAGTTCTAGGGCGATTTTCCAAGTACGGTAAACTCTTTTCAACCGACTCTTCCATTGCTGTTTGCTTTTGCAAGTCAAAATAAGTAAATACTCTTACGCCTGCATCAAGTGTTTGCTGATCAGGTAATAATTCATTTAACTCTCTGTTTACTAGCTCTAAATAGCCTGGGTATGATTTTTGTAAACTGGCTTTCATTGGCGCAATATCAATTGGGCGATTAAGCGATGCACGGTACTCTTTTGTGCTAAGTAACTTATTTTCGACCATTAGACGCAGCACTAAGTCCCTGCGCTCCATTGTGCGCTCTTTATAACGACGTGGGTTGTAATAAGATGGGCCTTTAACCATTGCCACCAGCAGAGCAATTTGATCGTACTCAAGCTCGTCTACAGGCTTTGAAAAGTAAAAGTCAGAAGCAAGCCCCATACCATGGATACCTTGGTTGTATGACTGCCCTAGGTATACCTCATTTAAGTAAGCTTCTAATATCTGATCTTTTGAATAGCGATAATCTAAAATAAGGGCAATAAAGGCCTCATTTATTTTTCGTACTAAAGAACGCTCACGCGTGAGGTAAATATTTTTAGCTAATTGCTGAGTAAGCGTACTGCCACCTTGAACGGTGCGTCCCGCTTTAATATTTGAATAAAGCGCACGTAAAATAGAAAACACCGACACACCATGGTGATCATAAAAATCACGGTCTTCAACTACCAGTAGCGTATCTTTAAGCATGGCTGGGAACTTATCTAGCGGTACAAATTCTCTATCTTGTTTAGAGTCGTTGCCAATTCGCGCTATTTGCACAGGTTCTAGGCGAGCAGAGTTTAAACGTCTGCCGAACTTATCTTTAATAGTCGCAACTTTTTGCCCTGCAAAACGAAGTTCAATAATATGTGATTCTTCAAGGCCATCATAAAATTCAAAATCACGGCGATAAATC
The DNA here is from genome assembly GCF_014164015.1 of Pseudoalteromonas sp. SR41-1. Taxonomy (NCBI): domain Bacteria; kingdom Pseudomonadati; phylum Pseudomonadota; class Gammaproteobacteria; order Alteromonadales; family Pseudoalteromonadaceae; genus Pseudoalteromonas; species Pseudoalteromonas sp. SR41-1. Next base: position 170,601 of record NZ_JACJEK010000009.1, read on the forward strand.
TTGATGCTATCTGCTGTTTTAACAAACTGCCCTGTTCTGCTTAATCTATTAACAGATGAATAATGTAGACGCTCTAACTCAAACACAACTTCTTGGCTTGATAAAAATTGCCCCGGATAGAACTCCATAGAACGAGCATACACTTGCGCTGGAAGTTGCCATTTATTACCTTCAAATATACGTGTAGTTTTTGAATCTAAATAAATGAAATACATTGCCATTGCAATAAAAAAAGCCAAGCTGAATTTCCAAAACACTGACCATGTTTTTCTCATAAAAGAGCGTTTAACAGTGGGATTCACTGTTTTTTTACTGCCCTTTGATGTGCTTTTTTTTGTCGTGCTTGACGATTTACTAGCACGTTTAGCTGCAGGTTTGCTGGTAGGTGTTTTTTTATTGTCGGCCATTTAAGTGTAATTTATTCCAAGGGTTATTCACGAGTGTGAGCTTAGCATATTGGGCATATCCTAACATCCGAAAAGTTAACCCCCCCTGAAACAAAAAAAGCCCTACCGAAGTAGGGCTTTGTGTAAACACACTATTATTTAAATAAACTATTAGCTATTTCGAACAGAAACAAACTCTGGGTAGGCTTCAATACCACAATCGTGTTGATCCATACCGTTTAGTTCTTCCTCTTCAGTTACTCGTATACCCATTGTTTTGTTAAGCACAGTCCAAACAATAAATGATGCTACAAATACAAAGGCAAGAATACACACTAAACCAATTAACTGATTAACAAAGCTTGCATCACCATTGGTTAGCGGTACTAACATAATACCTAATGCACCACACACACCGTGTACAGAGATAGCACCTACTGGATCGTCAATCTTAACTTTATCAAGTGCTATAATGCTAAACACAACTAATGAGCCACCAAGTAAACCTAGTAAACATGCCATTAATGGAGAAGGTGAAAGTGGGTCAGCAGTAATTACAACTAAACCTGCTAATGCACCGTTTAATACCATGGTTAAATCTGATTTGCCCCAAAGTATCTTACATACAAACAGTGCAGCAATAGCACCCATTGCAGCAGCTGCATTAGTATTAAGTAATATTTGACCTACCGCAGTTGCGTTTTCTTTATCCGAAAGTAGTAATTGAGAACCACCGTTAAAGCCAAACCAACCCATCCATAAAATAAATGTACCTAGTGTAGCAAGTGGTAAGTTTGAACCTGGAATTGGGTATATTTCACCGTTTTTACCATATTTTCCTTTACGAGCACCTAGGATTAGTACACCCGCTAGTGCAGCAGCTGCACCTGCGCCATGTACAATTGCAGAACCTGCAAAATCTACAAAGCCCATTTCAGATAAGAAACCACCACCCCATGTCCAGTAACCTTCAATAGGGTAAATAAAACCAGTTAGTACTACAGCAAAGCCAAGGAAAGCCCATAGCTTCATGCGCTCAGCAACTGCACCCGATACAATCGACATAGCCGTTGCAACAAATACTACTTGGAAGAAAAAATCAGATTCTAAAGAATGGTCAGCATCAGCAGCTTGTGTGCCAATTAAAGCGCCTATTGAAGGAATAAAACCACCTTCGGCATTGTCTACATACATAATGTTGTAGCCAACTAATAAAAACATCGTACATGCAATTGAATACAGCGCGACATTTTTAGTTAAAATTTCAGCTGTGTTTTTAGAGCGAACTAAGCCCGCTTCTAACATGGCAAAACCTGCTGCCATCCACATTACTAATATACCTGATATTAAAAAATAGAAGGTATCGAGTGAAAACTTTAGTTCTATTATTGTATTTTCCATGAGACCCCCTTAAATTGCTTCTTCGTCAAGTTCGCCAGTACGGATACGAACAATTTGATCTAAGTCGTACACGAAAATTTTCCCGTCACCGATTTTACCTGTTGATGCAATTTTAGTAATTGCTTCAACAACGCGTTGACAATTTTCAGTACGAGTTGCAATTTCAAGTTTGATCTTAGGAATAAAATCTACTTGGTATTCTGCACCACGATATAACTCAGTATGACCTCGTTGACGTCCAAAACCTTTAACATCAACTACTGTCATCCCCTCAATTCCTAAATCAGCGAGTGCTTCACGCACGTCGTCTAATTTAAATGGTTTTATGATTGCACTAATCATTTTCATAGCGGCCCCCTCGGACTCTTTATTGTTATCCTGTTGGGTTAAACAATCCAACCTTTGTGCCACTATTTTTATATTTTTTAAAACAATAAGTTAGTGAAAAACAGAAACTAAATAACAAAAAAAACGCACCAATTAGGTGCGTTAATTTAACAAGTTATCTACATTGGTGCGTGCAATATATTAATTGCATGCTTAGCTTTATATAACAGAGCTATACCACGCAGTTTCTTCCTTGGTTTTTAGCTTCGTATAATGCTTTGTCAGCAACACGCATTGCCTGCGTCAAGCTAGTGTCTTGAAAGTCTGCCAAGCCTATACTTGTAGTAATTTTAATTGATTTATCGCTGATAGAAAAATCGTAACTAGCCAGCTTTTTTCTAAATGCTTCAAAGTATTCACGACCACGTTCAAGCTCTATCTCAGGTAATATTATGGCAAACTCTTCTCCACCAACCCGTGCAACTGTAAACTTTGAAAACGTAGTACGGATTAATGAACCAACCTGCTTTAAAGCCTGATCGCCACCCTCATGGCCTAATGTATCGTTAATATTTTTGAAAAAATCGATATCTAACAATGCGAGAGTATTTTTCTGGTTTTTACTTTTAAGGAGCTTTTCTGCATATTGATAAAAATAGCGTCGATTATGAAGCCCTGTTAAATGATCCCTATGCGCGCTTTCTTTAATATCTGAAATTAACGATAGTTGCTCCATTGTTTGAAGTACTCGACAATGAAACTCCTCATTCATAAATGGCTTTGTTAAAAAGTCATTGGCGCCATATTTAATAAATCGCGCTGATAGGCCATGTTTCCCCGCGCCCGACAAGCCAATAATTGCTAAGTCGTCTCGGCCTCTAAAGTTACGTACCGCTTTAACAAGTTCAAAGCCATCCATAGAAGGCATAGCGTAGTCGGTCATAAGTAGCTTTATATCAGGATTAGCTTTTAATATTTCGAGTGCTTGTTGTCCATCGTGGGCATCTGTCACATCAAACAATTGCTTTTCAAGCATTTGCTTCATTAACGAGCGGCTCAGTAATGAATCATCTGCTACTAATGCTTTACAACCTTGGTTTCTTAGCAATTGCGCAACGAGTTTAACGGCGTAATGGTAAGAGTCGCGATTATCTTTAATAACATAATCAACGACACCTAATTCAAGCATTTGTTGGCGCTTGTACTCATCTATTTTTGAGGTTAAAACAACCGTAGGAATCTTTTTAGATAAAGTATATTTTGCGACTTCACCGTGAGGAGCATCTGGCAAGGTTAAATCAACTAACGCAAGCGTGTAGTCGTATTTTTCTACGTAAGTGGCACATTCAGCTAAAGACCAAGCAAAATCGATTGCCACATCAAGGTATTGTGCAGTTAAGTGGCGAAGTACCTGCTGCACTACTTTACTGTCTTCAACCACTAATACTCTTTGCATAAAGCTTCTCTTTACCTTTAATTAGTTTTACCACAAAACGACAAATACCACGCAATTACTGCAATAGCATTAGTCATAAACATCCGGTGTAGAGTGCACTTATGTGCTTGAAAGCGTAATCCGTTAGATTTTTTGGTGATAGCCTGTATAAAAAATCAATACAAGTAGGCCGCAATATACCTGAATTTTGCAATTAACTAAATAAAGAAAGTAAATCCAAAATAACTATAAAAGCGATTAATACGCGCCTTTCAATGTATTAATACCTTACTTAACCAGTATTATCGGCCACTAGTCTCAATACTTTTGTTATTTAACTCATTTTTATCTTTAATGATGTATCAACAATAATAAGGACACCTAATGAAGCTTAGTCGTATTATCAGTTTACCGATAACCGTTATTGCATTAATAATTAGTACAAGCACGCTTGCCGATAACCAACGTCGTATTGATGTAGACAGCAAAGTAGCTACCCAACATAAGGCTAAAATTAATGGCCAGCGTTTTAGTTATACCGTAGCTACAGGCACACAACCTGTATGGGATGATAAAGGCGACGCGGTTGCTACACTACAATACACCTACTACACACGTGACAAAGTTGACGACAGGACAGTTCGCCCATTACTTATTTCTTTTAATGGCGGGCCAGGTTCGGCTTCGGTATGGATGCACCTTGCTTATACTGGCCCTCGCGTATTAAAAATTGATGACGAAGGCTATCCAATTCAACCTTATGGCGTAAAAGACAACCCATATTCTGTACTTGATATTGCCGATATTGTTTACGTAAACCCGGTAAATACTGGCTATTCTCGCGTACTTGAAAACGAAAAAGGCGAACTGCCTTCCAAAGCAAAACAAAAAGAGTTATTTTTTGGTGTTAATGCCGATATTAAATACCTTGCTGAGTGGTTAAATACTTTTGTAAATAGAGCACAGCGCTGGCGCTCGCCTAAATTTTTAATTGGTGAAAGCTACGGTACAACACGTGTATCTGGACTCGCTCATGAGCTTCAAAACAGTCAGTGGATGTACATAAACGGTGTTGTTCTCGTATCACCTACTGACATTGGTATTAAGCGCGATGGTCCGATTAAAGCAGCTAACCGCCTACCTTACTTTGCAGCGACTGCTTGGTATCACAAAGCACTTAACGCCGATTTACAAGCTAAAGATCTTGATGAGTTATTACCTGAAGTTGAAGAGTTTACTGTAAATGAGTTAATCCCTGCGCTTGCTAAAGGTGGCTTTATTAATGCTGATGAAAAGCGACGCATAATTACAAAAATGGCGCACTACGCAGGCTTATCAGAAAAGTTTGTTGAGCAAAATAACTTAGATATTCCAACTCAGTTTTTCTGGAAAGAGCTACTACGTGAACGTGGTCAAACTGTGGGTCGCTTAGATTCTCGTTATTTAGGAATGGATAAAAGAGACGCGGGTGAATCCCCAGACTACTGGGCTGAACTTACCTCTTGGTTACACTCTTTCACTCCTGCAATTAATCACTACTTGCGTGAAGAGCTAAACTATAAAACGGATGTAAAATATAATTTATTTGGTAATGTTCACCCATGGGATAGAACCGGTAATAATACAGGCGAAAACCTACGTTTAGCAATGGCACAAAACCCTTACTTAAACGTGATGATCCAATCAGGATACTTTGATGGCGCAACCAATTACTTTGACGCTAAATATACGTTATGGCAATTAGACCCAAGCGGTAAAATGAAAGACCGTTTGAGCTTTAAAGGCTACAGAAGCGGACACATGATGTACCTTCGCCACGCTGATTTAGAAAGCTCTAATAACGATTTACGTGACTTTATACAGCACGCTTTACCCAAAAAAGGGCAAGCGGCTAAATACTAATATACCTAAAACAAAAAATGGCTCTTTAAGAGCCATTTTTTATGTGCGTTTTTCATATCGTAAACAATAGCTTTTAAGTTGTGTGACTACATCGTTAAAGCACTCTTCCAGCTGCTGTATATAATCACCTTTAACTATTTCACTCTCTGCCTGTGTTTCTATCTGTTGGCATATATTTGCCAACTCAATAGCCCCCACAGACTTTGAAGACGACTTTAATGCATGAGCCTGAAAAGCTAAATCAACATAGTTTTTACTTTTAGCATACGCGTTAGCTAATTTAATTTGCTCCCCTGCTGTTTGTAAAAACGCATTAAATACCATGCAATGTACGCTAGGATCATCACCAAGCATTGCTTTTAGTAGCGTAATATCTAATTGATCAAAACTATCTGAAGCTATATTTTCACCATCTGATTTTTCTGAACGTGTATTGACCATAGTTTGAGAATGCTCCATCAATAACGACTTTAATTTAACAAGCTCAATAGGCTTTGTTAAAAAGCCATTCATTCCACAAGTATAACAATTATCTATGTTGTTTTTGGTAATGTTGGCCGTAATTGCAATTATAATCAGTTCATCAAAATGAGTGTTTTCGCGTATTTTTTTGGCTAACCCTAACCCATCGAGTAAGGGCATTTGAATGTCGGTTAGTAAAATATCAAAGCGTTTATTTTGTATGGCCTCCCAAGCTTGCTCACCGTTACTTACAAAAGTAGAGCACACTCCAAGCATAGTTAATTGCTGTTTTAACACTTGCTGATTTGTAACTTGATCTTCTGCCACTAAAACCTCAAGCGTAGGAAGCGTTACCGCATTTAAGCTTTGCTGTGTTATTTGAGGGGCTTGCACTTGTGCTGGCAAGTCAGTTTGATCAAAACTGTTAAAGTTTAGCGTAAAACAAGAACCTTTGTGCTGCTCGCTTTGTGCGCTCAAAGACCCTTGCATGCGCTCTACCAGCTGCTTAGTTATCACTAAACCAATACCGGTTCCATTTACTTTACTGGTTTCAGCGCCTAAGCGGTCAAAAGGTTTAAATAGGCGAGAAATGTCATCTGGAGAAAATCCACATCCGGTATCTATTACATCTATTTCGCATTGTTTATTACTTAACACCCGACAATTAATATTAATACTGCCATTTGGTTTGTTGTATTTAATCGCATTTGAAAGCAAGTTAAGCATCACTTGTTTAAAGCGGCGCTGATCAATATAAATACTCAACCCTTCTAAGGACTCAAAACCGTGAGTTTGCAGTGTTATTGATTGCCCTTTAATAAGCTCAGTGACAAGCTCTACTGACTCTTCTAATATGCTTTTAATAGGCACATAAGAAAAACTAAACTGCATATTACCCGACTCAATAGCTGTTAAATCAAGCACATCGTCTATGAGTAATAGTAAATGTTCTCCAGCTTGATAAATGCTTTTCGCGTTTTCTTTTTGTACTTTATTTGCACTCTCATCATATCCATACAGCTGGGCTAAGCCTAAAATTGCATTTAATGGAGTTCTTAATTCGTGGCTCATACTGGCCATAAAATCTGACTTTGCTTTACTTGCAGACTCAGCTTGAATTCGTAATGCATTTAATTTTTGATGGTTATTCGCAACCTCATCAACCATATTATTAAATGCATTTATTACACTGCCCACTTCATTTTGTTGTTGTTTATCTATATGGCAATCAAAGTCGCCTTTGGCTAAACGTGAAAACCCAAGTTTTAGCGTCCTCAACGGCGATGTAACCCTGTAATCCACCAGCCAAGCCAAACCTATAAAAACGATAACTAAAATAATAAATTGTATATATATTAAGGTGTAATGAAGTTTTGAAGATTCGTTAATTTCATTAGTAAAATTAACAACCAAGCTAATATTAGCCAGCGGTTTGTCTAAAAATATCACCTGTTGAGATAACAGCATGTCGCCGTTTTCATTTGCTCCAACCCAATTATCAAGCGGATACAATTGATTTTTTGAATCAACATCAACAATTTTAATACTTTTCCAATTAGGGCGAGTTTGAAGTTGACTGTCTATCTCTTCATATAGCTCTGCATACTGCCTAGTTAACAACGGAGTCGTTATAGAAGTCGATAACTGCGCTAAAGAACGCTGAGCAGCCTTTGAAAGCCCATCGTTTACCCAACGCGCTTGTTCAGGTAATGCGTAAAACATAAAAAGACATGCCATAAGCAAGCCACAAAGCAATACAACAATAAAGCTTTGCGCCCTTAAACTACGAAACCCTCTAATTTTCAACATAAAATGAGCGCAAGCCCCACTGAGTTAACTGCTGATACTCTGCTAAAGTTGCAATACTAGGTTTAATAATTGGGATACCTGCAAGTAAATGTTTATGCTCTGCGCTTTGCCCTATATCTAAAATAGCTTGTTGCACTTTTAACTGTATTGCAGCATCAACCCTTGGGTGGGCGACAATTGGGTGGCGACTAATTTCACGCGTTTTATAAAGAATTTTGAGTTTGTTTTGTAAGCTTTCTGGTTGTTGTTTAAATGTGCCCATTACACCACCGCCCGCCATTGTTGAGTGCAGTGCTACATTTAAATATACCGATGGATGAGTTTGGACATATACAGGCTTTATTGTTAGCCCGTATAACAATGCTAAATCAGCTCTCATTAATAATGACGCACCTAATGCGTTAGGTGCAGGGAATGCTATTTCAGCGCCCTCTAGTTGGCTTAAATTATCAATATCACTGTCTTTGTTTACGAGCAAAATACCTTGCAGCTTTCGCCCTGCATCTTTTATTAATGGTAAATATCCCTGTTTTTCGTATGCTACAACACTATGCCATGGGTTCATGTATGCAAAGTCGTACTCGCCATTAGCAAAGGCTTTTTCAAATACAGGAATAGACTCAACTGTAATTAGCTTTATTGTTACCCCTGTTTGCTTACTTACTTGTTTTAACAAAGGTTGCCAAATAGTATTTAGCTTTTGCGGCTCGTATTGCGGCACTACACCAAAGGTATATTCTTGAGCTAATAAGAATGAGCTGTGTATCAAACATAATATAGCCACTAAATACTTCATCAATTCTCCAAATAATAGCGTGTCATTATTGCTTAAGCGTAGTTAAAGACTACTCAACACACCATTAAATTATTATATATTCGATATTTAGCATTGACCTGCTTTGATTACAGGTAGTTTTGGAGTGTATTTTTTATCTGTGAGCATATGATGCAAGTTCATAAATGTGATGTAAGTACTTTTCAATCCGACCTTATTGCTTAGCCAAGTAGGTATTGCCCCATCAGGCAAAGCATATACTTGGTACTCAATATCAAGGCGGCCTTTGTCCTCACTCAGCAGCCAGCGTGCATTTAAAGTAGTAATTCTTATAACGCCATTGTTTTTGGGCTGCTTATTAGGGCGAGCCTTAATAAGCAATTGGCTTTTATTTGCAGTCAACTGTGAATAACAAGAATAAGTAATGCTATCTCTATCTCTAACAGGCCAAGGAGAATTAAAATAACTGTACACTAAATTTTCTGATGGGCTTATGTGCTTAATAACCTTTACCTGAGATATATTTTCGAGCCATTGGGGTGCGGCATCGGTATCACTAAGTAATTCTAAAAACTCATTGGTGGATACGCCTTTCACGCTCATCTGCGCTTTTACTTCAAAGGTATTATCACTGTGGCTTTGATAATACACACTTACGCCATTTTTGTTTTTATACAAATGCCATATGGGCTCAGCGTAAGTGTTAAAACTAACTAATAAAAAAATAACGAATAAACACTTTTGCAACTGAATTTTATTACAAAAGCGCATCATTTATTTTTGCCAGTAAGGTTCTATGTCAAGTGAAGCAAGGCGACTTTGCTCCATGGCACTGACCAAATATTCAGACTTTTGTTCAAGCCATGACTGGATTTTAGCAAGCTGTTCGTCCTCTTGCCCTGCACATAATTGCTTTAAATACTCAAGCGTACTTAATTCATAAATACCATGAGAAATATCAAGCCAAGGCAATCTAAACTCTAGGCGTTCTTCTTTATCAAATAACGATCCTAAACAGTTACCGCTCAGTAGGCTATTTTCAAGCTGAGTTCGTAGGTTTAAATACGAAGCGACATCGAGTGTTTGCTCCTTTGGAAGCAACTCGTGCAGGTTTTTCCAGTCTTTATTGAAAAGCCTATTGGCAATAGACGACACATTTTGCTCAGCCGCTTGAAGCTCTGCTTGCCCCCAGTCTTTACGCCATTGCTTATCGATTAACCAGGTAGTTAACGATAGTAATAAACGATTATAACGTGCGCTGTGAAACAGTGCATTTATATCGTCAATGCTTGGCTGTAACTCTTTTAAGTCTCCAATGACTTGAGCAAGTGCTGGCGCCGCATTAATTTTTTTATAAAAAGCATGGCGTTTAGACGTGTACGTTTTTAATTGAATCGCGTTTTCTACCCACGCTAATTCACTTAATAACCATTTAAGTTCGGTACGTAAGTGCTCTGTACTTTCTTTAGATACTATATCGTCGTATAGCCAAAAAGTATGGCGGATTAAACTGATGCCGTCAGTTACGCGTTTAAGTGTTTTTAAACTTGGCTTATCGAAATAGCATTGCTCGTGCTTTTGTACAAAGCGAATGCCAAAGTTCATGGCTTCAACTAAAGCACGCTCTTGAGTAGTCGACTTTGGTAATTGTACAAAACCAATAGATTTGCTTGGCATTAAAGGTTTTTCATCAGCAAGTCGATAACCACGCGCGGCCTTAGAATACAAACCTAAGCGTATGCAATTTTGGCTAACTAGTATATCTGCAAATGCAAACAGCTCATTACGACTGCCCTCAACTAGCTCAATTTCTAGCTCGCTAATAATTTCAATTTTACCCGAAGCCGCAATTTCACCTTTATCGAGTACGACTTCAATTTTAGCGCCACTTTCGGTTTCAATTAACCAAGTACGACGAATAAAGTTAGTACTAAATATTGGATACAGGTTTTTTGAGATGGCGCTTATTTGCATGCCATGAGGCCAAATATCAGCATCAAACGCCATTAAATTAGGGCGGCTTGATTCAATTGGTAAATTGTACTCTGGACGTTGGTGTAAACCACCTACCACTTCACCTGCAAGCTTTATAGTTTGCTCGCATTCGCTGTCAGAACAACGCGTTCGAAAGCCTATATCAAGCGCTCTAAGCTCTCTGCTTGGCGTATCGTAGTATGCATTTTGTAAGCTGCGAGACGGTTTATTCTTCACCGTTTTTGCAAATTGAGTAATTAACGAGGGGATCAGTGGAATAACGGCATCTGATACCAAAAATTTCAGTTCTATCTCAGTATCCATTCGGTTTGCGGATTACCTTTAAAATAAATAAGTGCTCAAAATAAACAAAGCGCCTTAACAATGCAAATTTTTTAACCTTATTTTAGGGCTTGATGACCTTTGCGGATTAAAATTCGTTCTATCTAGGAGCAATTTAATCACAGCGTGAGGCTTGTAACCTAGTGGACTCGATAACTACTCCTGCGTTACCGTACTGGGTTACAATATCAGTCTTGCTATTGATCTATTTAATCCATACTATCTAACTACTTATGTGAAATAAAAATCACGTTCATAACGGACGCAGTTAGATCAACAAGGTAGATAAATGCTAAAACATTGTTTATTAGGGCTACTTTTAACAGCCACCACATTCATGAGTTATGCACAAGAAGCACAACCTGCAAATTCAACGAATGCAAACACCGCTTATATTATCGATAATCTATACACTTTTATGCGCTCTGGGGCGAGTAAAAATTATCGACTACTCGGCTCTGTAGATGCTGGAACAAAGTTAACCTTGTTATCAAATGAAGAAAACGGCTTTATAAAAATTAAAGATGATAAAGACCGCGAAGGCTGGATAGAAACTAAGTTTATTACTAAAACAGCGGGCTTACACCAACAGTACAAAACACTAAGTAGCGAAATGAGCACTATGCAAGAAAAGCTACGCCAAGCTCAAATAGAACTTCCACAGCTACAAGAACAAAACCAAACTTTAACAGATCAAAATCTGCAGTTATCTGCTCAAATTACTAAGCTTAAAACAACGCTAGAGCAAGAGCGCACTCAAAAAGAAGCTGCTAGCTCAAAAGAGAAACGCCAGCTACTTACTTACGGTGGTGCTATTGCGTTTTTAGGCCTGTTTTTAGGTATTATATTAACGATAGTGCTGTCACGTCGTAAGCGCTACGAAGGTTGGGCGTAAAGCTCCATCCAACTAAATACAAAAAAGCCGCTTTACAGCTGTCTCTTATACACAAATCCCTGCTAAGAAATTAGCGGGGATTTTTTTGAACTAAATCTCAATGTCATGATCAGATCTTCAAATCTTGTTTGAGGGCACATTATGATTAACGAACATACTC